>HE613569.1:0-82500 GCA_000283635.1 Streptococcus macedonicus ACA-DC 198
ATGACTGAAAATGAACAAATTTTTTGGAGTAGGGTTTTGGAATTAGCAAAAAGCCAACTAAAACAAGCAACATATGAATTTTTTGTTTTGGATGCTCGTTTGATTCAAATTGAGCAAAATATGGCTACCATTTATTTAGACCCTATGAAAGAGTTGTTTTGGGATAAAAATCTTAAACCAATTATTTTGACGGCTGGTTTTGAGGTTTATAATGCTGAAATTGTTGTCAACTATGTCTTTGAAGAGGATTTAACCAATCAAACAGGAGTAGTGACAACTTCACAAACTGTTCCAACAACTCAAAAAAACACTTTGCCCCTAGTCGATTCTGACTTAAATACCAAATATACCTTTGATAATTTCGTACAAGGTGACGAAAACCGTTGGGCATTTTCTGCGTCTTACGCCGTTGCAGACGCTCCAGGAACAACTTACAATCCTCTTTTTATTTGGGGAGGACCTGGGTTGGGAAAAACTCACTTGCTCAATGCCATTGGTAATGCGGTTTTACAAAATAATCCCAATGCGCGTGTGAAGTACATTACTGCTGAAAATTTCATCAATGAATTTGTTATTCATATCCGTTTGGACACAATGGAAGAGTTAAAGGAAAAATTCCGCAATCTTGATGTCTTGCTAATTGATGATATTCAATCCCTAGCTAAGAAAACATTGTCTGGGACACAGGAAGAATTTTTCAATACTTTCAATGCTCTTTATGATAATAACAAGCAAATTGTATTGACAAGTGACCGTACACCTGACCATCTGGACAACCTTGAGCAACGTTTGGTCACGCGCTTCAAATGGGGCTTGACAATCAATATCACTCCCCCTGATTTTGAAACACGTGTTGCCATTTTAACGAATAAAACGCAAGAATATAATTATATTTTTCCGCAAGATACGATTGAGTATCTTGCAGGACAATTTGATTCCAACGTTCGTGACCTTGAGGGAGCTTTAAAAGATATTAGCCTCGTTGCTAGCATTAAAAAGATTGAAACCATTACGGTTGATGTCGCAGCAGAAGCGATTCGCGCTCGTAAGCAAGATGGTCCAAAAATGACAGTTATCCCAATCGATGAAATCCAAAGTCAAGTTGGAAAATTCTACGGCGTTACTGTTAAAGAAATCAAGGCAACCAAACGGACGCAAGATATTGTTTTAGCGCGCCAAGTAGCTATGTATCTCGCACGTGAAATGACTGACAATTCACTTCCAAAAATCGGGAAGGAATTTGGCGGTCGCGATCACTCAACGGTCTTACATGCCTACAATAAAATCAAAAATATGCTAGCTCAAGATGACAGTTTACGTATTGAAATTGAAACCATCAAAAATAAGATAAAATAGGTATTGTGGATAACCATAAAAATTTTTAGCGACTTATCCACAGGTTGTTAACAACTCTTTTCGCGCGACGTTTGTGCGATTTTAGGACTTATCAACAATATAAACAAGACCTACTACTACTACTAATTTAATACTTAATAACTAAAGGAGTTTTCCTATGATTAAATTCTCAATCAATAAATCTTTCTTTCTTCAAGCATTGAATGCAACCAAGAGAGCTATTTCTACTAAAAATGCGATTCCAGTTCTTTCAACAATTAAAATTGAAGTTCAAAATAGTAACATTACATTGACTGGTTCTAACGGACAAATTTCAATTGAAAACACTATTCCAACTTCTAATGAAAATGCAGGCTTATTGATTACTTCAACTGGTGCTGTACTATTAGAAGCAAACTTCTTTATTAATATCGTTTCAAGTCTTCCAGATATGACATTAGACTTTGAAGAAATTGAACATCATCAAATCGTTTTAACAAGTGGTAAATCAGAAATTACCTTAAAAGGAAAAGATGTTGATCTTTACCCTCGCCTTCAAGAAATGGCTACTGAAAATCCTTTAGTTTTAGAAACAAAACTATTGAAATCTATCATTGCTGAAACAGCCTTTGCAGCAAGTCTTCAAGAAAGCCGTCCAATCTTGACTGGTGTTCATATGGTTCTTAGTGACCACAAAGACTTTAAAGCAGTCGCAACTGATTCTCACCGTATGAGCCAACGTAAATTAACTTTGGAAAATACTTCAAATGATTTCAACGTTGTTATTCCAAGTAAATCTTTACGTGAATTTGCAGCTGTATTTACAGATGATATTGAAACGGTAGAAGTTTTCTTCTCTGATAGTCAAATGCTTTTTAGAAGCGACTACATTAGCTTCTATACACGACTTTTAGAAGGAAATTATCCAGATACTGACCGCTTGTTGACAAATACTTTTGAAACAGAAGTAACATTTAATACCAATGCACTTCGTTCAGCAATGGAACGTGCTCACTTGATTTCAAATGCAACACAAAATGGTACTGTTAAACTTGAAATTGCTAATAATAGTGTTTCTGCTCACGTTAACTCACCTGAAGTCGGTAAAGTTAACGAAGAATTGGATACTATTGACCAATCAGGCAATGATTTGACAATTAGCTTTAACCCAACTTATCTGATTGAAGCTCTTAAAGCCTTGAAGAGTGAAACAGTTGTTATTCGCTTTATTTCATCAGTGCGTCCATTTACCTTAATGCCAGGTGATGATGCTGAAAACTTTATTCAATTAATCACTCCGGTTCGTACAAACTAAAAATCTTTAAGAAAAATTTAAGGAAGAATTTATACACTATAACCATCCTAAAACTTTTCTTTTTCATAATCTCCAGCGAGAGCACTGTTCATGCAGTGTTCTCGCTTTTTATGGTATAATATCTAATAATATGACGCTTTATATTATTGCTAATCCCCATGCAGGAAATCATGGGGCAAAACAAGTTATCAGTGATATTGAAAAACATCATACATCAGATATTTGCACTTTATTAACACGCTATAAAAACGATGAATTACATCAAGTTGAGAGACTGCTAAAAACATTTGACCCAGAAAAAGATAAGCTTCTGATTGTCGGAGGAGATGGAACATTATCAAAAGTTCTCTATCATTTGCCAGCAAATCTTCCGTTTGCCTATTATCCTGTCGGTTCTGGTAATGATTTTGCGCGTGCTCTTGGTATAGTACCAAACTTAGAAGCATTATTAGCCTCGTTAACAAATCTGCCTAAAGAAATCACGGTTTACAGTTATCAAGAAGGTTTAGTATTAAATAGCTTAGATTTAGGATTTGCAGCATGGGTTGTTAATCAAGCTGCTAAGAATTTGGGGTGTGTTTATGCCAAAGGAGAACCTTTTTTCCAACGATTAACGGTACTGTTGTCTTTGGTTCTTAAAAGACATGAGAAATCGTCTTACTTAAATCACTGTTCGTTAAAACAGGTTACGGTTAACTTTCCAAAAGAGAGTTTAATTGAAATTGATGGTGAAATTGTATCATTGAACGAAATTACTTTATCACCAAAAAACGCTATATTTATTTGTAAAAGGAGAAACAATGTACGAACTTGGAAGTCACGTTGAAATGAAAAAGCCCCATGCTTGTACGATAAAAGCTACTGGAAAAAAAGCCAATGAATGGGAAGTCATTCGACTTGGAGCTGATATTAAAATTCGTTGCACAAACTGCGACCATGTAGTTATGATGAGCCGCCACGACTTTGAACGCAAATTAAAGAAAGTTTTGTCGTAAAGTAAAAATAATTATACTGAACTCAATTTTTATGGCTAATAGCGCTTGCTATATAGTAGAAATGTTTGTTTAATGCTGAGTTTTTCTGCTATAATAGGTATGATTGAATAATTTAAACGGAGACTTATAAAATATGGCTTTAACAGCAGGTATCGTTGGTTTACCAAATGTTGGAAAATCAACTCTTTTTAATGCGATTACAAAGGCAGGTGCGGAAGCTGCTAACTATCCTTTCGCGACAATCGACCCTAACGTTGGTATGGTAGAAGTACCAGATGAACGTTTGCAAAAATTGACTGAACTTATCAAACCGAAAAAAACAGTTCCAACAACCTTTGAATTTACTGATATTGCGGGTATCGTAAAAGGTGCTTCACGTGGTGAAGGTCTAGGTAACAAATTCCTTGCTAACATTCGTGAAGTAGATGCTATCGTTCACGTTGTTCGTGCTTTTGATGATGAAAATGTTATGCGTGAGCAAGGGCGTGAAGATGCTTTTGTTGACCCACTTGCAGATATCGACACAATTAACTTAGAATTGATTCTTGCTGACTTGGAATCTGTTAATAAACGTTATGCGCGTGTAGAAAAAGTGGCACGTACTCAAAAAGATAAAGATTCTATCGCAGAATTTAACGTTCTTCAAAAAATTAAACCAGTCCTTGAAGATGGAAAATCAGCACGTACGGTTGACTTTACAGAAGAAGAACAAAAAATTGTTAAACAATTGTTCCTTTTGACAACAAAACCAGTGCTTTATGTTGCAAACGTTGATGAAGATAAAGTAGCTAATCCAGATGATATCGAATACGTAAAACAAATTCGTGAATTTGCTGCAACTGAAAATGCAGAAGTTGTTGTCATCTCAGCGCGTGCCGAAGAAGAAATCTCTGAACTTGATGATGAAGATAAAGCGTTATTCCTTGAAGACCTTGGTTTAACAGAATCTGGTGTTGATAAATTGACACGTGCTGCTTATCACTTGCTTGGTCTTGGCACTTATTTTACAGCAGGTGAAAAAGAAGTTCGTGCATGGACATTCAAACGTGGTATCAAAGCTCCTCAAGCAGCTGGTATCATTCACTCTGACTTTGAACGTGGATTTATCCGTGCGATTACAATGTCTTATGATGACTTAATCAAATATGGTTCTGAAAAAGCTGTCAAAGAAGCAGGTCGTCTTCGTGAAGAAGGGAAAGATTATGTGGTTCAAGATGGTGATATCATGGAATTCCGCTTTAACGTATAAGCAAAATTAATTAAATATTGTCGAGGTTGGAAAAAGTTTTTCCAGCCCTTTTGGCGTTTATTGGAAAGGAAAATTAATGGTAAAAATGATTGTTGGTCTGGGAAACCCAGGCAGTAAATATCACGAAACAAGGCATAATATTGGTTTTATGGCAATTGACCGCCTTGCTAAGGATTTCAATGTCACATTTTCAGAGGAGAAGAATTTTAAAGCAGAAGTTGGTTCTTGTTTTATCAACGGAGAAAAAGTTTATCTAGTCAAACCAACCACTTTTATGAACAATTCAGGCATCGCTGTTCATGCTTTGTTGACGTATTATAATATTGATATTGAAGATTTCTTGGTGATTTATGATGATTTAGATATGGAAGTGGGGCGTATTCGCCTACGTCAGAAAGGCTCTGCTGGTGGGCATAATGGCATAAAATCTATTATTGCTCACACTGGAACGCAGGCATTTGACCGTATTAAAGTTGGTATTGGACGTCCAAAGCAAGGTCGTCCGGTAGTTGACCACGTTCTTGGAAAATTTGACCAAGATGATTATATTACAGTTACTAATACACTTGAAAAGGTTAATGAAGCTGTTCAATTTTATTTACAGGAAGCAGATTTTGTAAAAACCATGCAAAAATTTAATGGGTAAGTCTATGAATATTATTGATTTATTTAGTCAAAATAAGCTCATTCAAACATGGCATAGCGGCGTGGCTAATATTGGTAGGCAACTGATTATGGGCTTATCAGCTTCTAGTAGAGCTCTTGCCATTGCTTCTGCTTATCAGGCTAATGAGGAAAAAATAGTTGTCATCACCTCAACACAAAATGAAGTTGAAAAATTGGCTAGTGATTTATCTAGCTTGATTGGTGAGGAAAAGGTTTATACTTTTTTTGCGGATGATGTTGCGGCGGCAGAGTTTATTTTTGCCTCGATGGATAAGGCACACTCACGCCTAGAAGCTTTAAATTTTTTACAAGATAATAAGCAATCTGGTATCTTAATTACAAATTTAGTAGGAGCCCGTGTTTTACTACCAAATCCAGAAATTTATGCTGAAAGTCAGCTAAATTTTGTTGTCGGTAAGGATTACAACCTTGACAAGGTTGTAAAGGTACTGTCAAATATCGGTTACCAAAAAGTATCACAGGTTCTTAATCCAGGCGAATTTAGTCGGCGTGGTGATATCTTTGATATTTATGAGATGACAGCTGACTATCCTTATCGTTTAGAATTCTTTGGTGATGAAGTTGATGGTATTCGTCAGTTTGATGCAGAAACACAAAAATCACTTAGTAATATTGAGCAGGTAACCATTTCCCCAGCTGATGAGCTCATTTTATCGGAAGAAGATTTTGCTAGAGCTAGTAAGGCATTTGAGACGTTTTTAGAGACTGCTAAAGATGAACAGCAAGCTTATTTAAGTGAGCTTTATGCTGCAACTCAGGAACAGTATAAGCATAAAGACATTAGACGTTTCTTATCACTCTTTTATGCAAAAGAGTGGACGTTACTTGATTACATTTCTAAGGGAACACCAGTCTTTTTTGATGATTTTCAAAAGCTAGTTGACCGCAATGCTAAGTTTGATTTGGAAGTTGCAAACTTGTTGGCAGAAGATTTACAATGTGGTAAAGCAGTGTCAAGTTTGGTTTACTTCGCTGATATTTATAAAGACTTACGTCAATATCAGCCAGCAACGTTCTTTTCTAATTTTCATAAAGGATTTGGTAATCTTAAATTTGATAAAATTCATAATTTTACACAATATCCAATGCAAGAATTTTTCAATCAATTTCCGTTATTGATTGATGAAGTTAATCGTTATCAAAAATCTAAAGCGACCGTTTTAATTCAAGCAGATTCGCAGCATGGCTTAGAACGTTTACAGGAGAATTTACATGAATATGGTTTGGAATTACCTGTGGTTGCTGCAGATGATTTACAAGCACAACAAGCTCAGCTAGTCGTTGGCAATTTATCACATGGCTTTTATTTTGCTGATGAGAAAATTGTTCTCATTACCGAGCATGAAATTTATCATAAGAAAATTAAGCGCCGTATTCGTCGTTCAAATATTAGCAATGCCGAACGTTTGAAAGACTACAATGAATTGTCAAAAGGTGATTATGTGGTTCACCATGTTCATGGTATTGGTAAATTTTTAGGAATTGAAACAATTGAAATCCATGGTGTGCACCGCGATTATTTGACCATTCAATATCAAGGTTCTTCAACAATTTCATTGCCAGTAGAGCAAATTGAAAGTTTATCAAAATACGTTTCTGCAGATGGCAAGGAACCTAAAATCAATAAATTAAATGATGGTCGTTTCCAAAAGACCAAACAAAAGGTTTCTAAGCAAGTTGAAGACATTGCGGATGATTTGTTGAAATTGTATGCGGAACGTAGTCAGCTAAAAGGTTTTGCTTTTTCACCAGACGATGATTTGCAGCGGGAATTTGACGAAGACTTTGCTTTTGTAGAAACAGAGGACCAGCTTCGCTCTATCAAGGAAATTAAGCACGACATGGAAGAAGATAAGCCAATGGATCGCTTATTGGTTGGGGATGTTGGCTTTGGTAAAACAGAAGTTGCGATGCGCGCCGCTTTTAAAGCTGTTAAAGACCATAAACAAGTAGCTGTCTTAGTGCCAACAACTGTTCTTGCTCAACAACACTACACAAATTTCTCAGAGCGTTTTGAAAATTATCCTGTTACAGTTGATGTGCTTAGTCGTTTCCGTAGCAAAAAAGAACAAAATGACACCCTAGACAAGTTGAAAAAAGGTCAAGTTGATATCATTATTGGTACTCATCGTCTACTATCTAAAGATGTTGATTTTGCTGATTTAGGTTTGATTATTATTGATGAGGAGCAACGTTTTGGCGTTAAGCACAAAGAAAAATTAAAAGAGCTTAAGACTAAAGTTGATGTATTGACCTTGACAGCGACTCCAATTCCACGAACCCTTCACATGTCAATGTTGGGAATTCGCGACCTGTCAGTTATTGAAACGCCACCGACTAACCGTTACCCTGTTCAAACTTACGTTTTGGAAACGAATCCTGGTCTGATTCGTGAGGCTATCATTCGTGAAATTGACCGTGGCGGACAAGTTTTCTACGTTTACAATAGGGTTGACACAATTGACCAAAAAGTGTCAGAATTGCAAGAGTTGGTTCCTGAAGCAAGCATTGGTTTTGTTCATGGTCAGATGAGTGAAATTCAACTTGAAAATACGCTCATGGACTTTATTGACGGTGTTTACGATGTTCTGGTTGCGACAACTATCATTGAAACAGGCGTTGATATTTCTAATGTTAATACTTTATTTATCGAAAATGCAGACCACATGGGCTTGTCAACCTTGTATCAACTTCGTGGACGTGTTGGGCGTTCTAATCGAATTGCTTACGCCTACCTCATGTACCGTCCAGACAAGATTTTGACAGAGGTCTCTGAAAAACGTTTAGATGCCATTAAAGGCTTTACAGAATTAGGTTCTGGTTTCAAGATTGCCATGCGTGATTTATCCATTCGTGGCGCTGGAAACATCCTCGGTGCCTCACAAAGTGGTTTTATTGACTCTGTTGGTTTTGAAATGTATTCGCAGTTATTAGAAGAGGCTATCGCTAAGAAACAAGGCAAATCTCAAGCGCGCCGTAAGAGCAATGTGGAGATGAATTTACAAATCGACGCTTATTTACCAAGCGAATATATTAATGATGAACGTCAAAAAATTGAAATTTACAAACGTATTCGTGAAATCGAAAGTCAGAAAGATTATCAAAGCTTACAAGATGAGTTAATTGACCGTTTTGGCGAATACCCTGACCAAGTCGCCTACTTACTTGAAATTGGCTTGGTTAAAGCTTATATGGACAATGCTTTCACAGAACTTGTGGAATGTAAAGATAGCAGTCTATTAGTACGTTTTGAAAAAGCTTCGCTGCAACATTACTTGACACAAGATTATTTTGAAGCTCTTTCAAAAACAAACTTGAAAGCCCGTATTGGCGAAAATCAAGGTAAAATTGAAATTACTTTTAATATCCGTGATAAAAAAGACTATGAGATTTTAGAAGAACTTCAGAATTTTGGTAAAATGCTAGCTGAAATCAAATCCAGAAAAATTGAAAAAGACTAGTTGTCAAAGTCTTTTGTTAATAGAAAGCTAGTATATCAAAGAGATTTTATGGTAAACTTTTTGATAAAGTCTAGACTGGAATTATCAAGGAGGTCAAAATGGAACTTGAACACAGATTAGTTGAATTGAGAAAGGAAAAAAATCTCTCTCAAGAAGAATTGGCAGAAAAACTCTATGTTTCACGTCAAACAATTTCTAAAACAGTATTTGACTAAAAATCAACAACCCCCACAGACCTGTTGTCAATCTAATTAGCTCTGCAGAAGCGCGACGAAATCTTAGATTTCTGTTTAGAGTAGAGGTATGCTTTAGTGAATGTGAGGATTTTATTACATTATCTTAACAAACGCGTTTAAGTCAGTCATTTTCCTAAAAAAATGATAAAATAGAAAAGATTGTGAGGTGACATATGTATGAGACTCGATAAATATTTAAAAGTATCCCGTATTATAAAACGTCGTCCAGTAGCTAAAGAAGTTGCAGATAAAGGACGCATCAAAGTCAATGGTATCTTAGCCAAATCATCAACTGATTTAAAAATTAACGACGAAATTGAAATTCGTTTTGGAAATAAATTGCTAACAGTACGTGTTTTAGAAATGAAAGATAGCACGAAAAAAGAAGATGCAACCAGAATGTATGAAATCATTAACGAAACAAGGATAGAAGCGGATGGAGAAGCCTAATATCGTTCAATTGAGCAATCAATATATCAATGATGAAAACACCAAAAAACGTTATGTCGAAGAAGAAAACCGCAAACGTAATCGTTTTATGGGGTGGATTTTGATTGTTGTCATGCTACTGTTTATTTTACCAACTTATAACCTTGTTAAAAGTTATCAAACTTTACAAGAGCGTAAAGAGCAAGTTGTTTCACTGCAAAAAAGTTATGATAAATTAGTCGTTGAAACAGACGCAGAAAAGCTACTAGCTGACCGTCTAAAAGATGATACTTATGTTGAAAAATATGCTCGCGCTAAATATTACTTGTCACGTTCTGGTGAAACAATCTATCCGTTACCAAACTTATTACCAAAATAATATGGAAAATTTAATCGAAACCATTGAAAAATTTCTGGCTTATTCCGATGAAAAATTGGAAGAATTAGCCAAAGAAAATCAAAAACTCAGAGAAGAAAATCATCAATCAACTAAAAACTAACGAAGGGAGAAGCCAATGAAAAAACTATTTGTAGTAATGCTGATACCATTTTTCTTGACTTCTCTTTCTGTTGTTAGTACCGAAAAAACGATTGCCTTAACTAATGAAGAAAAGTATCAACTGACGTCAAATGTAGTAGCGGAAACAACTTATTTTGATAGTATTCCGACCAATCCTATTTTGGCTCAAGACAGCAGTACCTACAAAGACACTGCTTTAACGACAGTATCTGATACTTTATTAGCTGGTGATACCCTGTCAATTGTTGATTTAACCATTAATGACAGTGCCATTCCAGTTTTTGAATTATCGGATGGCAGTTATATTGAAGCTAGTCGTCAATTCATTTATGATGATGTTGTGATTAGTCAAGAAAATATTTCAAAAGAATATTGGCTAGAAGATGGTTTTAAAGTTTATCAAGCACCTTATGTCACGGGAACCAAAGAAGTAAAAACTGATTTGACTTCGTATTCAGAAGTGACAGTGACTCAAAAAGCAACAACTTACCACGGAACTTATTATAAAGTAGATGGTAAAGGTTGGATTAGCGAGGATGATTTGTCAGCTACTGATAACCGTATGGAAAAAGTTCAGCAAGTTCTTAATCAAAAATATAATAAGAGTAATTATTCTATTTACGTTAAGCAGCTATCAACGCAAACAACCGCTGGGATTAACGCTGATACTGTTATGTATTCAGCAAGCGTTGCTAAATTGGCTACACTTTATTATGTTGAGGTAAAACTTCAAGATGGTACAATTTCAGCAAATGATACTTTAAAATATGTTGATGATGTCAATAGTTTTGCTAAAGCCTATGACCCAAGTGGTAGTGGTAAAATTAGCAAAACCGCTGATAATAAAGAATATACTATTGATGATTTGTTAAAAGTTGTCGCTCAAAATTCTGATAATGTGGCAACTAATATTTTAGGTTATTATGTTGCTAATCAATATGATGATGACTTTAATTCAGAAATTAGTGCGATAGCAGGAACAGATATTGATATGAAAGCACGTAATATGTCATCTAAGACAGCAGCTAACTTAATGGAAGCTATTTACAATCAAGATGGTGACATTATTTCTTATCTATCATCAACTGCTTTTGATACAACACGTATTTCAAGAGATATTGACGTTCAAGTAGCTCATAAAATAGGTGATGCCTATGATTACAAACATGATGTTGCCATTATTTATGCTGATGAACCTTTCATCTTGTCAGTTTTTACCAACAACGCTTCTTATGACGATATTTCAAATATAGCTAATGATGTTTACGCCATTTTAAAATAGTGATATGTACGATAATATTTTTAAAGAAATTCAAAAAAAGGCATATTTTGCCAAACATAAAAAAGTTTTAATAGCTGTATCGGGTGGAGTAGATTCTATGAATCTGCTACACTTTTTGTATATATACCGTGATAAATTAGAAATTGAGATTGGAATTGCTCATATCAACCATAAACAGCGACAAGAGTCAGAAATGGAAGAAGCCTACCTTTGTGAGTGGGCTGAAAAACATCAGATTCCGATTTATGTCGATTATTTTTCTGGTATTTTTTCGGAAAAAGCTGCGCGTGATTTTCGTTATCAATTTTTTAAGAAAATTATGGTAGAAAAAAACTATACTGCTGTGGTGACTGCACATCATGCAGATGACCAAGCTGAAACGATTTTTATGCGTTTTTTGCGTGGCAGTCGTCTTCGTCATTTATCAGGAATACAAGCTGTTAGCTCGTTTGGTACAGGAGAGTTAATCCGTCCTTTTTTGACTATTCCTAAAAAAGATTTACCAGAAATTTTTCATTTTGAAGATGATTCTAATCAGTCATTGGATTATCTGCGAAATCGTATTAGAAATCAATATCTGCCAAGTTTGGAAAAGGAAAATCCCAAATTTAGGCAATCTTTGCAACATCTCGGACAGGAAAGTCAACAACTCTTTCAAGCCATTCAAGATTTAACAGCAGAAATTGACATAACAGATTGTTCTCAATTTTTAGCACAAACAACAGCTGTACAAACTTTCCTTTTTCAAAATTATCTTGAGGAATTTCCTGATTTGCAAGTATCACACGGTCAATTTAATGAAATGTTGCAGTTGCTACGAAATAAGACAAATCTAGTGTATCAAATCAAGGGAAATTATTGGTTAAAGAAAGATTACCAAAGCTTTCAAATCACAAAAATCAGACCTAAGACCGATAGGGAATCAGCAGAAAAAGTGCTAGAATATAACAGCATGGTCAAATATGGTCAGTATCGATTTCAATTTAAAAACAAGGATAGGGATGGCATTCCTGTTTACAGTTCTCACCCAATTCTTTTAAGACAAAGACAAGCGGGTGATTCCATTGATTTTGGAACTTTTTCAAAAAAATTGCGTAGGCTTTTTATTGACGAAAAAATCCCAATTCAAGAACGAACAGATGCTATTATCGGTGAACAAGATAAAAAAATTATTTTTGTCTTGGTTGGCGGTAAAATTTATTTGAGAAAACCCTCTAAACATGATATAATGGAGGGCAAATTGTATATTGAAAAAATTAGAAATAGGTGATGTCATGCTTGAACAAGATATTAAAAAAGTTTTGTACTCAGAAGAGGAGATTATTGCCAAAACCAAAGAATTAGGCGAACAACTAACGAAAGATTATGAAGGTAAAAATCCTCTTTTAATCGGTGTTCTGAAAGGTTCTGTACCATTTATGGCAGAATTAATCAAACATATCGATACACATGTTGAATTAGACTTTATGGTCGTTTCTAGTTATGGTAATCAAACAACTAGTAGTGGTGAAGTGAAGATTTTAAAAGACGTTGACACTAACATTGAAGGTCGTGATGTTGTCTTTATCGAAGATATCATTGATACTGGACGTACTCTTAAATACCTTCGCGACATGTTTAAATACCGTAAAGCAAATTCAGTAAAAATTGCAACTCTTTTTGATAAACCAGAAGGTCGCGTTGTCGATATTGAAGCAGATTATGTCTGCTACGATGTTCCAAACGAATTTATTGTAGGGTTTGGTCTTGATTATGCTGAACGTTACCGTAATTTACCATATGTTGGTGTACTAAAGGAAGAAATCTATTCAAAATAATAGAAGGTCGATAATTACTATATGAAAAATAACAAAAATAATGGCTTTGTTCGGAATTCCTTTATTTATATTCTTTTAATTATTGCAGGGATTACAGCCTTTCAATATTATCTAAGAGGGACAAGTACACAAAGTCAACAAATTAATTACTCAACTTTAATTAAACAAATTAAAGCGGGTGATATTAAATCAATCACTTACCAACCAAGTGGAAGTATTATTGAAGTCAGTGGTGAATATACAAAAGCTCAAACGACTGAAACAAGTTCAAGCCTTCCATTCTTGGAGGGAAGTACCAATTCTACTGTAACAGAATTCACTTCAATTGTTTTACCAAGTGACTCTTCTATTGAAGCCATTACGAGTGCAGCAGAAGATGCCGATGTTGAAGTTACTGTCAAACCAGAAAGTTCAAGTGGAACTTGGATATCTTACATTATTACTTACATTCCTTTCATTGTCTTGATTGTCTTTTTCTTTGTGATGATGAATCAAGGAGGAAATGGCGCTCGTGGAGCGATGGGTTTTGGTAAAAATCGTGCCAAATTTCAAAGTAAAGGTAATGTAAAAGTTCGTTTCTCCGATGTCGCTGGTGCTGAAGAAGAAAAACAAGAACTTGTTGAAGTTGTTGATTTCTTGAAAAATCCGAAAAAATACAAAGCTCTTGGTGCTCGTATTCCTGCTGGTGTCCTTTTAGAAGGCCCTCCGGGAACAGGTAAGACACTCCTTGCTAAAGCTGTCGCTGGTGAAGCTGGTGTTCCATTCTTTTCAATCTCAGGTTCTGATTTCGTTGAAATGTTTGTTGGTGTCGGTGCAAGTCGTGTAAGATCGCTTTTTGAAGATGCTAAAAAGGCTGAACGTGCCATTATTTTCATCGATGAAATTGACGCCGTTGGCCGCCGTCGTGGCGCTGGTATGGGTGGTGGAAATGATGAACGTGAACAAACACTCAACCAACTCCTTATTGAAATGGACGGCTTTGAAGGCAATGAAAGTATCATTGTTATCGCAGCAACAAACCGTAGCGACGTCTTAGACCCAGCCCTTCTTCGCCCAGGACGCTTTGACCGTAAAATTCTTGTAGGTAGTCCAGACGTTAAAGGACGTGAAGCTATTCTCCGAGTTCATGCTAAAAATAAACCATTAGCAGAAGATGTTAATCTAAAAGTTGTTGCCCAACAAACGCCAGGATTTGTAGGTGCCGACTTGGAAAATGTTCTTAACGAAGCAGCACTAGTTGCCGCTCGTCGTAACAAGAAAAAAATCGATGCTTCAGATATTGACGAAGCAGAAGATAGAGTTATTGCAGGACCTTCTAAGAAAGACCGTACAATCTCTCAAAAAGAACGAGAAATGGTTGCTTATCACGAAGCAGGGCATACAATCGTTGGTTTAGTACTTTCAAGTGCACGTGTTGTCCATAAAGTTACTATTGTGCCACGTGGCCGTGCTGGTGGCTATATGATTGCCCTTCCTAAAGAAGATCAAATGTTACATTCAAAAGATGAATTGAAAGAACAATTAGCTGGTTTGATGGGTGGTCGTGTTGCTGAAGAAATTATCTTTAATGCCCAAACAACAGGCGCTTCAAATGACTTTGAACAAGCCACACAATTAGCTCGTGCTATGGTAACTGAGTATGGTATGAGTGATAAACTTGGTCCTGTTCAATATGAAGGAAATCACGCAGTAATGACAGGGCAATTGTCACCTGAAAAGACATATTCTGCACAAACTGCACAAATGATTGATGACGAAGTTCGCACACTTCTTAATGAAGCACGTGATAAAGCAGCGGATATTATCAATAATAACCGTGAAACACATAAACTCATTGCAGAAGCACTTCTTAAATATGAAACACTTAATGCTGCTCAAATTAAATCAATCTATGAAACAGGAAAAATGCCTGAAGAACTAGAAAACGATACCGAAGAAGCTCACGCTCTATCATACGATGAAGTCAAAGAAAAAATGGATGACTCTGATGATTCTAAAGAATAGTACAAATTCTTAACATCAATAATTACCAAAAAGAGAGCCTATCTAGGCTCTCTTTTGTTGTAGAAAGTGAAAAGAATTCCAAATGATCTTTTTACGGCTCTTTTCTACCATTTGTCAAGCCTCATAAGGAGTCACATTGTAAAAAGTTTATTCTGTTTTTCCCAAAATAAGGGTACACAAAATCAACACCTTATTCACCATTTTTCACATAAGGTGTTACAATAATATGGCATAGTCAACTTTACTGATTTATGGCTAAATGGTAATTGTAAAGTTTATTATGCGTTATGAGATAATACATTGTCCGAATAAGGCGATGTATGGAGGCAATCGTGTGTGGCTTAGTAGAGTCGATGTTTGATTGCCTTTTTCGTTTCTCATAGAAATTCGCGATATGACAGGGATTGGTATGACTAGCCGAAGCAATATTATGGATACATTTGAATAAAATCTTTCTAGCATAAGGGTTGCCACGTTTTGTGATGTGTTCTTGTGCTAAATAATTTCCGGATTCGTAATGTCTTAAGTCAATACCAATAAAAGCGTTAATTTGATTGGTAGACTGAAAACGGCGGATGTCTCCCAATTCGCCAATGATGCTTGTGGCTGTTGTCTCCGCAATACCAGGAATAGAAAGCAGTATCTCATATTCTGGTAAAGGCTGGGCTAGACTAACCATTTGCTCTAAGATCACTTGTCTACGTTCATCAAGTCTAAGCAGTTCTTTTGCATAATATCTTACCTCTTCAAGGATTGGAGAGGTTTTCTTGACTGCTGGATAGGACTGATTGGCCAGTACAAGTAATTTATCAGCCAAAGATGTTAACCGCTTTTCAGAAATCCGTTTTGAAGTGGACTTTCTGATAGCCTTTAACAGTTCAGCTTCTGATAGCTCAAAGACCAACTCTTTGATTGGGAAGGTAATGATAAGATTCCAGTATTGTTCACCAGTTGGTTTTGAGAGGACTTGTTCCAACTCAGGGAAAGTCACTTGAAGGACTTTGTGAAGACGATTCTTCATACGAACGATGTCTTCTGTTAGATTTTGATAGAAGCGACTGAGGTCTCGCAAGTTTTGATAAGTCTCTTCTTGCACATAGCTTGACTTACGATTGAGGGTAAATTGAGATATCGCAAGCTTTTTCGCATCAATTTTATCCGTTTTACGTACTCTTAAGCTGTCCTATTACTTCTTAGCTTCTAGAGGATTTAGGCGAGTATAGGGGTAGCTATTATTGTCCAACAAAGCTTGAAGTCTACGAGAGTAGACACCTGTTGCTTCAAAGACGATTTCTGGATTTGTGACTGTTTTCAAATCGTTTAATATCGTTTAATAGTCTAGAAAAACCAATAGAGTCATTGGGAATTGAATAGCTATGAACCTTCTCTCCATTAACTAAGATAGCTACTTCTGAGCTGGCTTTACTGACATCAATTCCAAAAACTGTACGCATAGGGTTACCTCACATATCTTGTCTAATTCCTTGTTTTAGTTATCTCATTTTCAATACTCGACGTTACTCGTCCCACATACTTTGACCAGATTTCAACTAAAATAGGTGCCTTGCCAGTTTGTCAAGCGACGTCTAGCGCCTTAGAGCCATACGACTTAACAAGACACCTCTACTTTAACATAAAGAAAAAGTAGTGAATACTCTCTCTCGTCGGAAATTTCTTCACTACTAATCTTAGTATGTTTGTCAACTGTAGTGGGTGGCAAAGTTAAGCTCTAGCGAGAACGATTTTTGTTCTCGCATTTTTGATGTTCAAAGCAAGATAAATGCGTTTTTTAAAGTTGTCAAAGTTCCTGTAACCAAAAGCGTTTCGTTTAATATCTTTGATGAGCCTGTTGGTTGCTTCAAGTTTGGCATTAGAATAGGGAAGCTTAATGGCATTAGTGATGTATTTCTGATAACGACTGAAGGTTGTTAGTGCAATTTTTAAAAGGCTGATTAAGTTGAGGTAAAGCTTCCTGAATTAATCCAAAGAATTGTTCAATGTTCTTTTCTTGTAAGTGGAAAAGAAGTAATTGATAAAGGTTGTAGTATTTTTCAAGTTGCGGAACGTGTTTAAAAATTTTGTCTAAACACTCTTTAGGCGTTAACGTTTCTCTGAAAGTCCTTGAATAAAAAGCATTAGGCGATAGTTTTCGACTATCCTTTTGAATGAGTTTCCAGTAATATTTAAGGATATGGTATTCAAGAGGCTTCTTCTCAAATGCTTTCATCATTTGAATACGAGCCTGTTTTAGCGCTCTGTTTATGTGTTGGACAATATGAAAACGGTCAAGAACGATTTTAGCGTTAGGAAAAAGCAGCTTAACCAGAGGCATATAGTTGCTAGACATGTCCATAATAACGATTTTCACCCTTTCTCGAGCTTCTTTAGAGTATTTGAAAAAGTGATTGCGAATGGTTGTTTGTCGTCTGTTATCAAGAATGGTTATGATTTTCTTCGTGTTATAGTCTTGAGCAATAAAAGCTAGTTTTCCTTTTTGATAAGAGAATTCATCCCAAGACAGTACTTCAGGTAAGGTTGAAAAGTTATCCTTGAACTGCAATTGCTTAAGCTTGCGATACATAGTTGAGGTCGAGATGGCAAGTTTTTCAGCGATGTGCGTTAAAGCTTCTCACTTAAGTAAGAGCTGAGCGATTTTCTGCTTCACTAGCTCAGAGATTTGATAGTTTTTCTGAACAAGGGAGGTCTCAGAAACCGTCACTTTATGGCAGTCTTTGCATTGAAATCTTCTCTTCTTCAAGCGAATAAGACCAGGAAGTCCACCAATCTCAATAAAAGGAATCTTAGAGGGCTTTTGAAAGTCGTATTTAATTCGTTTTCCTTGGCAATGACAACACTTAGGTGGTGTGTAATCTAGCGTAGCTTGCACCTCAATATGTGTCTCGTGTTGAAAAAATCTTTAGTTAAAGTGATATTTTTGTCTTTAATTCCGATTAATTCTGTAGTATGATAGAGTTGTCTCACATATAATTCTTTCTATTTATGGTTTCGTCGCTTTAAATTTTAAGTCATATGGGACTTTTTGTATACTCAAAAGCTCCATAACTTCTTAGCGGGATTTCACCCACTACAGAAATTATAGAGCCCTTTTTATGCCTCCTCCGCCCTTTCTATAAGCTCCTTAGTCATAATTCTCTATTTTACCCAAAAAGGCAACAAGCCACTCTAAAAAACTTACGGACAAGTAGTTGACAGTTTTTTCTAAGTTTAGTATACTAGATAAGCTATCGCAAGAGAGCAGGTTTCAGGTTTACAGAAAAGCTAAAAAAGTTCTTGACAAAGTAAGCTTGAGATGATACACTAATATAGTTGTTGTCCGAGAGGGCGGCAGAAATCGGTTTGAAACAGAATTGAAAAAACTTTAAAAAAGTGGTTGACAAGCTATTTCAGATTTGATAGAATATAGAAGTTGTCTCACGAGAGACAAAGACCTTTGAAAACTGAACAAGACGAACCAAACGTGCGGGTTGAGAAATCGACCTGTTAAGAAAATAAATCTGTCAGTGACAGAATGAGAACAAGATTAAATGAGAGTTTGATCCTGGCTCAGGACGAACGCTGGCGGCGTGCCTAATACATGCAAGTAGAACGCTGAAGACTTTAGCTTGCTAGAGTTGGAAGAGTTGCGAACGGGTGAGTAACGCGTAGGTAACCTGCCTATTAGTGGGGGATAACTATTGGAAACGATAGCTAATACCGCATAATAGTGTTTAACACATGTTAGAGACTTAAAAGATGCAATTGCATCACTAGTAGATGGACCTGCGTTGTATTAGCTAGTTGGTGGGGTAACGGCCTACCAAGGCGACGATACATAGCCGACCTGAGAGGGTGATCGGCCACACTGGGACTGAGACACGGCCCAGACTCCTACGGGAGGCAGCAGTAGGGAATCTTCGGCAATGGGGGCAACCCTGACCGAGCAACGCCGCGTGAGTGAAGAAGGTTTTCGGATCGTAAAGCTCTGTTGTAAGAGAAGAACGTGTGTGAGAGTGGAAAGTTCACACAGTGACGGTAACTTACCAGAAAGGGACGGCTAACTACGTGCCAGCAGCCGCGGTAATACGTAGGTCCCGAGCGTTGTCCGGATTTATTGGGCGTAAAGCGAGCGCAGGCGGTTTAATAAGTCTGAAGTTAAAGGCAGTGGCTTAACCATTGTTCGCTTTGGAAACTGTTAAACTTGAGTGCAGAAGGGGAGAGTGGAATTCCATGTGTAGCGGTGAAATGCGTAGATATATGGAGGAACACCGGTGGCGAAAGCGGCTCTCTGGTCTGTAACTGACGCTGAGGCTCGAAAGCGTGGGGAGCAAACAGGATTAGATACCCTGGTAGTCCACGCCGTAAACGATGAGTGCTAGGTGTTAGGCCCTTTCCGGGGCTTAGTGCCGCAGCTAACGCATTAAGCACTCCGCCTGGGGAGTACGACCGCAAGGTTGAAACTCAAAGGAATTGACGGGGGCCCGCACAAGCGGTGGAGCATGTGGTTTAATTCGAAGCAACGCGAAGAACCTTACCAGGTCTTGACATCCCGATGCTATTTCTAGAGATAGAAAGTTTCTTCGGAACATCGGTGACAGGTGGTGCATGGTTGTCGTCAGCTCGTGTCGTGAGATGTTGGGTTAAGTCCCGCAACGAGCGCAACCCCTATTGTTAGTTGCCATCATTCAGTTGGGCACTCTAGCGAGACTGCCGGTGATAAACCGGAGGAAGGTGGGGATGACGTCAAATCATCATGCCCCTTATGACCTGGGCTACACACGTGCTACAATGGTTGGTACAACGAGTCGCAAGCCGGTGACGGCAAGCAAATCTCTTAAAGCCAATCTCAGTTCGGATTGTAGGCTGCAACTCGCCTACATGAAGTCGGAATCGCTAGTAATCGCGGATCAGCACGCCGCGGTGAATACGTTCCCGGGCCTTGTACACACCGCCCGTCACACCACGAGAGTTTGTAACACCCGAAGTCGGTGAGGTAACCTTTTAGGAGCCAGCCGCCTAAGGTGGGACAGATGATTGGGGTGAAGTCGTAACAAGGTAGCCGTATCGGAAGGTGCGGCTGGATCACCTCCTTTCTAAGGAAAAAACGGAAGCACGTTTGGGAAGTCTTGTTTAGTTTTGAGAGGTCTTGTGGGGCCTTAGCTCAGCTGGGAGAGCGCCTGCTTTGCACGCAGGAGGTCAGCGGTTCGATCCCGCTAGGCTCCATTGAATCGAAAGATTCAAGTTGATTGTCCATTGAAAATTGAATATCTATATCAAATTCCACAATTAGAAATAATTGTAGAAAGTAACAAGAAATAAACCGAAACGCTGTGATTTAATGAGTTTAAGGTCAGAAGACCAAAATAAGGTTAAGTTAATAAGGGCGCACGGTGGATGCCTTGGCACTAGAAGCCGATGAAGGACGTGACTAACGACGAAATGCTTTGGGGAGTTGTAAGTAAACATTGATCCAGAGATGTCCGAATGGGGGAACCCGGCATGTGATGCATGTCACTCATTACTGTTAAGGTAATGAAGAGGAAGACGCAGTGAACTGAAACATCTAAGTAGCTGCAGGAAGAGAAAGCAAATGCGATTGCCTTAGTAGCGGCGAGCGAAGCGGCAAGAGGGCAAACCGATGTGTTTACACATCGGGGTTGTAGGACTGCGCTGTGGGAAGTCAAGATTATAGAAGAATTACCTGGGAAGGTAAGCCAAAGAGAGTAACAGCCTCGTATTCGAAATAGTCTTAAACCCTAGCAGTATCCTGAGTACGGCGAGACACGAGAAATCTCGTTGGAATCTGGGAGGACCATCTCCCAACCCTAAATACTCTCTAGTGACCGATAGTGAACCAGTACCGTGAGGGAAAGGTGAAAAGCACCCCGGGAGGGGAGTGAAATAGAACCTGAAACCGTGTGCCTACAACAAGTTCGAGCCCGTTAATGGGTGAGAGCGTGCCTTTTGTAGAATGAACCGGCGAGTTACGATATGATGCGAGGTTAAGTTGAAGAGACGGAGCCGTAGGGAAACCGAGTCTTAATAGGGCGAATTAGTATCATGTCGTAGACCCGAAACCATGTGACCTACCCATGAGCAGGGTGAAGGTGAGGTAAAACTCACTGGAGGCCCGAACCAGGGCACGTTGAAAAGTGCTTGGATGACTTGTGGGTAGCGGAGAAATTCCAAACGAACTTGGAGATAGCTGGTTCTCTCCGAAATAGCTTTAGGGCTAGCGTCGATGTTAAGTCTCTTGGAGGTAGAGCACTGTTTGATTGAGGGGTCCATCCCGGATTACCAATATCAGATAAACTCCGAATGCCAACGAGATATAATCGGCAGTCAGACTGCGAGTGCTAAGATCCGTAGTCGAAAGGGAAACAGCCCAGACCACCAGCTAAGGTCCCAAAATATATGTTAAGTGGAAAAGGATGTGGGGTTGCACAGACAACTAGGATGTTAGCTTAGAAGCAGCTATTCATTCAAAGAGTGCGTAATAGCTCACTAGTCGAGTGACCCTGCGCCGAAAATGTACCGGGGCTAAAACATATTACCGAAGCTGTGGATACCTTTTAGGTATGGTAGGAGAGCGTTCTATGTGTGATGAAGGTGTACCGTGAGGAGCGCTGGAACGCATAGAAGTGAGAATGCCGGTATGAGTAGCGAAAGACAGGTGAGAATCCTGTCCACCGTATGACTAAGGTTTCCAGGGGAAGGCTCGTCCTCCCTGGGTTAGTCGGGACCTAAGGAGAGACCGAAAGGTGTATCCGATGGACAACAGGTTGATATTCCTGTACTAGAGTATATAGTGATGGAGGGACGCAGTAGGCTAACTAAAGCGTGCGATTGGAAGTGCACGTCTAAGCAGTGAGGTGTGATGTGAGTCAAATGCTTACGTCTATAACATTGAGCTGTGATGGGGAGTGAATTTAAGTAGCGAAGTTAGTGATGTCACACTGCCAAGAAAAGCTTCTAGCGTTAATTATACTCTACCCGTACCGCAAACCGACACAGGTAGTCGAGGCGAGTAGCCTCAGGTGAGCGAGAGAACTCTCGTTAAGGAACTCGGCAAAATGGCCCCGTAACTTCGGGAGAAGGGGCGCTGGCTTTAAGTCAGCCGCAGTGAATAGGCCCAAGCAACTGTTTATCAAAAACACAGCTCTCTGCTAAATCGTAAGATGATGTATAGGGGGTGACGCCTGCCCGGTGCTGGAAGGTTAAGAGGAGCGCTTAGCATTAGCGAAGGTGTGAATTGAAGCCCCAGTAAACGGCGGCCGTAACTATAACGGTCCTAAGGTAGCGAAATTCCTTGTCGGGTAAGTTCCGACCCGCACGAAAGGCGTAATGATTTGGGCACTGTCTCAACGAGAGACTCGGTGAAATTTTAGTACCTGTGAAGATGCAGGTTACCCGCGACAGGACGGAAAGACCCCATGGAGCTTTACTGCAGTTTGATATTGAGTATCTGTACCACATGTACAGGATAGGTAGGAGCCTAAGAAGCCGGGACGCTAGTTTCGGTGGAGGCGTTGTTGGGATACTACCCTTGTGTTATGGCTACTCTAACCCAGATAGGTGATCCCTATCGGAGACAGTGTCTGACGGGCAGTTTGACTGGGGCGGTCGCCTCCTAAAAGGTAACGGAGGCGCCCAAAGGTTCCCTCAGAATGGTTGGAAATCATTCGCAGAGTGTAAAGGTATAAGGGAGCTTGACTGCGAGAGCTACAACTCGAGCAGGGACGAAAGTCGGGCTTAGTGATCCGGTGGTTCCACATGGAAGGGCCATCGCTCAACGGATAAAAGCTACCCTGGGGATAACAGGCTTATCTCCCCCAAGAGTTCACATCGACGGGGAGGTTTGGCACCTCGATGTCGGCTCGTCGCATCCTGGGGCTGTAGTCGGTCCCAAGGGTTGGGCTGTTCGCCCATTAAAGCGGCACGCGAGCTGGGTTCAGAACGTCGTGAGACAGTTCGGTCCCTATCCGTCGCGGGCGTAGGAAATTTGAGAGGATCTGCTCCTAGTACGAGAGGACCAGAGTGGACTTACCGCTGGTGTACCAGTTGTCTTGCCAAAGGCATCGCTGGGTAGCTATGTAGGGAAGGGATAAACGCTGAAAGCATCTAAGTGTGAAGCCCACCTCAAGATGAGATTTCCCATGATTTTATATCAGTAAGAGCCCTGAGAGATGATCAGGTAGATAGGTTAGAAGTGGAAGTGTGGTGACACATGTAGCGGACTAATACTAATAGCTCGAGGACTTATCCAAAGTAACTGAGAATATTGACAGCGCGTCGGAAACTTGTTAAAATATATAGGTATTCAATTTTGATTGGATAATCAATCAGAGTTAAGTGATGATAGCCTAGGAGATACACCTGTTCCCATGCCGAACACAGAAGTTAAGCCCTAGAACGCCTGAAGTAGTTGGGGGTTTCCCCCTGTTAGATATGGTAGTCGCTTAGCAAAAGGGAGTTTAGCTCAGCTGGGAGAGCATCTGCCTTACAAGCAGAGGGTCAGCGGTTCGATCCCGTTAACTCCCATTAAGAAGGTAAATATACCAAAGGTCCCGTAGTGTAGCGGTTATCACGTCGCCCTGTCACGGCGAAGATCGCGGGTTCGATTCCCGTCGGGACCGTTTGACTCGTTAGCTCAGTTGGTAGAGCATCTGACTTTTAATCAGAGGGTCACTGGTTCGAGCCCAGTACGGGTCATAATATTATGCGGGTTTGGCGGAATTGGCAGACGCACCAGATTTAGGATCTGGCGCTTAACGGCGTGGGGGTTCAAGTCCCTTAACCCGCATTAGAAAAAGTAGCCGGCTTAGCTCAGTTGGTAGAGCATCTGATTTGTAATCAGAGGGTCGCGTGTTCAAGTCATGTAGCCGGCATAGGATACTCTTTATGCGAACGTAGTTCAGTGGTAGAACATCACCTTGCCAAGGTGGGGGTCGCGGGTTCGAATCCCGTCGTTCGCTTGTAGAGGCCGGGGTGGCGGAACTGGCAGACGCACAGGACTTAAAATCCTGCGAAGGGTAACCTTCGTACCGGTTCGATTCCGGTCCTCGGCAGAAAATTTAATAAGATGCACCCTTGGCTCAACTGGATAGAGTACCTGACTACGAATCAGGCGGTTGCAGGTTCGAATCCTGCAGGGTGCATATTTCGGGAAGTAGCTCAGCTTGGTAGAGCACTTGGTTTGGGACCAAGGGGTCGCAGGTTCGAATCCTGTCTTCCCGATTGATGGCGGTGTAGCTCAGCTGGCTAGAGCGTCCGGTTCATACCCGGGAGGTCGGGGGTTCGATCCCCTTCGCCGCTATAAGATATTATGGATGACTTTGGACCTTTAGCTCAACTGGTTAGAGCACTCGGCTCATAACCGAGCGGTCGTAGGTTCGAGTCCTACAAGGTCCATATATTTTAATATATTATAATTTGGAGGATTACCCAAGTCCGGCTGAAGGGAACGGTCTTGAAAACCGTCAGGCGTGTAAAAGCGTGCGTGGGTTCGAATCCCACATCCTCCTTTAATATTGTTGACGCGGGATGGAGCAGCTAGGTAGCTCGTCGGGCTCATAACCCGAAGGTCGTAGGTTCAAATCCTGCTCCCGCAATAGAAGGCTCGGTAGCTCAGTTGGTAGAGCAATGGATTGAAGCTCCATGTGTCGGCGGTTCGATTCCGTCTCGCGCCATTAATTTTATATTTTATTATGCGGGTGTAGTTTAGTGGTAAAACTACAGCCTTCCAAGCTGTTGTCGCGAGTTCGATTCTCGTCACCCGCTTTTATTTATATTTTGGTTATTCCAACTTTCATGGGCGCATAGCTCAGCTGGTTAGAGCGCACGCCTGATAAGCGTGAGGTCGGTGGTTCGAGTCCACTTGTGCCCATACATGGAATGGAGAATTACTCAAGAGGCTGAAGAGGACGGTTTGCTAAATCGTTAGGTCAGGTAACTGGCGCAAGGGTTCGAATCCCTTATTCTCCGTGCTATTTTGAAGCGAGATTATCTTTGGATATCTCGTTTTATTTTTTATATTCTAGGATAGTTGGTGCAAAATATTGAAAAAATTAAGAATCTCTCGTTTTGTTTTTTTTGCGGTATTGATTTTATTGCTTTTGGGCATGTCTTTAGCTTTTTTATTTAGAAATTTTGGGGTGCTTTCTGCAATCTCTTCCCCTATAAGGAGTGTTGTTGCTCGTGTGGATTCCGTGGTTTCTACTCCTTTTCGCTTCTTAAATTCTGCTAATGAGGAAATTCGAGATCTTTTTAAAACGTATTCTGAGAACAAGGAATTAAAGCAAAAAGTCGCAGAATTAGAGGATCAAAATGAATTAATTGATTCTTTAAAAGAAGAAAATGAAGAGCTTAATAGTGAGATTGGAGCTTCATCATCAATTACTTCTCAATTTTCAGCTACTGGAAAGGTTATTGTTCGAAGTCCCATTTCTTGGTATGATTCGTTAACTGTTAAGCTAGGAAAGAAGAATAATATAACGAAAAAAATGTTGGTTTTATCGGGTGGTGGTCTAATCGGTAAGGTATCTAATGTGGATTCTACGACTTCGAGTATAACACTTTTATCAAACGGTTCAGATTTTAATATTCCAATTAAGATTACGACCTCTTCAGCAGAAGTTTATGGTTTATTGGAATCTTATGATTTGGATAAAAAATGTTTTGTAATTACAAATTTGAATTCTTCTGTGGATATTGAAGAAGGAGATAGTGTTGTAACGAGTGGTCTAGATGGAGATACTGTTGCCAATATTTCTGTCGGTGCAGTTTCTAGTGTAAAAAATAGTTCAGAAAGTTTGGCGCGTGTTGTCTATGTGACTCCGACAGCAGACTTCTCTGATATTTCTTATGTAACAATTGTTGGTGGTTAAAGTGAAATTTTATAAAAATAAGTATTTTTTACTATTGTTACTTTTCCTATTAATGTTAATTGATGGACAACTATCTTCTTTAGCGAGTTCGATATTTTCTTATCATTTGAAGGTTTCTAGTCATTTATTGCTATTAGCTGTTTTGTACTTTTATCATGATAAGAATAAATATTTTATGTTTATCAGCTCACTTGTTTTGGGTGGGATATTTGATATTTACTATTTAAAACAAATTGGTTTAGTTATCTTTTTGCTACCGATTCTAGTTATTTTTACTAGTAAAATTAGTAAAAATTTCTTTGTGAGCAATTTTCAAACATTAATTTTTTATATTGTTGTTTTATTTTTGTTTGAAATTGTTGGGGAATTAGGAGCTATTCTACTTGGAATGACAACGATGTCAATGACCTATTTTATAGCTTATTGCTTTGCACCAACTCTTATCTACAATATTCTTATGTACTTAATCTTCCAAAAAGTGTTTAAAAAAGTATTTTTGGAAAGTTAGATTACCAGAACAAAACACAAATGTAATAATCACGTAATATTAATTGCGTGATTTTTTGGTAAAATAATAATGTCTTATCAAAAAAGGAGTAGTTTAATTTATATGAAAAAAAGAATTTTATCAGCTGTTCTTGTCAGTGGTGTAACACTTGGAACGGCAGCCGCTACAGTAAATGCGGATGATTATGATACACAAATCGCTGCACAAGATGCGGTTATCAGTAATCTTACATCTGAGCAAGCTGCTGCTCAAAGTCAAGTTGATGCTCTTCAAGATCAAGTGACTTCACTTCAATCACAACAAGATGAACTGGAAGCACAAAATGCTCAACTCGAAGCAGAATCTCAAAAATTGAGCGAAGAAATTCAAGCTCTTTCAAGCAAGATTGTTGCTCGTAATGAATCTTTGAAAAAACAAGCACGCAGTGCTCAAAAGACTAACACAACTACAAGCTACATTAATACTATCTTGAATTCTAAATCAATTTCAGATGCTATTAATCGTGTAACCGCTGTTCGTGAAGTTGTTTCTGCAAATGAAAAAATGTTGGAACAACAAGAATCAGATAAAGCTGCTATCGAACAAAAACAAGCTGAAAACCAAGAAGCTATCAATACAGTAGCTGCTAATAAAGCAACTATTGAACAAAACCAAGCAGCTTTGGCAACTCAACAAGCTGAATTGGAAGCAGCTCAATTGAACTTGTCAGCTCAATTAGCAACTGCAGAAGATGAAAAAGCAAGCTTAGTAGCTCAAAAAGAAGCTGCTGAACAAGCAGCGGCTGAAGCTGCTGCAGCACAGGCTGCTGCTGAAGCACAAGCACAAGCAGAAGCACAAGCACAAGCAGAATCTGTAGCACAAGCACAAGCTGCTGTTCAAAATGGTACAGCAACAACTGATACAACTACAGATACTTCAGCTCAAGATTCATCTGCTGCAGCACCAGCGCAACAAGCTTCAACTCCGGCTCAAGCTGCACCAGCACAACAAGCTTCAACTCCAGCTCAAAGTGCACCAGCACAACAAGTTTCAACTCCAGCTCAAAGTGCACCAGCACAACAAGTTTCAACTCCAGCTCAAAGTGCACCAGCACAACAAGTTTCAACTCCAGCTCAAAGTGCACCAGCACAACAAGCTTCAACTCCAGCTCAAAGTGCACCAGCACAAACTGCTTCTAAACCAGCTGCTTCAACTTCATCATCAGCTAAACCATCTTCAGTAACACCAACTACTAACACAGCAGGTAACACTTACCCAGTAGGTCAATGTACTTGGGGTGTTAAATCACTTGCTTCATGGGTTGGTAACTATTGGGGTAATGCTAACCAATGGATTGCTAGCGCACAAGCTGCCGGTCACTCTGTAGGTACTACACCACAAGCTGGTGCAGTAGCTGTATGGCCGTACGATGCTGGTGGTTATGGACACGTTGCATACGTAACAGCTGTTCAAAGCTCAACTAACATCCAAGTTATGGAAGCTAACTATGCTGGTAACTCATCAATCGGTAACTACCGTGGATGGTTCAACCCTACTTCATCAACTTGGGGTGGCGGTACTGTTTACTATATCTATCAATAATAAAAAATTGAGAAGGATTGTTTCCTTCTCTTTTTGTTTTTATTCGGATTTCCTTGTATTTATAGGGATTTAACGGATTTGTCATTGAAAAATACTTGAAAAAACGTTAAAATGGTATAGGATAAAAACTTTGGAGGAAATCATGTCTTATTCTGATTTAAAATTGTTTGCCTTGTCGTCAAACAAAGAATTAGCAGAAAAAGTTACTTCGGCTATGGGTATTGAACTTGGAAAATCGACTGTTCGTCAATTTTCTGATGGTGAAATCCAAGTCAACATTGAAGAATCAATTCGTGGACACCATGTCTTTATTTTGCAGTCAACTAGCTCACCAGTTAATGATAACTTGATGGAAATCTTGATTATGGTTGATGCGCTTAAACGTGCTAGTGCTGAAAAAATTAGTGTGGTTATCCCTTACTATGGTTATGCTCGTCAAGACCGTAAAGCTCGTTCGCGTGAACCGATTACTTCTAAATTAGTAGCTAATATGCTTGAAGTTGCAGGAGTTGACCGTCTTTTGACTGTTGATTTGCACGCCGCTCAAATTCAAGGGTTCTTTGATATTCCAGTTGATCATTTGATGGGTGCTCCATTGATCGCTAATTACTTTGATCGTCATGGATTGGTTGGAGATGATGTTGTTGTCGTTAGTCCTGATCATGGTGGTGTGACACGTGCTCGTAAATTGGCACAATTCCTCCAAACACCGATTGCTATCATTGATAAACGTCGTAGTGTTACTAAAATGAATACCAGTGAAGTTATGAACATCATTGGTAATGTTAAAGGTAAAAAATGTATCTTGATTGATGATATGATTGATACGGCAGGTACTATTTGTCATGCAGCGGATGCTCTTGCTGAAGCTGGTGCAACAGCGGTGTATGCATCATGTACTCACCCTGTTCTTTCTGGTCCTGCACTTGAAAATATTGAAAAATCAGCTATTCAAAAATTGGTTGTTTTGGATACTATCTATCTTTCAGAAGAACGTTTGATTGATAAAATTGAACAAATCTCAATTGCTGAATTAATCGCTGAAGCAATTACTCGTATTCACGAAAAACGTGCTTTGTCACCATTATTTGAAATGGGAACTGCTAAATAAGACGACTTTTATTAGCTTTCATATTAAAAACCGTTAGATTTTTGTCTGACGGTTTTTTAGTCTTGAAAGATATTAACATGTGGATAACTTGACGAAATTTTCTATAAAATAGAGTTGTGGATAAGTCTAAAAGGGCTGTTTAATTATCTGAATTTTATGTATAATAGATGTAATTAGATTTTGAGGTGAGACTATGAGTTTAACAAATCGTTTTAATAAAAACTTAGATAAAATTGAAGTATCATTGATTCGTCAATTTGACCAATCAATTTCAGATGTACCAGGGATTATGAAGTTAACTTTGGGTGAGCCTGATTTTACAACTCCTGACCATGTAAAAGGAGCTGCCAAAGCGGCTATTGATGCGAATCAATCACATTATACTGGTATGGCAGGGTTACCAGCGCTTCGTCAAGCGGCTGCAGATTTTGTGAAGTCAAAATACAACTTGTCTTATAATCCTGACAATGAAATTTTGGTTACGATTGGAGCAACAGAAGCCTTATCAGCGACTTTGACAGCAATTTTAGAACCAGGAGATACGGTTCTTTTGCCAGCGCCAGCTTATCCTGGGTATGAGCCAATTGCAAATCTTGTTGGTGCTGAAATTGTTGAAATTGATACAACGGCAAATGATTTTGTATTGACACCAGAAATACTTGAAAAAGCGATTTTGGAACAAGGTGATAAATTAAAAGCAGTTTTGCTTAATTATCCAACTAATCCAACTGGTGTGACTTATTCACGTGAGCAAATTAAGGCTTTGGCAGATGTTCTTAAAAAATATGATGTTTTTGTTATCTCAGATGAAGTGTATTCTGAATTGACTTATAATGATGAACCGCATGTGTCAATTGCTGAATATCTTCCAGAGCAAACGATTTTGATTAATGGGCTTTCAAAATCTCATGCTATGACTGGTTGGCGAATTGGTTTGATTTTTGCGCCAGCTATTTTCACGGCACAGTTGATTAAGAGTCACCAATATTTGGTAACGGCTGCTGCGACAATGGCTCAATTTGCTGCAATTGAAGCTCTTTCTGCTGGTAAAGATGATGCACTACCGATGAAAGTTGAATATATCAAACGTCGTGATTATATTATTGATAAGATGTCTGCTCTTGGCTTTAAGATCATTAAACCAGACGGTGCTTTTTACATTTTTGCGAAAATTCCTGCTGGTTATGAACAAGATTCGTTTAAGTTCTGTCAAGATTTTGCGCGTGAAAAAGCAGTTGCTTTCATTCCTGGTGTGGCTTTTGGTAAGTATGGTGAGGGTTATCTACGTCTTTCTTATGCGGCTAGCATGGAAACAATCACAACAGCGATGGAACGCTTGAAAGAATTTATGGAAGAACATGCAAACTAAGGAAACTTATGGTCTTGTCCTCTATAATCGTAATTATCGTGAGAATGATAAGCTAGTCAAAATTTTTACAGAAACCAATGGAAAGCATATGTTTTTTGTTAAACATGCTGGTAAATCTCGGTTTAATTCTGTTATTCAACCGTTAACGGTGGCAAAATTTATTTTAAAAATTAATGATACAGGTCTGTCTTTCATTGAAGATTATAAGGAAGTTGAGTCTTTTAAGGAAATTAATGCAGATTTGTTTAAGTTGTCCTATGCTTCTTATGTGACAGCATTGACGGATGCAGCTGTGCCAGATGGTGTGGCAGACCCGCAGTTGTTTGCATTTGTTAATAAGACGCTTTCTTTAATGGAAGAGGGACTTGACTACGAAATTTTGACTAATATTTTTGAGATTCAACTTTTAGAACGATTTGGTATTAGTCTTAATTTTCATGAGTGTGCTTTTTGTCATCGGGTTGGATTGCCCTTTGACTTTTCGCACAAATATTCTGGTCTGCTTTGTCCAGAGCATTATGGTAAAGATGATTATCGCAGTCATCTTGATCCGAATGTGCTGTACCTAGTGGATCGATTTCAAGCCATTCATTTTGATGAATTAAAGACGATTTCAGTTAAGTCTGAGATGAAACGAAAATTGCGTTTATTTATTGATGATATTTATGATAATTATGTCGGTCTTCGTTTGAAAAGTAAAAAATTCATTGATGATTTAGGGACTTGGGGAAATATTATGAAATAATGGTTGTTAGTACTGCTTGATTTGTAGAGTGAGCACTAACAGCTTTTTATTTAGAGGTGTGTCATTGAGAAGACATCTTTTTGAAAAGGTATTGTGATATCTTCTGGAACTGAAAAAAATCGGGAATCATGCTATAATGAAGTGATAATGTTTTGTGAGGAAAAAATTGATATGAAAAAAATTGCTGTTGATGCTATGGGTGGCGATAATGCCCCTAAAGCTATTATCGAAGGAGTTAATCGTGCGTTAGCAGAATTCTCAGATATTGAGATTCAACTTTATGGAGATGAATCTAAGATAAAAGAGTATTTGACTGCAACAGAGCGTGTTTCAATTATTCATACAGAAGAAAAAATTAATTCAGATGATGAACCAGTTAAAGCTATTCGTCGTAAGAAGAAAGCTAGCATGGTACTTGGGGCACAAGCTGTAAAAGAAGGGACAGCAGATGCTGTCATTTCAGCAGGGAATACAGGTGCGCTCCTTGCGGCAGGACTATTCGTTATTGGGCGTATTAAAGGTATTGACCGTCCAGGGCTTATGTCCACTTTGCCAACACTTGATGGTAAAGGGTATGATATGTTGGACCTTGGGGCTAATGCTGAAAATACCCCTAAACATTTACATCAGTATGCTATTTTAGGGTCATTTTATGCGAAGAACGTTCGTGGTATTGCTAAGCCACGTGTTGGTTTGCTTAATAACGGAACTGAGGCAACGAAAGGTGATCCACTTCATAAAGAAGCTTATGCGCTATTAGCAGAAGATGCTTCTTTGAACTTTGTCGGAAATGTTGAAGCGCGCGATTTGATGAATGGTGTTGCAGACGTTGTGGTATCGGATGGTTTCACGGGAAACGCTGTCTTAAAAACAATGGAAGGAACTGCTCTTAATATCATGGGAGGTTTGAAATCTTCTATTAAATCAGGTGGTTTGAAAGCAAAATTGGGAGCCCTTCTTTTGAAGGATAGTTTATATCAATTAAAAGGTACTATGGACTATTCAAGTGCAGGTGGTGCAGTTCTTTTTGGACTTAAAGCGCCTGTTGTGAAATGTCATGGTTCAAGTGATGCGCAAGCTGTTTACTATACAATCAGACAAGTTCGTACAATGTTAGAAACGAATGTGGTCGGTCAACTAGTAGAAGCTTTCACACCAAAGGATTAGAATAAAGGGGAAGAGATGACAAAAGAGGCTATTTTTGGAAGGATTTGCTTCATTATTAAGGAGCAATTGCATAAACCAGAGCTAAACATTACTCAAACGTCAACTTTACATGATGATTTGGGAGTTGATTCGATTGCCTTAATGGAATTTATCATCAATTTAGAAGACGAGTTTCATTTGGAAATCCCTGACGAAGATGTTGAAAACATGAAATGTATGGGAGAAATGATGGAATATCTTTATAACCGTGTAAATTAAGCAAAAACGTTCGTTAATTTCGAACGTTTTTATTTTTATTTCGTTAAAAAGTCTGCTAAATGTTGAAATTGGTAACATCATGTGTTAAAATTTAGTAGAATAAAAGCGAAAGGCGAACAAAAACATGTCACGACAACTTATTTATACGGGAAAAGCAAAAGATATTTACACTACATCAGAAGATGAGAATTTGATTATTTCAGTCTATAAAGACCAAGCGACAATGCTTAATGGTGCTCGTAAAGAGACTATTAAAGGTAAAGGCGTTCTTAATAATCAAATCTCATCTTTAATTTTTACGAAATTGAATGAAGCAGGTGTGGCGACTCACTTTGTTAAACAATTGTCAGAAACCGAACAATTAAATAAAAAAGTTGATATTGTTCCACTTGAAGTTGTTTTGCGTAACGTTACTGCAGGTTCATTCTCAAAACGTTTTGGTGTTGAAGAAGGAATCAAATTAGATACTCCAATTGTTGAATTTTACTACAAAAATGATGACTTGGATGACCCATTTATCAATGATGAACATGTAAAATTCCTTGGTATTGCAAGTGATGAAGATATTGCTTATATCAAAGTAGAAACACATCGTATTAATGACCTTTTGAAAGATTGGTTCAGCCAAATTGGTCTTAATTTGATTGATTTCAAATTGGAATTTGGTAAAGACAAAGATGGCAAAATTATTCTTGCGGATGAATTTTCACCAGATAACTGCCGTCTTTGGGATGCTGAAGGTCATCACATGGATAAAGATGTTTTCCGTCGTGATTTAGGTAGTTTGACAGATGTTTACGAAGTTGTCCTTGAAAAACTCAAAGGGCTTAACTAAAAACTATGATTTCTAATTAAGTAGAAAGAAGAATTCTAAAAAGGGTAAAAAATGAATAAACGAATTTTCGTTGAGAAAAAATCAAATTTTAACATTAAGGCTCAGGCGCTTGTTAAAGAACTCAAACACAATCTTCAATTAACAAGTTTGACTGATTTACGCATTATTCAAGTTTACGATGTTTTTAATTTGGCAGATTCGCTTTTCGAACGTGCTGAAAAACATATTTTTTCTGAACAAGTAACGGATAATATTTTGGCTGAGAGTGATGTGGTTGCTGAACTTTCTAACTATGCTTTCTTTGCTATTGAATCACTTCCAGGTCAATTTGACCAACGTGCAGCGTCATCACAAGAAGCATTGCTTCTTCTTGGCAGCAGTAATGATGTAACGGTTAATACGGCTCAACTTTATCTTGTTAACAAGGATATTGATACTGCTGAACTTGATGCGATTAAGAATTATCTTCTTAATCCAGTAGATTCTCGTTTTAAAGATATTACAACAGGAATTGCGCCACAAGCATTTTCAGAATCAAACAAAACGATTCCAAATCTTGATTTCTTCAAGACTTATACAGCGGCTGAATTTGCTGATTATAAAGCTGAACAAGGTTTGGCGATGGAAGTTGATGACCTTGTCTTTATCCAAGAGTACTTCAAATCAATTGGGCGTGTGCCAACGGAAACAGAATTGAAAGTTTTGGATACTTATTGGTCAGACCACTGCCGCCACACAACTTTCGAAACTGAGCTTAAACATATTGATTTCTCAGCATCTAAATTCCAAAAACAATTACAGGCAACTTATGATAAATATATTGCTATGCGTGATGAACTTGGACGTTCTGAAAAGCCACAAACATTGATGGACATGGCGACAATCTTTGGTCGTTATGAACGTGTGAATGGTCGCTTGGACGATATGGAAGTGTCAGACGAAATTAACGCATGTTCTGTTGAAATTGAAGTTGATGTGAACGGTGTTAAAGAACCATGGCTTTTGATGTTCAAGAATGAAACACACAATCACCCAACGGAAATTGAACCATTTGGTGGTGCTGCAACGTGTATCGGTGGAGCAATCCGCGACCCATTGTCAGGACGTTCTTATGTTTATCAAGCAATGCGTATTTCAGGTGCTGGTGATATTACAATACCAATTTCAGAAACACGTCTTGGTAAATTGCCACAACAAGTGATTTCTAAAACAGCGGCACATGGTTATTCTTCATATGGTAACCAAATCGGCCTTGCCACAACTTATGTTAAAGAATATTTCCACCCAGGATTCGTCGCTAAACGTATGGAACTCGGTGCTGTTGTCGGTGCAGCTCCTAAGGGAAATGTTGTTCGTGAGAAACCAGAAGCTGGTGATGTGGTTATTCTTCTCGGTGGTAAAACTGGTCGTGACGGTGTCGGTGGTGCAACTGGTTCATCTAAAGTTCAAACGGTTGAATCTGTTGAAACAGCTGGTGCAGAAGTACAAAAAGGGAATGCCATTGAAGAACGTAAAATTCAACGTCTTTTCCGTAATGGTAATGTGACTCGCCTCATTAAAAAATCAAACGACTTTGGTGCAGGTGGAGTCTGTGTGGCAATTGGTGAGTTAGCTGACGGTCTTGAAATCGACCTTAACAAAGTGCCTTTGAAATACCAAGGACTTAATGGAACTGAAATTGCCATTTCTGAATCACAAGAACGTATGGCTGTTGTGGTTCGTCCGAAAGATGTTGAGGCTTTCGTGGCAGAATGTCATAAAGAAAATATTGACGCGGTAGTGGTTGCCACAGTTACTGAAAAACCAAATCTTGTTATGACTTGGAATGGTCAAATAATCGTTGATATTGAACGTCGTTTCCTTGATACAAACGGTGTGCGCGTGGTGGTTGATGCTAATGTTGTTGACAGTCAAGTTGACATGCCAGAACAACGTATCACTTCAGCTGCGACACTTGGATCTGATACTGTAAATATTCTTTCTGACCTTAATCACGCTAGTCAAAAAGGTTTACAAACTATCTTTGATAGCTCAGTTGGTCGTTCAACAGTTAATCACCCGATTGGTGGTCGTTATCAAATCACACCAACAGAAAGTTCAGTTCAAAAACTTCCTGTTCAAAACGGTGTAACAACAACAGCGTCAATTATGGCACAAGGGTTCAACCCTTATATTGCTGAATGGTCACCATATCATGGTGCAGCTTACGCTGTTATCGAAGCAACAGCGCGTTTGGTGGCAACAGGTGCGAATTGGTCTAAAGCACGCTTCTCTTATCAAGAATATTTCCAACGTATGGATAAACAAGCTGAACGCTTTGGACAACCAGTCTCAGCCCTTCTTGGGTCAATCGAAGCGCAATTGCAACTTGGTTTGCCATCAATCGGTGGTAAAGACTCAATGTCTGGTACATTTGAAGAATTGACAGTACCACCAACATTGGTTGCTTTTGGTGTGACAACAGCTGATAGTCGTAATGTTCTTTCGCCAGAATTTAAAGCAGCTGGTGAATACATTTACTACATTCCAGGGCAAGCTATTTCACAAGAGATTGATTTTGATTTGATTAAAGCTAATTTTGCTAAATTTGAAGCGATTCAAAAAGCACACCATATCACATCAGCTTCAGCTGTTAAATATGGTGGTGTGATTGAAAGCTTGGCACTTGCAGCTTTTGGGAACCATATCGGAGCTAAAGTAGAATTGGCAGAGCTTGCAACTAGTTTGACAGCACAACTCGGTGGCTTTATCTTTACATCTACTGAAGAAATTACTGAAGTTAGCAAAATCGGTGAAACAACAGCTGACTTTACACTTGCTGTCAATGGTGTCAACCTTGCAGGAGATAAACTTTTGTCAGCCTTTGAGGGCAAACTTGAAGATGTTTATCCAACTGAATTTGAACAGAGTACAAAACTTGAAGATGTTCCAGCAGTTGCTTCGGATGCAGTGATTAAAGCAAGTGAAAAAGTTGCTGAACCATTGGTTTACATCCCAGTATTCCCTGGTACAAACTCAGAGTACGATTCAGCTAAAGCCTTTGAACAAGCAGGTGCAAAAGTTAACTTGGTACCATTTGTAACACTTGATGAAGCAGCTATTGAAGCATCTGTTGACACAATGGTTGACAATATCAGTAAAGCTAACATCATCTTCTTTGCAGGTGGTTTCTCAGCTGCTGACGAACCAGACGGTTCGGCTAAATTCATTGTCAATATCTTGTTGAACAAAAAAGTCCGCGCAGCTATTGACAGCTTTATTGAAAAAGGTGGCCTTATCATCGGTATCTGTAATGGATTCCAAGCACTTGTGAAATCAGGTCTTCTTCCATATGGTAACTTTGAAGATGTGACTGAAACAAGTCCAACTCTTTTCTACAATGATGCTAACCAACACGTGGCGAAAATGGTTGAAACACGTATTGCCAATACGAATTCACCGTGGCTTGCAGGTGTTGAAGTGGGTGACGTTCATGCTATTCCAGTATCACATGGTGAAGGTAAATTCGTCGTAACCGATGAAGAATTTGCAGAACTTCGTGATAATGGACAAATCTTCAGCCAATACGTTGACTTTGACGGTAAACCAAGTATGGATTCTAAATACAATCCAAACGGTTCTGTTAATGCGATTGAAGGTATCACAAGCAAGAACGGTCAAATTATTGGTAAAATGGGACATTCAGAACGTTACGAAGACGGTCTTTTCCAAAATATTCCAGGAAATAAAGACCAACACTTGTTCCGTAGCGCTGTTGAATATTTTACTAAAGAGTAATACTATTTTTAAAAATATATTTTATAGAAATGACATGACTGCGATTGCGTCTTGAAATTCTAAATGCAAATACATAGGCAAGAGAGCTGAGGCTTGTCTCAGCCTCTTTTGTCAACTTATCAAAAGGAGAAAAAATTCCTTATAATTTAGTTCTAGGTAATAAAAATAATGACATACGAAGTTAAATCTCTAAATGAAGAATGTGGTGTTTTTGGGATTTGGGGGCACCCTCAAGCCGCTCAAGTGACTTATTTTGGACTCCACAGTCTTCAACACCGTGGTCAAGAAGGTGCTGGTATCGTCACAAACGATAACGGCAAACTTCTTCAGCACCGTAACACTGGTCTTCTTTCAGAAGTATTTAAAAATCCCGCTGATTTGGAAAAATTAACAGGAACTACAGCTATTGGTCACGTTCGCTATGCGACTGCTGGCTCTGCGTCTATTAATAATATTCAACCATTTCTTTACAACTTTACAGATGAGCAATTTGGGCTTTGCCACAATGGTAATTTGACAAATGCAGTATCATTGAAAAAAGAATTGGAAGACCAAGGGGCGATTTTTAATGCCTCATCTGATACTGAAATTCTAATGCATTTGATTCGCCGTAGCCATAATCCTGAGTTTATCGGTAAAGTCAAAGAAGCGTTGAACACTGTCAAAGGTGGCTTTGCTTATCTTTTGATGACAGAAGATAAATTGATTGCTGCGCTTGACCCAAATGGTTTTCGTCCGTTGTCAATTGGGCAAATGGCAAATGGTGCTTGGGTAGTATCAAGCGAAACGTGTGCCTTTGAAGTGGTTGGTGCTAAATGGGTTCGTGATGTAAAACCAGGAGAATTTGTTATCATTGATGACAATGGCATTCAGTATGACACTTACACAAATGATACACAGCTTGCTATCTGTTCAATGGAATATATCTATTTTGCACGTCCTGACAGTAATATTTATGGTGTCAATGTTCACACGGCTCGTAAAAATATGGGGAAACGTTTGGCACAGGAATTTCAACATGAAGCTGATATTGTCGTTGGTGTACCGAATTCATCACTTTCAGCAGCGATGGGATTTGCTGAAGAATCAGGTCTCCCAAATGAAATGGGCTTGGTGAAAAATCAGTACACACAACGTACTTTCATTCAACCAACACAAGAGTTGCGTGAGCAAGGTGTTCGCATGAAGCTCTCAGCCGTATCTGGTGTTGTTAAAGGTAAGCGCGTGGTCATGGTTGATGATTCTATCGTGCGTGGAACTACATCACGCCGTATCGTTCGTTTGCTTCGTGAAGCTGGTGCGACAGAAGTTCATGTGGCAATCGGTAGTCCAGAATTGAAATACCCATGTTTCTACGGTATCGATATTCAAAATCGTCGTGAATTGATTTCAGCTAACCACATTAAAGATGAAGTTTGTGAGATTATTGGTGCGGATAGCTTGACTTATTTGTCAATTGACGGTTTGATTGAATCAATCGGTCTTGATACAGATGCGCCTAATGGTGGTTTGTGTGTGGCTTACTTTGACGGTAAGTATCCAACACCACTTTACGATTACGAAGAACCTTACCTCAAGAGCTTAGAAGAAAAAACAAGCTTCTATATTCATGAAGTTAATGAAAATAAATAGAACTGTTTAATAGCTCTGCTATTTCCCAAAAGGAGAAAAATATTATGACAAAAAATGCTTATGCTCAATCTGGTGTTGATGTTGAAGCGGGTTATGAAGTTGTTGCACGTATCAAAAAACACGTTGCGCGTACTGAACGTGCAGGTGTTATGGGAGCTCTTGGTGGCTTTGGTGGTATGTTCGACCTTACAAAAACTGGTGTGAAAGAACCTGTTTTGATTTCAGGAACTGATGGTGTGGGAACAAAACTCATGCTTGCCATTAAATATGATAAACACGATACAATCGGTCAAGACTGTGTTGCCATGTGTGTTAATGACATCATTGCAGCTGGTGCGGAACCACTTTACTTCCTAGATTACATTGCAACTGGTAAAAATGAACCTGCAAAACTTGAACAAGTCGTTGCAGGTGTTGCTGAAGGTTGTGTTCAATCTGGCGCAGCTCTTATCGGTGGTGAAACTGCTGAAATGCCTGGTATGTATGGTGAAGATGATTATGATTTGGCTGGTTTTGCAGTAGGTGTTGCTGAAAAATCACAAATCATTGATGGTTCAAAAGTTTCTGATGGTGATATTCTTCTTGGACTTGCTTCAAGTGGGATTCATTCAAATGGTTATTCACTTGTCCGTCGTGTCTTTGCTGATTACACAGGTGAAGAAGTACTTCCTGAACTTGAAGGCAAAAAATTAAAAGAAGTTCTTCTTGAACCAACACGTATCTACGTTAAAGCGGTGCTTCCACTTATCAAAGAAAAATTGGTTAACGGTATTGCTCACATTACTGGTGGTGGTTTCATTGAAAATGTCCCACGTATGTTTGCGGATGATTTAGCTGCTGAAATCGAAGAAGGTAAAGTTCCTGTTCTTCCAATTTTTAAAGCTCTTGAAAAATACGGTAACATCAAACACGAAGAAATGTTTGAAATCTTCAACATGGGTATTGGTTTGATGTTGGCAGTTAGCCCTGATAAGGTTGAGCGCGTGAAAGAATTGCTTGACGAACCAGTTTACGCACTTGGTCGTATTGTTAAAAAAGCTGATGCAAGTGTGGTGATTAAATAATGAAAAAAATCGCAGTTTTTGCGAGTGGTAATGGGTCAAATTTTCAAGTCATTGCGGAGCAATTTCCAGTTGAATTTGTCTTTTCAGACCACCGAGATGCATATGTCTTAGAACGTGCAGAAAAACTTGGTGTGACAACTCATGCTTTTGAACTTAAAGAGCTTGACAATAAAGTAGCTTACGAAGAGGCTATTGTTGCTTTGCTTGAAAAATATGATATTGATTTGATTTGCCTAGCTGGTTATATGAAGATTGTTGGTCCGACTTTGCTAGCAGCTTACGAAGGTCGTATCATTAATATTCACCCAGCTTATCTGCCAGAATTCCCAGGTGCTCATGGTATTGATGATGCTTGGGAAGCAGGTGTTGACCAGTCTGGTGTTACCATTCACTGGGTTGACAATGGCGTTGACACGGGAAAAGTGATTAAACAAGTTCGTGTGCCTCGTCTGTCTGATGATACCATTGACAGTTTTGAAGCTCGTATTCATGAAAATGAGTACAGACTCTACCCAGAAGTTTTAGAGAGCTTAGGAGTTGAGAAAAAGTAGTCAGCGCATTTGATAGCGTAGCTATTGGCATGCTAGCTTATTAGGAGATTATGATGATGAAAAAGATTTTGGTGTTTGTATTAACTTTTATTGTCGTTGCCTTTATAATAAATGTACTATTTGGCAATCTTGAAAATCCATGGCGTCTTAGTTTAGCTTATGCTATCGGGCTTATTGCTAGCATTATGATTGACTGGTTTATTTTTTATAGAAAGTAGGACTGAAATGACAAAACGTGCACTAATTAGTGTTTCTGATAAAGCGGGTATTGTTGAATTTGCTCAAGAATTGAAAAAACTTGGTTGGGATATTATCTCGACTGGTGGAACAAAAGTTGCGCTTGATAAAGCAGGTGTTGACACTATCGCGATTGATGATGTGACTGGATTCCCAGAAATGATGGACGGTCGTGTGAAAACACTTCACCCAAATATTCATGGCGGTCTTTTGGCTCGTCGTGACCTTGACAGCCACCTTCAAGCTGCAAAAGATAACCACATTGAATTGATTGATCTTGTTGTGGTTAACCTTTACCCATTCAAAGAAACAATCTTGAAACCAGAAGTAACTTACGCTGATGCGGTTGAAAATATTGATATTGGTGGCCCTTCAATGCTTCGCTCTGCTGCTAAAAACCATGCTAGTGTAACAGTTGTCGTTGATCCAGCTGACTATGCTGTTGTTTTGGATGAATTGTCAGCTAATGGTGAAACAAGCTTTGAAACTCGTCAACGTTTGGCAGCAAAAGTTTTCCGTCATACAGCAGCTTACGATGCTTTAATTGCAGAATATTTCACAAAACAAGTTGGTGAAACAAAACCTGAAAAACTCACAATCACTTACGATTTGAAACAACCAATGCGTTATGGTGAAAATCCTCAACAAGACGCTGATTTCTACCAAAAAGCTTTGCCAACAGATTACTCAATTGCTTCTGTTAAACAATTGAATGGTAAAGAATTGTCATTTAACAACATCCGCGACGCTGATGCTGCAATCCGCATTATCCGTGATTTCAAAGACCGTCCGACAGTTGTTGCCCTTAAACACATGAATCCATGTGGTATTGGACAAGCTGACGATATTGAAACAGCTTGGGACTATGCTTATGAATCAGACTCAGTTTCAATCTTTGGTGGAATTGTTGTACTTAACCGTGAAGTTGACGCCGCAACAGCTAAGAAAATGCACGCTATCTTCCTTGAAATTATCATTGCACCAAGTTATTCAGAAGAAGCCCTTGAAATCTTGACAACTAAGAAGAAAAACTTGCGTATTCTTCAATTGCCATTTGAAGCTCAAGAGGCTAGCCAAGTTGAAAAAGAATACACTGGTGTTGTCGGTGGTCTTTTGGTTCAAAACCAAGATGTTGTCGAAGAAAATCCAGCTGATTGGAAAGTTGTGACAAAACGTCAACCAAATGACCAAGAAAAAACAGCGCTTGAATTTGCTTGGAAAGCTATCAAATACGTGAAATCTAACGGTATTATTGTGACAAATGACCACATGACACTTGGTGTTGGTCCTGGTCAAACAAACCGTGTAGCTTCTGTTCGTATCGCTCTTGATCAAGCCAAAGACCGTCTTGACGATGCTGTCCTTGCTAGTGATGCCTTCTTCCCATTTGCAGACAACGTTGAAGAAATTGCTGCAGCAGGTGTGAAAGCAATCATCCAACCTGGCGGTTCAGTTCGTGACCAAGAATCTATTGATATGGCTGATAAATACGGCATTACCATGGTATTTACAGGTGTTCGTCACTTCCGTCATTAAGATTAAGAGTTAATAATATAATAACAAGTACCTTAGCCAAATTGGTTGAGGCGCTTTTTAAGTTTTCTGAAAGAAAATTTTCAGTCTCTCTTAAGCAAGCCACCCTATACTAAAGATACTCCTAAATAAACTTTTTTTCATCCCCCTGCAAATCCTAATCTATTTGAGATTGGGATTTTTATTTGTAAAAAAACGGCTTAAAAAGGGCAAAAAATCGTTACCTGTGTTACACTTTAATTGAAATTTTTTGTTTTTTAGGTGTTAGAACTGTTGCCTCGGTTCTAACACCTTTTCATTTTGGTAAGATTGGTGAGTAGCGAGTAGTTTATAAATAATCCTGAGAATCTTATGTGCACATACAATTACCGCTTTCATCTTACTTCCTCTTTGGGAAATTCTATAGTAAGGTGATGAAAAAGTCGTATCTTTAGAGTGTGCCGCAATCAATCCCGACATTGTTAGAGCATGTTTGAGATAGCGATTTCCTTGAGTAATATGAGATGATTTTTTAATTCCTGCGCTTTCAGACGAACCCGGACCTAATCCAGCCCAAGATGCTAAATGTCCATCTGATTTTAATGCTTGAACATTAGGTCCAATTTCTGCAAAACAGTAGTTGCACAGTTTTCATTAATCCCGGAATACTCTGAAGTATTCTGTATTTTTCAGGGAAACTCCTTTTTAATATAATCCTTGATTTCACTCTCTAATGTTTCAATTAGATTTTGATACATTTGATATTCTTCTAAACTTTGGCTAATAAGAAAACGGTCTTCTAGTGATAACTTTCCATTCATAGCTTCCCCTAACTCTTCTGGACTAGCTTTTATACGTCTATGAATACAAGAAGCTACACTTTCAGAATCCATAGCTTCTCCATTGATGAAAAGAGTTAAAAGAGATTGTCCTGTTTTAGAGAAAACATCTGAAAGATGGCTCGTTAATTTAATATTAGCATGTTGTAAATGATTATGAATTTCGTTTTTAACTTGGGTTTGGCGTTGTTTGTAAGACCGTAGTCGATGAGTTAATAAACGTAATTGCATTACTTTAGGACTCGGTATGTAAGAAGGTTCGATAAGTCCACATCTTCCAAGTTGTGCAATCCATTCCGCATCTTTCATATCAGTTTTATGTCCAGGAACATTTTTGGTGTGTTGGGGATTGGCGAGTATAAGTACTAAATCTGAAAAAAATATTGAAAAGTGGCAACCAATATTGACCGGTACTTTCAAAAAAGACGTGAGTTACATGATTTTCTTTTAACCAAGCTAAAGCCTTTTGAAGTGCCACAGTTGTTGTTCCGAATTTCTTTTGAATCTTCTTAGGCTTGTTAGTGTCTAGTGGACCATCTAAGATACAGCAGACAATAGACTTTTGATGAACATCAATACCACAGCATGTTTCAATCATAACTTCCATAATAAAAACCTCCGATTCTATCATTGAACAATAGAACAAGAGGTTGTTAGTAATTTTATTTTCACGTTCAAGACGTATTCGAGTTATCTCACGACCCTTTTTCATCCAGTTTTTTGTACAGGCTAGGCAAAGCCCTATTAAACACCACGGATTTGTATCGTTCACCTTAATTATAGTCGGTGATTCTTTTTCTGTCATGAGTTAGCAGGTGAAACCTGCTTAGAGCTTTTTGTGGAACAATTTTAGAGATAAAAAAGAAAGAACCCCGCTAGCGGAGCCCTTTCAGGAGATTATGAAAAAGAAAAGTTTTAGGATTGTTTATATTGTAAATCGGGTGCCTTAATTTTTTCTTAAAAATAAAAATAGAAGTTAGAGTATTTGTCGTGTGATAAGGCTCTGTTTTTTGTTATAATGATAAAAGAAGTTTTTAATAAATGAGTTATTGACTACGTAGGGAGAGAAAATGAAAAAAGTATGTTTTGTTTGTCTAGGAAATATTTGTCGTAGTCCAATGGCTGAATTTGTGATGAAAGATTTGGCTGGTGCTGAAGACTGGCTGATTGAAAGCCGTGCAACTTCTGGCTGGGAACATGGTAATCCCATCCATCATGGAACGCAAAGTATTTTTAAAAAACATAACATTAGTTACGACAAACACAAGTCATCTCAACAGATTTCGCGCAAAGATTTTTATGATTTTGATGTTATTATTGGCATGGATGCGGAAAATGTTGCGGATTTGAAACATATGTCACAAGGAAAGTATGATGACAAAATCTTTCTTTTTGTAAAAGGTGGTGTACCAGATCCTTGGTTTACAGGTGATTTTGATGCGACCTATGATTTGGTTAAGCGTGGTTGTGAACAATGGCTAACGTGGCTAAAAAATTCTTAAAAATAGAAGTTGAGCAAAAATGAAAAAAATAAAAATAACCAGAGAGCGCATAGAGTTCTTAACGGTTTTGATCCTTATCATCTGTGGTTTATCCGTTTTTACGCTATCAATGAAATCTAAAACAACGTTAACCTATGACAATGGTAAAATAACCTACACAGGTTATGTTGTTAATCACCGTATGAATGGTCAGGGAAAATTGACTTATGAAAATGGTGATACCTATGAAGGTAATTTTGTAGATGGTGTTTTTGAAGGTCAAGGAACTTTTACCTCAAATTCTGGTTGGACATATCAAGGAGAATTTAAAAATGGTCAGCCAGACGGTCAAGGAACTTTGACAGCGCAAAATGGAGAGGTATATGCAGGAATCTTTAAACAGGGGATTTTTCAAAAATGAGAATAAAATGGTTTTCAATGGTTAGGGTGACGGGGCTCTTGCTCGTTTTACTCTATCATTTCTTTAAAACAGCTTTTCCAGGCGGTTTTATTGGTGTTGATATTTTCTTTACATTTTCAGGATATTTGATTACGGCTTTACTGATTGATGAATATTCGAAAAACAAGAAAATTGATCTTTTAGGATTTTACAAGAGGCGTTTTTATCGTATCGTGCCTCCGTTGGTGTTGATGATTCTTATTGTTATGCCGTTTACTTACTTGGTACGTAAAGACTACGTGGCAAGCATTGGTAGTCAAATTGCGGCAGCAGTAGGATTTACAACAAATTTTTATGAAATTATCACAGGTGGTAACTACGAAACGCAATTTATCCCACATCTCTTTGTTCATACATGGAGTTTGGCAATTGAGATGCATTTTTATTTGATTTGGGGACTTTTGGTGTGGTTTTTGAGTAAACACCATGATAACGTAGCAAAATTCCGTAGTTTGATTTTTACAATTTCTGCAGCATTTTTTGCTGGAAGTTTCCTATCAATGTTTATCCGAGCATTTTTTGTTGACAACGTTTCGACAATTTACTTTTCATCTCTGTCTCATAGTTTTCCGTTTTTCTTAGGAGCCATGGTGGCAACGATGACAGGAATTCGAGAAACAACGGCTCGTTTCAAAAAGAATGTTCGTCTATGGTCAACAAAACGCAGTATTTTGACAATGGTGCTAAGCTTTGCTTTGTTGCTACTGTTGACATTTGCTTTGAAATTTGACCAACGAATCACGTATTTGTTTGGCTTTGTATTAGCAAGTTTATTTTCAACGATGATGATTTATGCGGCGCGTGTGCTAAATGACCAAACCCCTAATGCCAAAGAGCCCGCTATTATCAATTATTTGGCAGATGTTAGTTATGGTGTTTATCTTTTCCATTGGCCATTTTACATTATCTTCACGCAACTAATGTCAAATGGTTTAGCGGTATTGGTAACGGTTATCTTTTCATTGATATTTTCAACGCTGTCTTTTTATGTATTGGAGCCATTTCTTGCTGGCAAGTCTGTCAAATTGCTTGGCTTGAATTTAGATTTACATCCTTATCAAAAATGGCTTTATGGTGGAGGAACTTTGCTTGGTTTGGTGACAATTGTGACCATTATCATTTCTCCAGCTGTTGGCGATTTTGAGACAAGTCTTTTGGTGAATTCGCTCCAGCAAGCACAGACTAATTTGAATCGGACACATACTGTAACTGCTGGGGATGCAACGGCTTTAAGTGATGTTACTGTCATTGGAGATTCCGTAGCTCTTCGCTCAAGTGCTTCATTTTCAAGCTTACTTCCAGATGCTCAAGTTGACGCTGCGGTTAGCCGAAATTTTGATGATGCTTTTGAGATTTTCCAAAATGAAATTTCAAGCGGAACATTATCGCAAACAACAGTTCTTGCGGTGGGGGTTAATTCGCTAGATAATTACCAAGAAGATTTGCAGCAGTTTATTGATGCTCTGCCAGATGGCTATCGTTTGATTATTGTGACACCCTACAATGCTAATAATAAAGCTCAAGTCAAAGAAGTTCGTGATTATGAGCTAACTTTGGCTGATACTTATAATTATGTTACGGTGGCAGATTGGTATAAAGCAGCAACTAAACACCCAGAAATCTGGAGTGGTACTGATGGCGTGCATTACAGTGATAGTGATACGACTGGTGCAGACCTTTATGTTAAAGCGATTCAAAAAGCAATTGAAAAATCCGCTAAAAATCCAGCTAAAGGAGAGTCGGATTCTTAGTTTATTTCAGAAACCAACTTCGGTTGGTTTTTTCTTGTTCAAAACGCCAATTTTCTATCATTTTATGTAAGAAATAATAACATCAAAAAAGTTTTAAAAACCCCTTTACAGTATAGGTTTGAAGCGTTATAATACAGGTGCATAAAACGTGAGAAGAAAGGAGAAAGAAGAAGGTGGCTGATTTATTCTACGACGTCTTGGCAAGCGTCTGGATTTCTATTGCTGGTGTTGATTCACGTTGGAGAAAATAAGAAATTAGGGAAGCTGAGACCAAATTCTCAGCTTCTTTGTTTACATAGTTATTATTTACAAGACGCAGTAGTTTGGTCTTCAACAATCTGGGGATAGATTGTTGCGCTGTCAAAAAATATTAAAACAGCGATTACCAACTTTAGTCAACTTAGAGTTTCCCATGCACAATTGATTGGGCACTTTTTGACGCTTGCTTTGCAAGCTAGATTTCCAACCTGAAGCAATTCTCAATTGCTTGAGCAATCAATCACTGCTGATTGGGTTCTAATACGCTGATAAGACAGCTTTTACAACCCTTTTGACATCAAGCTACGCTTGATTTCGTTTCCAACCTCAAAAGGTTCCCCAAACCTTTTTGACGTCAAGCTTCACTTGACTCTATTTCTCACCTCGAAAGATTTCCCAAATCTTTCGAGCCTTGCGGGGGGTGAAAGTAAAACGGTCTTGGAATAGACCGTTTTAGGTCAGCAACTAGAAACTAAGACTTGCTGAGAAATCGAATTTCTCCGAAATTACCGATTCGTTTTTTAATTTCTAGGCTCATGAATAAAGTCTCCACTGGAGACTTTATTTGCCCCACTCCCTTTTTTCGATAATTGTCATAAACTTGTATAAACTTTCTGATAATTATGGTAAAATAGACAAAAGACTATCTATATATGAGGAATTTGTGATGACGTTAATTTACCAATCAACTCGTGATGAAAATAACAAAGTAACTGCTAGTCAAGCTATCTTACAAGGATTGGCAACTGACGGTGGTTTATTTACCCCTGTATCACTTCCAGAAGTGGCATTGGATTTTGAAACTTTAAAAGATGCTTCTTACCAAGAAGTGGCTAAGCTTGTATTGTCTGCATTTTTAGACGATTTCACAGAAGAAGAGTTGGCTTACTGTATTGATTCTGCTTACGATGCTAAATTTGATACACCAGAAATCGCACCGCTGGTTAAATTAGGTGACCAATATAACCTTGAACTTTTCCATGGGTCAACTATTGCGTTTAAAGACATGGCATTGTCAATCTTGCCATACCTTTTGACAACATCAGCTAAAAAACAAGGCGTTGATAACAAAATTGTGATTTTGACAGCGACATCAGGTGATACTGGTAAAGCTGCAATGGCTGGTTTTGCAGATGTCCCAGGAACAGAAATCATTGTTTTCTATCCAAAAGACGGTGTCAGCAAAATTCAAGAGCTTCAGATGACAACACAAACTGGTAATAACACACACGTTGTAGCCATTACTGGTAACTTTGATGATGCGCAAACAGATGTAAAACGTATGTTTAACGACGTTGATTTGCGTGAAAAATTGCTTGCGCACAAGACACAATTTTCATCAGCGAACTCAATGAATGTTGGGCGTTTGGTACCACAGGTTGTTTATTATGTTTATGCTTATGCACAACTTGTTAAAACTGGTCATATTAAAGCAGGCGACAAAGTAAACTTTACAGTTCCAACAGGAAATTTTGGAAACATTCTAGCAGCTTACTACGCAAGTCAAATCGGTGTCCCAGTTGGTAAATTAATCTGTGCTTCAAATGAAAACAAAGTTTTAACAGACTTCTTCACAACAGGGACTTATGATAAAAAACGTGAGTTTAAAATTACAACAAGTCCTTCAATGGATATCTTGGTATCATCTAACTTAGAACGTTTGATTTTCCATTTGTTGGGAAATGATGCTGCTAAGACGAAAGCATTGATGGAACAATTGGTTTCAGGGGGTGAATACACACTTCCTGATGTTGACCAATCGATTCTTGATTTATTTGAAGCAGGCTATGCAACAGAAGTTGAAACGTCTGCTGAAATTAAACGTGTCTATGAAGCATCTGATTACATTGAGGACCCACATACGGCAGTTGCATCAGCTGTTTATCAAAAATACGCAGAGCGTACAGGTGATAAAACACCAACTGTGATTGCTTCAACAGCAAGTCCATATAAATTCCCACGTGTGGCAGTTGAAGCTGTTAGTGGACAAGCACCAGCAGATGATTTTGTTGCTGTTAAGGAACTTGAAAAATCATCAGGTGTTGCCATTCCAAAAGCTGTCAATGAACTTGAAACAGCTGAGGTTCGTCACAAAACGGTTGTGGCAACAGGTGATATGCAAAAAGCAGTTGAAAATTATTTAGGACTTTAAATTTATAAGAGTAGAAGCTGAGGCTGGTTCTCAGCTTTTCTTTCTGTTACGATAAGGGTATGAAACAAACAAAGAAAATTATTTACTTGGCTTTTCCTGCTATGATGGAAAATTTGCTGCAGATGCTGATGGGAGTGGTTGACAACTACCTTGTTGCTCAGGTTGGGTTGATTGCCGTTTCAGGTGTCTCTGTTGCTAATAATATTATTACAATTTATCAAGCTATTTTTATTGCTCTCGGAGCTGCGGTTTCAAGTCTGGTAGCTAAAAGTCGTGGTGAAAAAAATAATGAAAAGACGGTGCAATATCAGTCTGAGGCGATTTTGGTAACACTAGGTCTCAGTTTAGTTCTAGGGCTTTTTTCCTTGCTTTTTGGAAAAACAATTCTTCATTGGCTAGGAACAGAAACAACAGTCACACAAGCAGGTGGTCTGTATTTGGCGATTGTTGGTGGTTTGATTGTTAGTCTTGGTTTGATGACAACGCTGAGCGCGTTTTTGCGTGCTTTAGGCAAACCACAGTTACCAATGTATGTTAGTCTATTGAGCAATGTTTTAAATGCGATTTTTTCTGCGGTATCTGTTTTTGTTTTTCGCTGGGGTATTGCTGGTGTTGCTTGCTCAACGGTCTTGTCACGTCTTATCGGTACGTTGTTGTTAGCAAGTCAATTGCCGATGGGCAATATTTTAAAAACGATAAAATGGCATTTGAATAGTGATTTGTTGAAAATAGCCTTGCCTGCGACTGGTGAACGTCTAATGATGCGTGCTGGTGATGTGGTTATCGTTGCGATTATTGTCAAATTTGGTACGGAAGTCGTTGCAGGAAATGCCATTGGGGAAACCTTGACGCAGTTTAATTATATGCCAGGAATGGGTGTTGCGACAGCAACTGTTATTCTTATTGCACATAGTCTTGGACAAAAAAATACCAAGGATATTAAACAGCTGGTACGTGATTCGTATTTGATTTCGACGATTGTGATGCTTTGTGTCGGTGCTTTGGTTTACGTATTTGGTAGACATTTGACTTATCTTTTCACGACCAATCAAACAGCGCTAACAGCTAGCCTTGTTGTGTTGTTTTATTCTTTTGTTGGCGGTCCAGCGACAGCAGGAACACTTATTTACACAGCAGCGTGGCAAGGCTTGGGCAATGCAAAACTTCCATTTTACGCCACAACATTTGGAATGTGGGTCATTCGAATTATTTCAGGGTACGTGTTGGGAGTTAGCCTAAACCTTGGTTTGACAGGTGTTTGGCTGGCAACATTGGCGGATAATATTTTCCGTTGGCTTTTCCTATATTCTCTTTACAAGAAATATATGAAGCAATTGACAATGATGATTTGAAAAATCAGGTTTTCCTGATTTTTTTGTTATTTTTTCCCAAAAGGGAAGTGAAAATTATCCCTAAAGTCTATTATCTTCTAAGTAAGGATTTGTTAAGATGAGCTTATTAGAAAAGGAGACTGTCTATGGGAAAATTACTACATAAATTAAGTTATTGGATTTTTAGGCATGCCCAACTGACAATTGCTTTGGTTATGCTGTTATTGGGAGGAATCTCTTGGTGGAATTGCTGGGTTAACAGGCGTGCATTTTTCATCAACAGGGCTTGATATGAAAGGGACAGAATCGCAAACACCCCTCAATATTGTTGAAAAAGATTTTGCTGGTCTTGCTTCAAAAGGTGCGAGTGAGAAAGTCGTCTTTAAAGCAACTTCGGGTTCGTTAACAGATGAGACGGCACAGCAAGCTATGGCGGATTTTGTTAAAGAAGAAATGGCTGATGATGCTGTTGAGATGGTTATTCTACCAGAGCAACAACAAAATTTGACTAAGAATAATACTATCGGATATGCAACAGTTACTTTCAAAAAAGCAAAAGAAGATGTTAAGCAGTCATCGATTAATCATTTGGTCAAGGCGACTAAAATTACCAAAGATGCAGGAATTGAAACGGAACTAACAGGCGATTTGACAATTAGTGAAATGGATACTGGTGAAAAATCAGAAATCTATGGTCTTTTAGCGGCTATTATCATTCTAGCCATTACTTTTGCATCGGTTATCATGGCAGGAATGCCGATTCTTTCTGCACTTATTTGTTTGGGAATCAGTGTGCTTGGTGTGGTTATTTTGTCAAATTGGATTGAGTTCACAACATCTGATTTATCGCTTAGTGGTATGATTGGCTTAGCTGTGGGAATTGATTATGCTTTCTTTATTATTTCGCGTTACAGACAAGAAATTAAAAAAGGACATAGTCGTGAAGAGTCGTTGGCTAAGTCAATGACGACAGCAGGGAAAGCCGTTATTTTTGCAGGTACGACTGTTATAGTTGCTTTACTTGCTATGTCAACACTTGGTATTAGCTTCTTATCTGTAATGGGATTTGCTGGTGCTTTGTCTGTTCTTGGAGCAATGTTGACAGCTTCGACTATTATTCCAGCGGTGATTGTTCTTTTGGGAAAAATTGCAACAGGAGAAAAGCAAAATCGTGTATTAGCTCGTTTTGGACGATTGAAACGTGACTATGGTTGGGGAAAATTTGTTAACAAATTTAAATTGTTGTTATCAGGAATGGTGCTACTTGGCTTAATTGTCGTTGCATTACCAGCGCGTAATATGAATCTCGGGTTACCAACGGATGCTGACAAGAGCACCAAAACAATGGAACGCCGTGCTTATGATATTATGACAGAAGGTTATGGTGCAGGGCATGCGGCAACCTTGGTTGTTTTAGTTAAAACTGGTGACAGTGAAACAGCGCAGGATGTAGCCACAGAATTGCAAAATACAGCTAACGTAGAACGCGTGATCCCACCAATGATTGGTAATGGTAAATCTGGACAATATTACATGATTACGTTGATTCCGAAAATAGACGGAAATGCAGTAGCTACTAAGAATTTAGTAAAAGCTATCCGTGCGAAATCAAATAAAAATGGCAACCCAACGTTGTTGGTTACAGGTTCAACAGCTATTAATATTGATATGTCAGGTGCTTTGCTGGTAGCTCTTCCAAAATTTGCTTTAAATATCGTAGCATTTGCCTTTGTTCTTTCATTGCTTATCTTCCGTTCGTTGTTGATTCCATTTGTTGCGGTAAGTGGTTTTGTTCTTTCATTACTTGCGACTTTGGGTGCCTTGGTCTTTATTGTCCAAGAAGGACATTTTGATGATCTGATTGGACTTGCTGGTCTGAGTGCTATTTTGAATTTCTTACCAGTTTTAGCTATCGGAATTATGTTTGGTTTGGCAATGGATTACGAGGTTTTTCTTATCAGTCGGATGAAAGAAGTATATGATGAAACAGGAGACACTCAAAAAGCCTTGCTTGAGGGAATGAAAGACAATGGGAAAGCTATCTTTGCAGCTATTTTGATTATGGCATCAGTCTTTATGTTTATGGGCTTTTTCTTTGCAGCAGACAGTACAGTTAAATCAATGGGCTTAGCGTTGACGTTGGGAATCTTTTTTGATACCCTCATTGTTCGAATGATTTTGGTTCCAGCAATGCTTGCCGTCTTTGGTAAAGCCAATTGGTATCTGCCTAAATAGTTGGATAAATTTTTCCCAAATGTTAAAATTGAACAGAGAGATTGAGCTGAGATAATCTCAGCTTTTTTAGGTAATAGGTATGAAAACAAATAAAATAGAAGAAAGTGGCAAATATCAATTTTTAAAATCAGGTAAATGGCTTTTGATAGGTTGACTAGTTTTCCTTTATCTTTTTGTCCAATATTTAAATTATGGCTACTTTTTTCAAACAGATGTTATGTCAAATGCAGCCCTAGTTAGTGAAGTACTATTGCTTTATTTTTCTAATCGTTTGGTGTCAACGAAATATTTGTATCTCGGATTAGCTGTGCAAGTCTTGCTGATTTTTTGGTTGGCATTTTTATTTGACAATCTATCTAGTCTTGCTTTACTGGTTGGATTCATGCCTATTTGCATTGTTGAAGAAATTACCTACCAGTATCCTAAACGTTATTTTGTAATGACAGCTTTGTACGGTCTCTGTGTTCTTGGCTTTGGCTTATTGCAAGATGGTTTAGATTTTTTCAATTTTATCTTGTTAGCTGAAGCTGTGGCTATGATTGCACTACTTTCCATTTATTATTATCAAATGATTTATCGTCAAGCTTTTCAAGCGCAATATCTTCAGGAAGTTAATGAGGAACTCAATCAAGCTTATGCACAAGTAGAGGAAGTGACAACTAAGGCAGTCAAACAAACGCTGGCGCGTGATTTACACGATAGCTTGACTCAAGATTTGATTGGCTTTAATATGCACCTATCGGCAATGGAAGTTCTCCTAGACAATGAAGATTATCAAAAATTGGCACAAACTTTGGAAAAAACACAACATTTCACCAAAGAATCCATTAGTGAGGCACGTCAAACGATTGCTGATTATCGTCAAGAAAAAAGAGAAAATCTAACGTTGCAGTTGCGAGAAGAATTACAAAAACGGTTGACCAATTTGCAAGAAAATTATCATCTCAATACTCAACTGGCTATGCCTGATGAGATTGACCAAGCAAAAGTTGACGTCAAGAAAGAGGTAAAAATGTTGCAAATTCACGTTATCAATTTTGGTAAGCTTATGCGGTTGCTAGCACAAAATAATCAACATTTTGGCTTACTTGACATGAAAGAATGAGCAGCGCAGTATAACGGTCAAGCGAACATTAACAGTAGCAAAAGTACAGGAACGGTTGTAACGATTGAATTGGAGGTAATCTAGTGAAGCACATTACGATTGTAGATGATCATCCGATTGTCAGAGAAGGTTTGGCTAATATTATTGAAATAGCAGATGATTTGACAGTGGTTGCCACAGCTTCAAATGGTCAGGAGGCTTTGGAAAAATTAGCTGCGCTTACTAGGCAACCAGACCTTATCTTAGTTGATTTGCAAATGCCAGAAATGAGTGGTAAAAAGTTACTAGAAAAGTTGCCAATGTTGTCGAATGTTCTTATCTTTTCTACGGAAATCGACGGTGAATTTGCTCAGCACTTTATTCAAAAAGGGGTACGAGGCTACCTATTAAAAGACGAAGACCCGACTGACATTGTTAATCATATTCAAAAGTTATTAGCAGATGATAGCTATATCGCCATAAGTTCAGAAGTTTTGACGGCTAGTTTTCAACATAGACAAAACGAAGAAAATGTACCAACGAATACAGAGCAGCAGAAGCAGTTGTTGCAAATGGTAGCTGAGGGATTGACCAATAAAGAAATTGCAGCTCAGCTATTTGTTACTGACCGCACGGTAAAAAACTATCTAACGGAACTTTATGAGATTTTTCAAGTCAATAATCGAGCTCATGCAATTGCTTACGCGATAAGACACAACCTAATTTGAAAAAATAATCATTAGAAAAGTTTTGTGATTTTTGTTATGCTAAAATAAAGAACTTACTTCAGGAAGTAACGCTATGGAACTGAATCATGTGAAAGAATTTATTGCCTTAACAAAGGCAGAAAATTATCTAGAAGCGGCGGAGAATTTATTCATTTCGCAATCTAGCTTGTCAAAACATATAAAATCTTTGGAAGTTGAACTTGGAACAACTCTATTTGACTGAACGACACGTCAAGTTAAACTCAATGAAGCAGGAAAAGTATTTCTCAAATACGCTCAACAGCTAATTGATGTCCAGCACCAATGTAATACGGCGCTTATTAATCTCAAGGAAGCTAAAGAGCAAAATTTGACAATCGGCTCAATTCCAATTATGGCTCCTTATGGCATCACAGATATGCTCATTGATTTTAAAAAGGCGAATGTAAAAATTAATCTGAGCATTATTGAAGGTGAGACTGAGCAACTTAAACAGAAACTTTGAAATGATGACTGTGATTTGATTTTTATTCGTCGATTGTCAGGTCAAAAAGAAGTTACAGAGGATTTGGATGATTTTGCAGTAATCAATTTCACGACGGATTATTTGGTTGCGGTGTTACCAAATGATCACCCCTTGGTTAACTAAGATCTGATTGACTTGTCGGAATTGAAAAATGAAGAATTTTTATTCTTACCTCCTCATTCTGTCATGCATGACATTTCACTTCAAGCTTGTCGTCAAGCTGGCTTTACGCCGTCAATTGCTTATACGGGAAAGCGTGCTGAAAATATTATCGACCTTGTTAGTAAAGGAATGGGCATTTCGTTATTAATGGCAAAACCTATTTCCTATATCAATACGCGAAATCTGGTGAAACTAGTGCCTGTTCTTGCGCATATCGAGACAGAAATTGTCATTTGTTATAAGAAAAGTGCCCTGTTATCAAAAGCAGCCAGTCGCTTTTTAGAATTTGTTCAACGATAAAGGAGTGGTTTTGCCCACTCCTTTATTGTTTAAAATTATTCATTTTAGGAATAGGTTACTCTAAAAACAGAATTGTTTCCGATTTTATTTTTAGGTAATATAAGTTATGAGGAGGGAAGAAATGAAAGTAAGTAAAACAAGAGAATTTGTCTTTTCTTTATCAATGGCATTTGCTATGAGTTTTTGCATGGAATATTACAATTTATCACTTAATAACGGCGGTGCCAATTATGGTTTAGTTTTGGACGTATTGAAAGAAGTGTGGTGGATTACAATCATCGTTTTCTCATTCAAGAATTCTTCGGTTGACCAATTGCAGTTTGCTTGATGTCAATGCTGGCAAATCCTGAAGAAATTCCTGCGTTCATGCGACCAACGATACGAAGAATTTGCACAGTCTGTGTGATGTGTCCAAGTATGGCGGTTGTTTCGTCTATTTTATTTAAGCATCCATGGGGAAAATTCATTCCAACGGTTTTAACTACGCTAACGTTTAATTTTCCAATAGCGTTTTCAATTCAAATCTTTTTATTGGGTCCTATCCTCAAAAAATTAATTCTCGAATCAGGAAATAAATAACATCTTTTTATTCCAAAGATAGTTTCTTCCTATTAGAATGCTTTTTGCTAATTATATATGTAAGAAATCAGGTGATTGCCTGATTTTTTTGTTAATACTAAAAATGTTAGTAGTACCTGAAAACATTTTCTTGGAAAAAAAGCTAAAAAACACGGTAAAAACCTTGCAAACTCTTGTCAAATCTGATAGTATATACTGGTGCTGTAAATACAGTAACTTTAGCTATGATACAAGAGGTTGCGATACGCTCGGTTGCATTGCCACGCAAAAGCGTGTTGGTTTTCTTGAGGAGCTAGCCTATTATCTTAAATAGACGAAAAGGAGAAAAAGATGGCAAACAAAAAAATCCGTATCCGTTTGAAAGCATACGAACATCGTACACTTGATACAGCGGCAGAAAAAATTGTTGAAACTGCAACACGTACAAGTGCAACAGTTGCTGGACCAGTTCCACTTCCAACTGAACGTAGCTTGTATACAGTTATTCGTGCGACTCACAAATACAAAGATTCACGCGAACAATTTGAAATGCGTACTCACAAACGCTTGATCGATATCATCAACCCAACTCAAAAAACAGTTGACGCTTTGATGAAATTGGATCTTCCAAGTGGTGTTAACGTAGAAATCAAACTCTAATAAGGATTTGATGATTGAGCACAAAAAACGCTCATTAAAAACTTTTTAAATAAATAAAGTAAAGGAAATATTCTCTCATGACAAAAGGAATCTTAGGGAAAAAAGTGGGAATGACTCAAATCTTCACTGAATCTGGTGAATTTATTCCTGTTACTGTCATCGAAGCAACTCCAAACGTTGTGCTTCAAGTAAAAACTGTTGAAACAGACGGTTACGAAGCAGTTCAAGTTGGTTTTGATGACAAACGTGAAGTATTGAGCAACAAACCTGCCAAAGGACATGTAGCAAAAGCTAACACAGCTCCTAAGCGCTTCATTCGTGAATTCAAAAACATTGAAGGCTTAGAAGTTGGTCAAGAAATCACAGTTGATACATTTGAAGCTGGAGATGTTGTTGATGTAACTGGTACATCTAAAGGTAAAGGTTTCCAAGGTGTTATCAAACGCCACGGTCAATCTCGTGGGCCAATGGCTCACGGTTCTCGTTATCATCGTCGTCCAGGTTCTATGGGACCTGTTGCGCCTAACCGTGTTTTCAAAAACAAACACTTGGCAGGACGTATGGGTGGTAACCGTGTGACAATCCAAAACCTTGAAGTTGTCCAAGTTATCCCAGAGAAAAACGTTATTCTTATCAAAGGTAACGTACCAGGTGCTAAGAAATCTCTTATCACTATCAAATCAGCAGTTAAGGCTGCTAAATAATAAGAAAGGAGAAAACAGTTAAAATGGCAAACGTAAAACTATTTGACCAAACTGGTAAAGAAGTTAGCTCAGTTGAGTTGAACGATGCTATCTTCGGTATCGAACCAAACGAATCAGTAGTATTTGATGTCGTTATCAGCCAACGCGCTAGCCTTCGCCAAGGTACTCATGCAGTTAAAAACCGCTCTGCAGTATCTGGTGGTGGTCGTAAACCATGGCGTCAAAAAGGAACTGGACGTGCTCGTCAAGGTTCTATCCGCTCACCACAATGGCGTGGTGGTGGTGTAGTCTTCGGACCAACTCCACGTTCATACGGATACAAACTTCCACAAAAAGTTCGTCGCCTTGCATTGAAATCAGTTTACTCAGCTAAAGTTGCTGAAGATAAATTTGTAGCTGTAGAAAGCCTTTCATTTGCAGCTCCAAAAACTGCTGAATTCGCAAACGTACTTTCAGCTCTTAACGTTGACTCAAAAGTACTTGTAATCCTTGAAGAAGGAAACGAATTTGCAGCTCTTTCTGCACGTAACCTTCCAAACGTTAAAGTTGCAACTGCAACAACTGCAAGTGTTCTTGATATCGTAAACAGCGACAAACTTCTTGTTACTAAAGAAGCAATCTCTACAATCGAGGAGGTTCTTGCATAATGAATTTGTACGACGTAATCAAAAAACCAGTAATCACTGAAAAATCAATGTACGGCCTCGAAGCAGGTAAATATACATTCGAAGTTGACTCTCGTGCGCACAAACTTTTGATCAAACAAGCTGTTGAAGCTGCTTTTGATGGAGTTAAAGTTGCAAACGTGAACACTGTAACAGTTAAACCAAAAGCAAAACGTGTTGGTCGTTACACTGGTTTCACTTCAAAAACTAAAAAAGCTATCATCACTCTTACAGCTGATTCTAAAGCAATCGAGTTGTTTGCAGCTGAAGCTGAATAATCTAAGGAGGAAATAACGTGGGTATTAAAGCTTATAAACCAACGACAAATGGTCGTCGTAATATGACTTCTTTGGATTTTGCTGAAATCACTACAAGCACTCCTGAGAAATCATTGCTTGTTTCACTTAAAAACAAAGCTGGTCGTAACAACAACGGTCGCATCACTGTACGTCACCAAGGTGGCGGTCACAAACGTCACTACCGTTTGATTGACTTCAAACGTAACAAAGATGGCGTTGAAGCAGTTGTAAAAACTATTGAGTATGATCCAAACCGTACAGCTAACATCGCTCTTGTACATTACACTGACGGTGTAAAAGCTTATATCCTTGCACCTAAAGGTCTTGAAGTTGGTCAACGTATCGTTTCAGGTCCAGATGCAGATATCAAAGTTGGTAACGCTCTTCCGCTTGCTAACATCCCTGTTGGTACAGTTATTCACAATATCGAACTTAAACCAGGTAAAGGTGCTGAATTGATTCGTGCTGCTGGTGCTTCTGCACAAGTTCTTGGTCAAGAAGGTAAATACGTGCTTGTTCGTCTTCAATCAGGCGAAGTTCGTATGATTCTTGGTACTTGCCGTGCTACAATCGGTACAGTTGGTAACGAACAACAATCACTTGTAAACCTTGGTAAAGCTGGTCGTAGCCGTTGGATGGGTATCCGTCCTACCGTTCGTGGTTCTGTAATGAACCCTAATGATCACCCACACGGTGGTGGTGAAGGTAAAGCACCAGTTGGACGTAAAGCGCCATCTACTCCTTGGGGTAAACCTGCGCTTGGTCTTAAAACTCGTAACAAAAAAGCTAAATCTGACAAACTTATTGTTCGTCGTCGTAACGATAAATAATTCAGTCGCTTAGTAAATAATTATCCGCCAGCTCGGTAGTGTGCATTTTGCACACAGGCCGCTGTGGTACTATATTTTAAAGGAGAAAACTACAAAATGGGACGTAGTCTTAAAAAAGGACCTTTCGTCGATGAGCATTTGATGAAAAAAGTTGAAGCTCAAGCAAATGACGAAAAGAAAAAAGTAATTAAAACTTGGTCACGTCGTTCAACGATTTTCCCAAGTTTCATCGGTTATACAATCGCGGTTTATGATGGACGTAAACACGTACCAGTTTACATCCAAGAAGACATGGTAGGTCACAAACTTGGTGAATTCGCACCAACTCGTACTTACAAAGGTCATGCAGCTGACGATAAGAAAACACGTCGTTAATAGGAGGAGGACACAATGGCAGAAATTACTTCAGCTAAAGCAATGGCTCGTACAGTCCGTGTTTCACCTCGTAAAACACGTCTTGTACTTGATCTTATCCGTGGTAAGAATGTTGCTGACGCAATCGCAATCTTGAAATTCACTCCAAACAAAGCAGCTCGCGTAGTTGAAAAAGTTCTTAACTCTGCTATCGCTAATGCAGAAAACAACTTTGGTTTGGAAAAAGCTAACTTGGTAGTATCTGAAACTTTCGCAAACGAAGGACCAACTATGAAACGTTTCCGTCCACGTGCTAAAGGTTCAGCTTCACCAATCAACAAACGCACAACTCACGTCACAGTAGTTGTGTCAGAAAAATAAGGAGGTAAAATCGTGGGTCAAAAAGTACATCCAATTGGTATGCGTGTCGGAATCATCCGTGATTGGGATGCGAAATGGTATGCTGAAAAAGAATACGCGGATTACCTTCATGAAGATCTTGCAATCCGCAAATTCATTCAAACAGAATTGGCAGACGCTTCAGTTTCACGTATTGAAATCGAACGTGCTGTAAATAAAGTAATTGTTTCACTTTACACTGCTAAACCAGGTATGGTTATCGGTAAAGGTGGAGCTAATGTTGACGCTCTTCGCGCTAAACTTAATAAATTGACTGGAAAACAAGTTCACATCAACATCGTTGAAATCAAACAACCTGATTTGGACGCACACCTTGTTGGTGAAAACATTGCACGTCAACTTGAACAACGTGTTGCTTTCCGTCGTGCTCAAAAACAAGCTATCCAACGTACAATGCGTGCAGGTGCTAAAGGTATTAAAACTCAAGTATCTGGTCGTTTGAACGGTGCAGATATCGCTCGTAGCGAAGGTTATTCAGAAGGAACTGTTCCACTTCACACACTTCGTGCAGATATCGACTACACTTGGGAAGAAGCTGACACTACTTACGGTAAACTTGGTGTTAAAGTTTGGATCTACCGTGGTGAAGTTCTTCCAGCTCGTAAAAACACTAAAGGAGGCAAATAACAAATGTTAGTACCTAAACGTGTTAAACACCGTCGCGAATTCCGTGGGAAAATGCGCGGTGAAGCTAAAGGTGGTAAAGAAGTCGCATTCGGTGAATACGGTCTTCAAGCTACTACTAGTCACTGGATCACAAACCGTCAAATCGAAGCTGCCCGTATCGCAATGACTCGTTACATGAAACGTGGTGGTAAAGTTTGGATTAAAATCTTCCCACATAAATCATACACTGCTAAAGCTATCGGTGTACGTATGGGTTCTGGTAAAGGGGCACCTGAAGGTTGGGTAGCACCCGTTAAACGTGGTAAAGTGATGTTTGAAATCGCTGGTGTATCTGAAGAAGTTGCACGTGAAGCACTTCGTCTTGCTAGCCACAAATTGCCAGTTAAGACTAAATTCGTGAAACGTGAAGCAGAATAAGGAGAAATCATGAAACTTCAAGAAATTAAAGATTTTGTTAAAGAGCTTCGTGGTCTTTCTCAAGAAGAACTTGCTAAGAAAGAAAACGAACTTAAGAAAGAACTTTTCGATCTTCGTTTCCAAGCTGCAGCAGGTCAACTTGATCAAACTGCTTGTTTGAACGAAGTTAAAAAACAAATTGCACGCGTAAAAACAGTGCAATCTGAAAAGAAATAATAGATTGGGAAAGGAGAAATTCTAATAATGGAACGTAATCAACGTAAAACCCTTGTTGGACGTGTAGTATCTGACAAAATGGATAAAACAATCACTGTTGTAGTTGAAACTAAGCGTAACCACCCAGTCTATGGTAAACGTATCAACTATTCTAAAAAATACAAAGCACATGATGAAAACAACGTTGCTAAAGAAGGCGATATCGTTCGTATCATGGAAACTCGTCCACTTTCAGCTACAAAACGCTTCCGTCTTGTAGAAGTAGTGGAAGAAGCTGTTATTATCTAATCAAACTAAAAGGAGAAATTTGAAATGATTCAACAAGAAACTCGCTTGAAAGTTGCTGATAATAGCGGTGCTCGTGAGATCTTGACTATCAAAGTTCTTGGTGGTTCAGGACGTAAATTCGCTAACATCGGTGACGTAATCGTTGCTTCTGTAAAACAAGCTACTCCTGGTGGAGCTGTTAAAAAAGGTGATGTCGTAAAAGCTGTTGTTGTTCGTACTAAATCTGGTGCACGCCGTCCAGACGGTTCATACATCAAATTTGATGACAACGCTGCAGTAATCATCCGTGATGACAAAACTCCTCGCGGAACGCGTATCTTCGGCCCTGTTTCACGTGAATTGCGTGAAGGTGGCTTCATGAAGATCGTATCACTTGCACCAGAAGTACTTTAATCAATAAAAAACACAAACTAAGTCCCCTGCATTTGCAGGGTGCCCATTAGGGCGTAAGAAATAATAGGAGAAAAACCAAATGTTTGTAAAAAAAGGCGACAAAGTTCGCGTTATTGCTGGTAAGGACAAAGGCGTTGAAGCTGTAGTTCTTAAAGCCCTTCCTAAAGTCAACAAAGTTGTTGTCGAAGGTGTTGCTATTGTTAAAAAACATCAAAAGCCAAACAACGAAAACCCTCAAGGTGCTATCGTAGAAAAAGAAGCCCCAATCCATGTGTCTAACGTACAAGTTCTTGACAAAAATGGTGTAGCAGGACGTGTTGGTTACAAAGTTGTAGACGGCAAAAAAGTTCGTTACAACAAAAAATCAGGCGAAGTGCTTGATTAATCACGAAGGAAAGGAGAAAGTATAAGTAATGGTAAATCGCTTAAAAGAAAAATACACTAACGAAGTCGTTCCTGCTTTGACTGAAAAATTCAACTACACTTCAGTTATGGCTGTCCCAAAAGTTGAGAAAATCGTTCTTAACATGGGTGTTGGTGATGCTGTAAATAATTCTAAAAACCTTGAAAAAGCTGCTGCTGAATTGGCACTTATTTCAGGTCAAAAACCATTGATTACTAAAGCTAAGAAATCAATCGCTGGCTTCCGTCTTCGTGAAGGTGTAGCGATCGGTGCAAAAGTTACCCTTCGTGGTGAACGTATGTACGAATTCTTAGATAAATTGGTTACTGTTTCACTTCCACGTGTACGTGACTTCCACGGTGTTCCAACAAAATCATTTGACGGACGTGGTAACTACACACTTGGTGTGAAAGAACAATTGATCTTCCCAGAAATCAACTTTGATGATGTTGATAAAGTACGTGGTCTTGATATTGTTATCGTAACTACAGCTAACACTGACGAAGAAGGTCGTGAATTGCTTAAAGGCCTTGGAATGCCTTTTGCAAAATAATTTAGGAGGTAAATCAATTGGCTAAAAAATCTATGATTGCTAAGAATCATCGCCCTGCGAAATTCTCTACGCAAGCTTACACTCGTTGCGAACGTTGTGGCCGTCCACATTCAGTGTACCGCAAATTCAAACTTTGCCGTGTTTGCTTCCGTGAGTTAGCTTACAAAGGACAAATCCCAGGCGTTACTAAAGCGTCTTGGTAAAATTATGATACTAAGCCCGTGGTGAATAAAGCAAAATTAGGAAATCGAAGATGTTTGCTTGCAAACGAGTCGATTTATCTATTTTGCACACTTCATAAGGCGAGTTCAAATTAGCTTTTCATCCAAAAAGCATACAACCAGCCTAATCGGGTGACATTAACTAGCAAGTGAAATATTCAAACTACTAGTAAGAGGAGAAATATATAATGGTTATGACTGACCCAATTGCAGACTTTTTGACACGCATTCGTAATGCTAACCAAGCAAAACACGAAGTGCTTGAAGTACCTGCATCAAATATCAAAAAAGGAATTGCTGAAATTCTTAAACGCGAAGGTTTCGTGAAAAACGTTGAAGTTATCGAAGATGACAAACAAGGTATCATCCGTGTATTCCTTAAATACGGACAAAACGGTGAACGTGTTATCACTAACTTGAAACGTATCTCTAAACCAGGTCTTCGTGTTTACGCAAAACGTGAAGATGTTCCTAAAGTTCTTAACGGACTTGGAATTGCAATCATCTCTACATCAGAAGGTCTTTTGACTGACAAAGAAGCTCGCCAAAAGAACGTTGGGGGAGAAGTTATTGCTTACATTTGGTAAGATAAAACTTCCTTTCAATTTTTATTGAAAAAGTTTCTTACTAAAAATAATGGACTATAGATACAGGTGTTCTGTATAATAGTCGCCCCGTGAAAACTCGTCGCATATGCGGCTTGACAATCTAACAGGAGAAAATAAAAACTATGTCACGTATTGGTAATAAAGTTATCAACTTGCCTGCTGGTGTAGAAGTTACTAACAATAATAACGTAGTAACTGTCAAAGGACCTAAAGGCGAACTCACTCGTGAGTTTAACAAAAACATTGAAATCAAAGTTGAAGGCACTGAAGTTTCACTTCACCGTCCAAACGACTCAAAAGAAATGAAAACAATCCACGGTACAGCTCGTGCTAACTTGAACAACATGATTGTTGGTGTTTCTGAAGGTTTCAAAAAAGAACTTGAAATGCGCGGGGTTGGTTACCGTGCTCAACTTCAAGGTTCAAAACTTGTACTTTCTGTAGGTAAATCTCACCAAGACGAAGTAGAAGCTCCAGAAGGTATTTCATTTGAAGTTCCATCTGCAACTTCTATCGTTGTTAACGGTATCAACAAAGAAGTTGTTGGTCAAACAGCAGCTTACATCCGTAGTCTTCGTGCTCCAGAACCTTACAAAGGTAAAGGTATCCGTTACGTTGGTGAATACGTACGTCGTAAAGAAGGTAAAACTGGTAAATAATAGATTGTGGGAATTGTTGCAAGACTTACTCTTGCAAAGCCTATGTTCTATCGTTTATAATGTGTCGTTTTGACATTAATCAATTAATTAAGAGGTGAAAATTGTGATTTCGAAACCAGATAAAAATAAAATCCGCCAAAAACGCCACCGTCGCGTTCGCGGTAAACTCTCTGGAACTGCTGATCGCCCACGTTTGAACGTTTTCCGTTCTAATACAGGCATCTACGCTCAAGTTATTGATGACGTAGCGGGTGTAACGCTTGCAAGTGCATCAACTCTTGATAAAGAAGTTTCTAAAGGAACTAAAACAGAACAAGCCGTTGTTGTCGGTAAACTTGTTGCTGAACGCGCAGTAGCTAAAGGTATTTCTGAAGTGGTGTTTGACCGCGGTGGATATCTCTATCACGGACGTGTTAAAGCTTTGGCTGACTCAGCTCGTGAAAACGGATTGAAATTCTAATAGGGAGGACACTTAATAATGGCATTTAAAGATAATGCAGTTGAACTTGAAGAACGCGTTGTTGCTATCAACCGTGTTACAAAAGTTGTTAAAGGTGGACGTCGTCTCCGCTTTGCTGCTCTTGTAGTTGTTGGTGATCGTAATGGTCGTGTAGGTTTTGGTACTGGTAAAGCTCAAGAAGTACCAGAAGCTATTCGTAAAGCTGTTGAAGACGCTAAGAAAAACTTAATCGAAGTACCTATGGTTGGTACAACAATTCCTCACGAAGTTCGTTCAGAATTCAGTGGAGCTAAAGTATTGTTGAAACCTGCTGTAGAAGGTGCTGGGGTTGCTGCTGGTGGTGCTGTACGTGCCGTCATCGAATTGGCAGGTGTTGCAGATGTTACATCTAAATCACTTGGTTCAAACACTCCAATCAACATCGTTCGTGCAACTGTTGAAGGTTTGAAACAGCTTAAACGTGCAGAAGACGTTGCTGCTCTTCGCGGTATTTCAGTTTCTGATTTAGCTTAAGAAAGGGGATAATAATGGCTCAAATTAAAATTACTTTGACTAAGTCTCCAATCGGACGCATTCCTGCACAACGCAAAACAGTTGCTGCTCTTGGACTTGGTAAATTGAATAGCTCAGTTATTAAAGAAGATACACCAGCTATTCGTGGAATGGTTACTGCAGTTTCACACTTGGTAACTGTTGAAAATGTTAAATAATTAACATAATAATTTTAGGTTTAAGTCGCGGAGAAATCTCTTGCGACTTAAACTAGATATAGTATAGGCGAGTTTCTATGGGGAGTCCTTTTCCCTCATAGAGGCGCTAGCATTTTACAAATAAGGAGAAAATTAATAATGAAACTTCATGAACTTAAACCAGCAGAAGGTTCTCGTAAAGTACGTAACCGTGTAGGTCGTGGTACTTCATCTGGTAATGGTAAAACAGCTGGACGTGGTCAAAAAGGTCAAAAAGCTCGTAGCGGTGGTAAAGTACGTCTTGGTTTTGAAGGTGGACAAACTCCATTGTTCCGTCGTATGCCAAAACGTGGTTTCTTGAATATCAACACTAAAGAATACGCTCTTGTAAACCTTGACCAACTTAACGTCTTTGAAGACGGTACTGAAGTAACTCCAGTTGTGCTTAAAGAATCTGGAATTATCCGTGCTGAAAAATCAGGTGTTAAAGTTCTTGGTAACGGCGAATTGACTAAAAAATTGACTGTCAAAGCAGCTAAATTCTCAAAATCTGCTGAAGCAGCTATTACTGCAAAAGGTGGTTCAATCGAAGTCATCTAATGAGGAGGACTTAGTATGTTCTTTAAATTACTTAAAGATGCACTAAAGGTAAAAAATGTTAGAAATAAAATTTTCTTTACACTTTTTATCATCTTGGTTTTCCGCATTGGAACGCATATTACTGTGCCAGGTATCAATGCGAAAAGTCTTGAACAATTAGGGGAGGTTCCCTTTTTAAATATGTTGAACCTTGTTTCTGGTAATGCTATGAGTAACTTCTCTGTATTCTCTATGGGTGTTAGCCCATATATCACAGCATCCATCATCGTTCAACTGTTGCAAATGGATATCTTACCTAAATTTGTCGAATGGAGTAAACAAGGTGAAATAGGACGCCGTAAGCTTAATCAAGCAACGCGCTATATTTCACTCGTCCTAGCTTTCGTTCAATCTATTGGTATTACAGCAGGATTTAATACTCTTTCAAGTATTTCATTGGTATCAACACCAAATGTAAAGACTTATCTTCTCATTGGTGCCTTGTTAACAACAGGTAGTATGATTGTGACATGGCTTGGTGAGCAAATCACCGACAAAGGTTTTGGTAATGGTGTCTCAATGATTATCTTTGCAGGTATCATTTCATCGATTCCAAAAGCTATCTCAACAATTTATGAAGATTTTTTTGTGAATGTACGTTCAAGTGATTTATTATCTTCATACATCTTTGTAGCTTTGTTGATTGTGGCAGTATTGGCAATTGTATTCTTTACAACCTTTGTCCAACAAGCAGAATACAAAATTCCAATTCAATATACAAAACTTGTTCAAGGTGCGCCTACAAGTTCTTACCTTCCTTTAAAAATTAATCCAGCCGGCGTCATTCCCGTTATCTTTGCCAGCTCGATTACAACAATTCCAAGTACGATTATTCCGTTGATTTCAAATGGAAAAGACATTTCTTGGTTAACTACTCTAGAATCATTCTTGAATTACCAAACACCAAGTGGTATGGTAGTTTACGCGGTGCTAATTATTTTATTCTCATTCTTCTATACTTTTGTGCAAGTTAATCCTGAAAAAACAGCAGAAAACTTACAAAAAGGTGCGTCATATATTCCTAGTGTTCGACCTGGACGTGAAACAGAAGAGTACATGTCTTCACTCTTGAAGAAATTAGCTACTGTGGGTTCAATTTTCTTGGCGTTTATCTCATTAACACCAATTATCGCTCAACAAGCAATGAACCTATCTAGCAGTATTGCTCTTGGAGGAACAAGCTTACTTATCTTGATTTCAACAGGTATTGAAGGTATGAAACAACTTGAAGGCTATCTTTTGAAGAGACAGTATGTTGGTTTCATGAACACAGCAGAATAGAATATAGGTTGACTTAGTCAACCTTTCTATTTTGTTTTTGAATAAGTTTAGCACTTCGGTGTTAAATTTATTTAAAAACAAAATAAGGAGACTATCATGAATCTTTTAATCATGGGTTTACCAGGTGCTGGTAAAGGAACTCAAGCAGCAAAAATTGTTGAAAAATTTGGTGTAGTTCATATTTCTACTGGAGATATGTTCCGCGCTGCAATGGCAAACAAAACTGAAATGGGTGTCCTTGCAAAATCATTCATCGACAAAGGCGAACTTGTACCAGATGAAGTTACGAACGGTATCGTTAAAGAACGTTTAGCACAAGATGACATCGCAGAAAAAGGCTTTTTGCTGGATGGCTATCCACGTACTATTGAACAAGCACACGCTTTAGATGAAACACTTAGCAACTTGGATCTTAAATTAGATGGTGTGATTAACATTGAAGTTAACCCAGAATCACTTATTGAACGTTTAAGCGGTCGTATTATCAACCGTAAAACTGGCGAAACTTTCCACAAAGTATTCAATCCACCAGTTGGTGACTACAATGAAGATGACTTCTACCAACGTGAGGATGATAAACCTGAAACTGTAAAACGTCGTCTTGATGTTAATATCGCTCAAGGTGCACCAATCATTGAACATTACCGCAAAGCAGGTATTGTCTTTGACATTCAAGGTAACCAAGACATTGATGATGTTTTTGCAGATATTGTTAAAGCTATCTCATCATTAAAATAATTTAAGAATTTTCTACTTGCACAAGTAGAAAAGACATGATATAATAGGCTAGTCTGGCTTATAATTGTTACCTCTGTGCTCAGAGGACATCAAATCGAAATTTAGGGGGGTACTTTTGCGTGGCAAAAGAAGATGTGATTGAAATTGAAGGTAAAGTTGTTGAGACGATGCCTAATGCAATGTTTACTGTTGAGTTAGAAAATGGACACCAAATCTTGGCAACTGTATCAGGAAAGATCCGTAAAAACTACATTCGTATTTTGGTAGGTGACCGTGTTACTGTTGAAATGAGTCCGTATGATTTGACACGTGGACGCATCACATACCGCTTTAAATAATCGAAATAATTGGAGGGATTAAAAAATGAAGGTAAAACCATCAGTCAAACCAATTTGCGAATACTGTAAAGTTATTCGTCGTAACGGTCGTGTTATGGTAATTTGTCCATCAAATCCAAAACACAAACAACGTCAAGGATAATTATAGAAAGGAGAAAAAATGGCTCGTATTGCTGGAGTTGATATTCCAAATGAAAAACGTGTAGTAATTTCACTTACTTATGTGTACGGTATCGGTCTTGCTACTTCTAAGAAAATCTTAGCTGCAGCTGGTGTTTCAGAAGATACCCGTGTTAAAGATTTAACATCAGATCAAGAAGATGCTATCCGTCGTGAAGTTGATGCAATTAAAGTTGAAGGTGACCTTCGTCGTGAAGTAAACTTGAACATCAAACGTTTGATGGAAATCGGTTCATATCGTGGTATCCGTCACCGTCGTGGACTTCCTGTCCGTGGACAAAACACTAAAAATAACGCTCGCACTCGTAAAGGTAAAGCTGTTGCGATTGCAGGTAAGAAAAAATAAAATAGGAGGTAAAAAAATTGGCTAAACCAACACGTAAACGTCGTGTGAAAAAGAACATCGAATCTGGTGTTGCTCATATTCACGCTACATTTAATAACACTATTGTTATGATTACAGATGTGCATGGTAATGCAATTGCTTGGTCATCAGCTGGTGCTCTTGGATTCAAAGGTTCTCGTAAATCTACTCCATTCGCTGCACAAATGGCTGCTGAAGCTGCTGCAAAATCTGCACAAGAACATGGTCTTAAAACCGTTGAAGTTACTGTAAAAGGTCCTGGTTCAGGTCGTGAGTCTGCTATTCGTGCTCTTGCTGCGGCTGGTCTTGAAGTGACTTCAATCCGTGACGTTACTCCTGTACCACATAATGGTGCTCGTCCTCCAAAACGTCGTCGTGTGTAATCGTAATTGTTAATAGTACACAAGATTCGTTTCGAGGGAGTATAATAAATGATTGAGTTTGAAAAACCAATAATAACAAAAATTGATGAAAATAAAGATTACGGCAGATTTGTCATTGAACCACTTGAACGTGGCTATGGGACAACTCTAGGTAATTCTCTTCGTCGTGTACTCTTGTCTTCACTCCCAGGTGCGGCAGTAACATCAATTAAAATTGATGGAGTACTCCACGAATTTGACACTATTCCAGGTGTACGCGAAGATGTTATGCAAATCATCCTTAATATTAAGGGACTTGCAGTGAAATCTTATGTTGATGATGAAAAAATTATCGAACTTGATGTTGAAGGTCCGGCAGAAGTTACTGCGGGAGATATTTTAACAGATAGCGATGTTGAAATCGTCAACCCCGACCACTATCTCTTTACAATTGCTGAAGGACACAGTTTGAAAGCTACAATGACTGTTGCTAAAGAACGTGGTTATGTCTCAGCAGAAGGTAATAAAAAAGAAGATGCTCCAGTGGGAACATTGGCTGTAGATTCAATCTACACACCAGTGAAAAAAGTTAATTATCAAGTTGAACCTGCTCGTGTAGGTAGCAATGATGGCTTTGATAAATTAACAATCGAAATCATGACAAATGGCACAATCATTCCTGAAGATGCTTTAGGTCTTTCTGCTCGTGTCTTGATTGAACACTTGAACCTCTTTACTGACCTTACAGAAGTGGCTAAAAGCACTGATGTAATGAAAGAAACTGAGAAAGTGAACGATGAGAAAGTGCTTGACCGTACCATCGAAGATCTTGATTTGTCAGTTCGCTCATACAACTGTCTTAAACGTGCAGGTATCAATACTGTATTTGATTTGACAGAAAAAACTGAGCCCGAAATGATGAAAGTCCGTAACCTTGGTCGTAAGAGCCTTGAAGAAGTCAAAGTTAAACTTGCTGATCTTGGACTCGGACTCAAAAATGATAAATAATATAGGAGGATAAAATGGCTTACCGTAAACTAGGACGCACTAGCTCACAACGTAAAGCAATGCTTCGTGATTTAACAACAGATCTTTTGATTAACGAATCTATTGTAACAACAGAAGCTCGTGCTAAAGAAATCCGTAAAACAGTTGAAAAAATGATTACTTTAGGTAAACGTGGTGATCTTCATGCTCGTCGTCAAGCAGCTGCTTTCGTACGTAATGAAATTGCATCTGAAAACTTTGATGAAGCTACTGAAAAATACACTTCACAAACAGCTCTTCAAAAACTTTTCGATGAGATCGCACCTCGTTATGCAGAACGCAACGGTGGATACACTCGTATTCTTAAAACAGAACCTCGCCGTGGTGACGCTGCTCCAATGGCAATCATTGAATTAGTATAATTTTTATCAATTTTGTTGAGTGTTATGATGATGGAACTGAAAAGTTCTTAGTCTAGCTCTGGTCTACCGCTAGGATTTTTCCTAGCGGGAACACTCATCATATTGGTGTTTTTAGTAACGCTTGTTTACGAAATGTCTCTAGATTAGAAACACTTCGTAAGCAGGCGTTTTTGAGTTTCTTTGACTCGTTGTTAATTGTCGTAGATGACAAATTTAATCCCTAGCGAGAATAATTTTTAGTCTTATTTTTAATAGTTCAAAGAATTTTTGAAAAAACTAAATTACTTTTTCTCTTTGTCAACTGTAGTGGGTGGCAAAATTAAGCTCTAGCGAGAACGATTTTTGTTCTCGCATTTTTGATGTTCAAAGCAAGATAAATGCGTTTTTTAAAGTTGTCAAAGTTCCTGTAACCAAAAGCGTTTCGTTTAATATCTTTGATGAGCCTGTTGGTTGCTTCAAGTTTGGCATTAGAATAGGGAAGCTTAATGGCATTAGTGATGTATTTCTGATAACGACTGAAGGTTGTTAGTGCAATTTTTAAAAGGCTGATTAAGTTGAGGTAAAGCTTCCTGAATTAATCCAAAGAATTGTTCAATGTTCTTTTCTTGTAAGTGGAAAAGAAGTAATTGATAAAGGTTGTAGTATTTTTCAAGTTGCGGAACGTGTTTAAAAATTTTGTCTAAACACTCTTTAGGCGTTAACGTTTCTCTGAAAGTCCTTGAATAAAAAGCATTAGGCGATAGTTTTCGACTATCCTTTTGAATGAGTTTCCAGTAATATTTAAGGATATGGTATTCAAGAGGCTTCTTCTCAAATGCTTTCATCATTTGAATACGAGCCTGTTTTAGCGCTCTGTTCATGTGTTGGACAATATGAAAACGGTCAAGAACGATTTTAGCGTTAGGAAAAAGCAGCTTAACCAGAGGCATATAGTTGCTAGACATGTCCATAATAACGATTTTCACCCTTTCTCGAGCTTCTTTAGAGTATTTGAAAAAGTGATTGCGAATGGTTGTTTGTCGTCTGTTATCAAGAATGGTTATGATTTTCTTCGTGTTATAGTCTTGAGCAATAAAAGCTAATACTTAATAAAAATCAAAAATAGCGTTATAATAGTATTATGATAAAAGAACTTACCCAAACACAAGTCGAAGAATTGACGCAAGTACTTAAAAATAAAAATGATGCTCCGCATCATAGAAAATACAGACACTCATTCTTTATTCTGAATGCAATAAAAAGTAGCCAAATCAGTAGGCTTTGTCCATCAGAAAGTCCGAAACTTATTGAATCGCTATTTAAGTGGTGGCTTAGAGGGCCTATTAAAGGAAAATCGTGGTGGTCGCCACCGCTCATATATGATGCATGAGGAGGAAGAAGCTTTCCTTAAAGAGCAACTCTCTTCTTCCTTGAATGGAGAATTCCTTACCGTTAACTCTCTCTTTAAAGCCTATTAAGAGAGAGTTGGGCACAAGACAACCCGAGAAGGTTTCTATGCTCTCCTGAAGCGTCATGGTTGGCGTAAGGCTAGCCCCCGTCCCCAATATCCGAAAAAAGCAGACGCCAAAACCATTTTAGCGTCTAAAATAAAATCTTTATTCGAGGAGAGAGTGAGTAAGCGTTTTATTGATGGGAAACAATATCAAAAAATCCACCTTATGTATCAAGATGAGGCGGGTTTTGGGCGTATCAGTAAACTTGGTTCATGTTGGTCTTCAAAAGGTTATCGTCCTCACATAGCAAGTCACCATATTCGGGAGTACCGCTATTGTTATGAAGCTGTGGATGCCCATACAGGTGACTCATTTTTCATCATAGCGGGTGGATGTAATAGTGATTGGATGAATGAATTTCTACGCCAGCTATCGGTAGCTTATCCAGAAGATTATATTATTTTAGTCATGGATAATGCCATCTGGCATAAATCTCAGACGTTCAATATTCCTAAGAATATTGAATTTACTTTCATTCCACTCTATACACCTGAAATGAATCCTATTGAGCAAGTCTGGGCTGAGATTCATAAACTTGGTTTCAAGAATAAAGTATTTAAGACTTTAAATGAGGTAATCGATAAACTTAAAGAGGTTATTGAAACCTTATCTTCTGCTCAACTTAAATCAATTGTACATAGAGACTGGACTTCAGCTATTTTTGATTTTAACTAAGTATAATTTTCCCTTTTGGTAAGAGGATTCATCTCAAGACAGTACTTCAGGTAAGGTTGAAAAGTTATCCTTGAACTGCAATTGCTTAAGCTTGCGATACACAGTTGAGGTCGAGATGGCAAGTTTTTCGGCGATGTGCGTTAAAGCTTCTCGCTTAAGCAAGAGCTGAGCGATTTTCTGCTTCACAAGTTCAGAAATTTGACAGTTCTTCTGAACAAGAGATGTCTCCGAAACCGTCACTTTACGGTAGTCTTTGCATTGAAATCTTCTCTTCTTCAAGCGAATAAGACCAGGAAGTCCACCAATCTCAATAAAAGGAATCTTAGAAGGCTTTTGAAAGTCGTATTTGATTCGTTTTCCTTGGCAATGACAACACTTAGGTGGTGTGTAATCTAGCGTAGCTTGCACCTCACGGGTAATTGTCGAACGATTTCGCCCTAATAGACGGGCAATCTCAGCAGGCTTTTTCCCCATCTTCAAATAGGCACTAATTTCACCTCGCTCAGAGGGTGATAAGTGAGAATAACGAGACTTTTTGGTAGAATGAGTTTGGGACATGTTTATCGCCTTTCTATACTGAGTTGGGGAATTCTAGTATATCAGACGATCATGTCTTTTTTGTTACACTTCATTTTACAACGCGGCTCAGAAAATTTCTTAAAAATAGTTGACAGTTTTTTCTAAGTTTAGTATACTAGATAAGCTATCGCAAGAGAGCAGGTTTCAGGTTTACAGAAAAGCTAAAAAAGTTCTTGACAAAGTAAGCTTGAGATGATACACTAATATAGTTGTTGTCCGAGAGGGCGGCAGAAATCGGTTTGAAACAGAATTGAAAAAACTTTAAAAAAGTGGTTGACAAGCTATTTCAGATTTGATAGAATATAGAAGTTGTCTCACGAGAGACAAAGACCTTTGAAAACTGAACAAGACGAACCAAACGTGCGGGTTGAGAAATCGACCTGTTAAGAAAATAAATCTGTCAGTGACAGAATGAGAACAAGATTAAATGAGAGTTTGATCCTGGCTCAGGACGAACGCTGGCGGCGTGCCTAATACATGCAAGTAGAACGCTGAAGACTTTAGCTTGCTAGAGTTGGAAGAGTTGCGAACGGGTGAGTAACGCGTAGGTAACCTGCCTATTAGTGGGGGATAACTATTGGAAACGATAGCTAATACCGCATAATAGTGTTTAACACATGTTAGAGACTTAAAAGATGCAATTGCATCACTAGTAGATGGACCTGCGTTGTATTAGCTAGTTGGTGGGGTAACGGCCTACCAAGGCGACGATACATAGCCGACCTGAGAGGGTGATCGGCCACACTGGGACTGAGACACGGCCCAGACTCCTACGGGAGGCAGCAGTAGGGAATCTTCGGCAATGGGGGCAACCCTGACCGAGCAACGCCGCGTGAGTGAAGAAGGTTTTCGGATCGTAAAGCTCTGTTGTAAGAGAAGAACGTGTGTGAGAGTGGAAAGTTCACACAGTGACGGTAACTTACCAGAAAGGGACGGCTAACTACGTGCCAGCAGCCGCGGTAATACGTAGGTCCCGAGCGTTGTCCGGATTTATTGGGCGTAAAGCGAGCGCAGGCGGTTTAATAAGTCTGAAGTTAAAGGCAGTGGCTTAACCATTGTTCGCTTTGGAAACTGTTAAACTTGAGTGCAGAAGGGGAGAGTGGAATTCCATGTGTAGCGGTGAAATGCGTAGATATATGGAGGAACACCGGTGGCGAAAGCGGCTCTCTGGTCTGTAACTGACGCTGAGGCTCGAAAGCGTGGGGAGCAAACAGGATTAGATACCCTGGTAGTCCACGCCGTAAACGATGAGTGCTAGGTGTTAGGCCCTTTCCGGGGCTTAGTGCCGCAGCTAACGCATTAAGCACTCCGCCTGGGGAGTACGACCGCAAGGTTGAAACTCAAAGGAATTGACGGGGGCCCGCACAAGCGGTGGAGCATGTGGTTTAATTCGAAGCAACGCGAAGAACCTTACCAGGTCTTGACATCCCGATGCTATTTCTAGAGATAGAAAGTTTCTTCGGAACATCGGTGACAGGTGGTGCATGGTTGTCGTCAGCTCGTGTCGTGAGATGTTGGGTTAAGTCCCGCAACGAGCGCAACCCCTATTGTTAGTTGCCATCATTCAGTTGGGCACTCTAGCGAGACTGCCGGTGATAAACCGGAGGAAGGTGGGGATGACGTCAAATCATCATGCCCCTTATGACCTGGGCTACACACGTGCTACAATGGTTGGTACAACGAGTCGCAAGCCGGTGACGGCAAGCAAATCTCTTAAAGCCAATCTCAGTTCGGATTGTAGGCTGCAACTCGCCTACATGAAGTCGGAATCGCTAGTAATCGCGGATCAGCACGCCGCGGTGAATACGTTCCCGGGCCTTGTACACACCGCCCGTCACACCACGAGAGTTTGTAACACCCGAAGTCGGTGAGGTAACCTTTTAGGAGCCAGCCGCCTAAGGTGGGACAGATGATTGGGGTGAAGTCGTAACAAGGTAGCCGTATCGGAAGGTGCGGCTGGATCACCTCCTTTCTAAGGAAAAAACGGAAGCACGTTTGGGAAGTCTTGTTTAGTTTTGAGAGGTCTTGTGGGGCCTTAGCTCAGCTGGGAGAGCGCCTGCTTTGCACGCAGGAGGTCAGCGGTTCGATCCCGCTAGGCTCCATTGAATCGAAAGATTCAAGTTGATTGTCCATTGAAAATTGAATATCTATATCAAATTCCACAATTAGAAATAATTGTAGAAAGTAACAAGAAATAAACCGAAACGCTGTGATTTAATGAGTTTAAGGTCAGAAGACCAAAATAAGGTTAAGTTAATAAGGGCGCACGGTGGATGCCTTGGCACTAGAAGCCGATGAAGGACGTGACTAACGACGAAATGCTTTGGGGAGTTGTAAGTAAACATTGATCCAGAGATGTCCGAATGGGGGAACCCGGCATGTGATGCATGTCACTCATTACTGTTAAGGTAATGAAGAGGAAGACGCAGTGAACTGAAACATCTAAGTAGCTGCAGGAAGAGAAAGCAAATGCGATTGCCTTAGTAGCGGCGAGCGAAGCGGCAAGAGGGCAAACCGATGTGTTTACACATCGGGGTTGTAGGACTGCGCTGTGGGAAGTCAAGATTATAGAAGAATTACCTGGGAAGGTAAGCCAAAGAGAGTAACAGCCTCGTATTCGAAATAGTCTTAAACCCTAGCAGTATCCTGAGTACGGCGAGACACGAGAAATCTCGTTGGAATCTGGGAGGACCATCTCCCAACCCTAAATACTCTCTAGTGACCGATAGTGAACCAGTACCGTGAGGGAAAGGTGAAAAGCACCCCGGGAGGGGAGTGAAATAGAACCTGAAACCGTGTGCCTACAACAAGTTCGAGCCCGTTAATGGGTGAGAGCGTGCCTTTTGTAGAATGAACCGGCGAGTTACGATATGATGCGAGGTTAAGTTGAAGAGACGGAGCCGTAGGGAAACCGAGTCTTAATAGGGCGAATTAGTATCATGTCGTAGACCCGAAACCATGTGACCTACCCATGAGCAGGGTGAAGGTGAGGTAAAACTCACTGGAGGCCCGAACCAGGGCACGTTGAAAAGTGCTTGGATGACTTGTGGGTAGCGGAGAAATTCCAAACGAACTTGGAGATAGCTGGTTCTCTCCGAAATAGCTTTAGGGCTAGCGTCGATGTTAAGTCTCTTGGAGGTAGAGCACTGTTTGATTGAGGGGTCCATCCCGGATTACCAATATCAGATAAACTCCGAATGCCAACGAGATATAATCGGCAGTCAGACTGCGAGTGCTAAGATCCGTAGTCGAAAGGGAAACAGCCCAGACCACCAGCTAAGGTCCCAAAATATATGTTAAGTGGAAAAGGATGTGGGGTTGCACAGACAACTAGGATGTTAGCTTAGAAGCAGCTATTCATTCAAAGAGTGCGTAATAGCTCACTAGTCGAGTGACCCTGCGCCGAAAATGTACCGGGGCTAAAACATATTACCGAAGCTGTGGATACCTTTTAGGTATGGTAGGAGAGCGTTCTATGTGTGATGAAGGTGTACCGTGAGGAGCGCTGGAACGCATAGAAGTGAGAATGCCGGTATGAGTAGCGAAAGACAGGTGAGAATCCTGTCCACCGTATGACTAAGGTTTCCAGGGGAAGGCTCGTCCTCCCTGGGTTAGTCGGGACCTAAGGAGAGACCGAAAGGTGTATCCGATGGACAACAGGTTGATATTCCTGTACTAGAGTATATAGTGATGGAGGGACGCAGTAGGCTAACTAAAGCGTGCGATTGGAAGTGCACGTCTAAGCAGTGAGGTGTGATGTGAGTCAAATGCTTACGTCTATAACATTGAGCTGTGATGGGGAGTGAATTTAAGTAGCGAAGTTAGTGATGTCACACTGCCAAGAAAAGCTTCTAGCGTTAATTATACTCTACCCGTACCGCAAACCGACACAGGTAGTCGAGGCGAGTAGCCTCAGGTGAGCGAGAGAACTCTCGTTAAGGAACTCGGCAAAATGGCCCCGTAACTTCGGGAGAAGGGGCGCTGGCTTTAAGTCAGCCGCAGTGAATAGGCCCAAGCAACTGTTTATCAAAAACACAGCTCTCTGCTAAATCGTAAGATGATGTATAGGGGGTGACGCCTGCCCGGTGCTGGAAGGTTAAGAGGAGCGCTTAGCATTAGCGAAGGTGTGAATTGAAGCCCCAGTAAACGGCGGCCGTAACTATAACGGTCCTAAGGTAGCGAAATTCCTTGTCGGGTAAGTTCCGACCCGCACGAAAGGCGTAATGATTTGGGCACTGTCTCAACGAGAGACTCGGTGAAATTTTAGTACCTGTGAAGATGCAGGTTACCCGCGACAGGACGGAAAGACCCCATGGAGCTTTACTGCAGTTTGATATTGAGTATCTGTACCACATGTACAGGATAGGTAGGAGCCTAAGAAGCCGGGACGCTAGTTTCGGTGGAGGCGTTGTTGGGATACTACCCTTGTGTTATGGCTACTCTAACCCAGATAGGTGATCCCTATCGGAGACAGTGTCTGACGGGCAGTTTGACTGGGGCGGTCGCCTCCTAAAAGGTAACGGAGGCGCCCAAAGGTTCCCTCAGAATGGTTGGAAATCATTCGCAGAGTGTAAAGGTATAAGGGAGCTTGACTGCGAGAGCTACAACTCGAGCAGGGACGAAAGTCGGGCTTAGTGATCCGGTGGTTCCACATGGAAGGGCCATCGCTCAACGGATAAAAGCTACCCTGGGGATAACAGGCTTATCTCCCCCAAGAGTTCACATCGACGGGGAGGTTTGGCACCTCGATGTCGGCTCGTCGCATCCTGGGGCTGTAGTCGGTCCCAAGGGTTGGGCTGTTCGCCCATTAAAGCGGCACGCGAGCTGGGTTCAGAACGTCGTGAGACAGTTCGGTCCCTATCCGTCGCGGGCGTAGGAAATTTGAGAGGATCTGCTCCTAGTACGAGAGGACCAGAGTGGACTTACCGCTGGTGTACCAGTTGTCTTGCCAAAGGCATCGCTGGGTAGCTATGTAGGGAAGGGATAAACGCTGAAAGCATCTAAGTGTGAAGCCCACCTCAAGATGAGATTTCCCATGATTTTATATCAGTAAGAGCCCTGAGAGATGATCAGGTAGATAGGTTAGAAGTGGAAGTGTGGTGACACATGTAGCGGACTAATACTAATAGCTCGAGGACTTATCCAAAGTAACTGAGAATATTGACAGCGCGTCGGAAACTTGTTAAAATATATAGGTATTCAATTTTGATTGGATAATCAATCAGAGTTAAGTGATGATAGCCTAGGAGATACACCTGTTCCCATGCCGAACACAGAAGTTAAGCCCTAGAACGCCTGAAGTAGTTGGGGGTTTCCCCCTGTTAGATATGGTAGTCGCTTAGCAAAAGGGAGTTTAGCTCAGCTGGGAGAGCATCTGCCTTACAAGCAGAGGGTCAGCGGTTCGATCCCGTTAACTCCCATTAAGAAGGTAAATATACCAAAGGTCCCGTAGTGTAGCGGTTATCACGTCGCCCTGTCACGGCGAAGATCGCGGGTTCGATTCCCGTCGGGACCGTTTGACTCGTTAGCTCAGTTGGTAGAGCATCTGACTTTTAATCAGAGGGTCACTGGTTCGAGCCCAGTACGGGTCATAATATTATGCGGGTTTGGCGGAATTGGCAGACGCACCAGATTTAGGATCTGGCGCTTAACGGCGTGGGGGTTCAAGTCCCTTAACCCGCATTAGAAAAAGTAGCCGGCTTAGCTCAGTTGGTAGAGCATCTGATTTGTAATCAGAGGGTCGCGTGTTCAAGTCATGTAGCCGGCATAGGATACTCTTTATGCGAACGTAGTTCAGTGGTAGAACATCACCTTGCCAAGGTGGGGGTCGCGGGTTCGAATCCCGTCGTTCGCTTGTAGAGGCCGGGGTGGCGGAACTGGCAGACGCACAGGACTTAAAATCCTGCGAAGGGTAACCTTCGTACCGGTTCGATTCCGGTCCTCGGCAGAAAATTTAATAAGATGCACCCTTGGCTCAACTGGATAGAGTACCTGACTACGAATCAGGCGGTTGCAGGTTCGAATCCTGCAGGGTGCATATTTCGGGAAGTAGCTCAGCTTGGTAGAGCACTTGGTTTGGGACCAAGGGGTCGCAGGTTCGAATCCTGTCTTCCCGATGTGAATTCTGAAATTCACAAAGACCTTTGAAAACTGAACAAGACGAACCAAACGTGCGGGTTGAGAAATCGACCTGTTAAGAAAATAAATCTGTCAGTGACAGAATGAGAACAAGATTAAATGAGAGTTTGATCCTGGCTCAGGACGAACGCTGGCGGCGTGCCTAATACATGCAAGTAGAACGCTGAAGACTTTAGCTTGCTAGAGTTGGAAGAGTTGCGAACGGGTGAGTAACGCGTAGGTAACCTGCCTATTAGTGGGGGATAACTATTGGAAACGATAGCTAATACCGCATAATAGTGTTTAACACATGTTAGAGACTTAAAAGATGCAATTGCATCACTAGTAGATGGACCTGCGTTGTATTAGCTAGTTGGTGGGGTAACGGCCTACCAAGGCGACGATACATAGCCGACCTGAGAGGGTGATCGGCCACACTGGGACTGAGACACGGCCCAGACTCCTACGGGAGGCAGCAGTAGGGAATCTTCGGCAATGGGGGCAACCCTGACCGAGCAACGCCGCGTGAGTGAAGAAGGTTTTCGGATCGTAAAGCTCTGTTGTAAGAGAAGAACGTGTGTGAGAGTGGAAAGTTCACACAGTGACGGTAACTTACCAGAAAGGGACGGCTAACTACGTGCCAGCAGCCGCGGTAATACGTAGGTCCCGAGCGTTGTCCGGATTTATTGGGCGTAAAGCGAGCGCAGGCGGTTTAATAAGTCTGAAGTTAAAGGCAGTGGCTTAACCATTGTTCGCTTTGGAAACTGTTAAACTTGAGTGCAGAAGGGGAGAGTGGAATTCCATGTGTAGCGGTGAAATGCGTAGATATATGGAGGAACACCGGTGGCGAAAGCGGCTCTCTGGTCTGTAACTGACGCTGAGGCTCGAAAGCGTGGGGAGCAAACAGGATTAGATACCCTGGTAGTCCACGCCGTAAACGATGAGTGCTAGGTGTTAGGCCCTTTCCGGGGCTTAGTGCCGCAGCTAACGCATTAAGCACTCCGCCTGGGGAGTACGACCGCAAGGTTGAAACTCAAAGGAATTGACGGGGGCCCGCACAAGCGGTGGAGCATGTGGTTTAATTCGAAGCAACGCGAAGAACCTTACCAGGTCTTGACATCCCGATGCTATTTCTAGAGATAGAAAGTTTCTTCGGAACATCGGTGACAGGTGGTGCATGGTTGTCGTCAGCTCGTGTCGTGAGATGTTGGGTTAAGTCCCGCAACGAGCGCAACCCCTATTGTTAGTTGCCATCATTCAGTTGGGCACTCTAGCGAGACTGCCGGTGATAAACCGGAGGAAGGTGGGGATGACGTCAAATCATCATGCCCCTTATGACCTGGGCTACACACGTGCTACAATGGTTGGTACAACGAGTCGCAAGCCGGTGACGGCAAGCAAATCTCTTAAAGCCAATCTCAGTTCGGATTGTAGGCTGCAACTCGCCTACATGAAGTCGGAATCGCTAGTAATCGCGGATCAGCACGCCGCGGTGAATACGTTCCCGGGCCTTGTACACACCGCCCGTCACACCACGAGAGTTTGTAACACCCGAAGTCGGTGAGGTAACCTTTTAGGAGCCAGCCGCCTAAGGTGGGACAGATGATTGGGGTGAAGTCGTAACAAGGTAGCCGTATCGGAAGGTGCGGCTGGATCACCTCCTTTCTAAGGAAAAAACGGAAGCACGTTTGGGAAGTCTTGTTTAGTTTTGAGAGGTCTTGTGGGGCCTTAGCTCAGCTGGGAGAGCGCCTGCTTTGCACGCAGGAGGTCAGCGGTTCGATCCCGCTAGGCTCCATTGAATCGAAAGATTCAAGTTGATTGTCCATTGAAAATTGAATATCTATATCAAATTCCACAATTAGAAATAATTGTAGAAAGTAACAAGAAATAAACCGAAACGCTGTGATTTAATGAGTTTAAGGTCAGAAGACCAAAATAAGGTTAAGTTAATAAGGGCGCACGGTGGATGCCTTGGCACTAGAAGCCGATGAAGGACGTGACTAACGACGAAATGCTTTGGGGAGTTGTAAGTAAACATTGATCCAGAGATGTCCGAATGGGGGAACCCGGCATGTGATGCATGTCACTCATTACTGTTAAGGTAATGAAGAGGAAGACGCAGTGAACTGAAACATCTAAGTAGCTGCAGGAAGAGAAAGCAAATGCGATTGCCTTAGTAGCGGCGAGCGAAGCGGCAAGAGGGCAAACCGATGTGTTTACACATCGGGGTTGTAGGACTGCGCTGTGGGAAGTCAAGATTATAGAAGAATTACCTGGGAAGGTAAGCCAAAGAGAGTAACAGCCTCGTATTCGAAATAGTCTTAAACCCTAGCAGTATCCTGAGTACGGCGAGACACGAGAAATCTCGTTGGAATCTGGGAGGACCATCTCCCAACCCTAAATACTCTCTAGTGACCGATAGTGAACCAGTACCGTGAGGGAAAGGTGAAAAGCA
>HE613569.1:1887500-2130034 GCA_000283635.1 Streptococcus macedonicus ACA-DC 198
AATATTCTCGTAATCTTCATTAAACCGTTTGAAACGGTCAATCGGACCACTTGAAAATGTCGGCATAAAAAGCAAGAAACGCAAGAATTCCCACATGGTAAATTCACTCAGCACGCCGTCTCGCATTTCCATAATCATACCAACTGCACGAAAAGTCAGGTAAGAAATTCCTAAAAAACCAAAAAGTAATTGGTGATTGTCAATGGTCATCAAGGGTGTCAGCTTGCTCAAAGCTAATGGCAAAATAGACAAAAACACCCAAAGATAGAAAATCCATTTATGATTATGACGTTTTCGGTAAATCTTGTAGGAAAAGACGAGAATTACTTGCCAAACGACATAAGCTAACAACGACACAAGCTGATTAGCCGTTTTTCCCGTTAACATCAAAATAATGAAAGCTAGGCTAACCAGGGCTTCATACAGTGGAAAGCGTTTTTTGAAAAATAATCCAATGAAAATGGGAAGCACAGCCACAATCAAATACAGAAAATACTGCGGATTGCCATAAGCTTCCAAGTGCGGTAATTGCTGAAGAAACTCACTCATCGGCGATTTACCTCGTTCATCAAGCCTTTAATATCGATTTTCCCATTCGGTGTGAGTGGTAAACTGTCACGATAGAGGAATTTAGACGGCATCATGTAATCCATCATGATGTCTTTGAGTTCTTCTTTGATTGCCTTGGTAATGTCCAGTTGACGCTCAAATTGCTCTGCAACACCGTCTTTTAAAACAACGTAAGCTAGCAGATTTTGTACTTTGTGGTCTTTGTTGTAACGCGGGACAGCCACAGCCGACTTGATATAAGTTGATTTATTCAGATTTTGTGAGACTTCCTCAAGCTCGATGCGGTAGCCGTTGAATTTTATTTGAAAATCCATGCGCCCACCGTAAAGAAGCATACCGTGGTCAGTCATGATACCTAAGTCACCCGTGTGGTAGGCTGGCAAACCATTGAATTCGAAGAAAGCAGCTTGCGTGCGTTCTGGATTGTTGAGGTAACCTTTAGAAACAGCTGAACCGGACACGATGATTTCGCCTTGTTCTCCATTTGGCAAAGGATTGCCATTTTCATCGATGACAAAAGTGGGAGAATCGGCTTTGGTGTAGCCAATTGGCAGACGCTTGCAAGTCGCTAACATCTCATCTGTGATAGCTACCGCAGAAAGAGCCACGGTCGCCTCCGTTGGACCATAAGCATTGACAATGCGAGCTTTTGGGAAACGACTGCGCAATTTTTGAGCGGTTTTCACCGTTAATTCTTCGCCGTCAAAATAAAAATGCGTCAAGTTGGGTAAGGTTTCATGATTAAAATCATTTGATAACATTGCCATATCAACAAAAGAAGGTGTTGATGTCCAAACACCAATTGGCAATTGATTAATCGTCGTAAAAAGACGTTGAAAGTCTGTTGTCAACTCTTTTGGAAGCGCAAAAAGCGTGCCACCCAAGGCTAAAGTCGGCGCCCAGTACATGACTGACAAATCAAATGAATACGGTGCCTGCGCCAGCATTTGTGGGCGTTTCGGAACGGAAAAAGTCTCTGCTTCAATCATCCAATTGGTAAAACTAAGCAAATTATCATGCGAAATTTGCACGCCCTTTGGCTGACCCGTTGTGCCAGACGTGAAAATAATATAATAATTATCATCACCTTTGACAGAATGTGTGAGGTGATAATCTGATTGTTGAGCAAAAATAGTCTTGAGCTCTGCGGATTTAATGATAGGAATGTGTGTGATTTCCAAAGGAAAGTCACCAACGGCAATAATCAAGCTTGGCTCTGCTATTGCCAAAATAGCTTCAATTCTCTCAAGGGCGGAGTGTTGGTCAACTGGAATATAAGCATGACCTGACTTTGTCAGCCCAACAAAACTGGCTAACATTTCATATTCTTGACCGCCAAAAACCAAAACTGGCGACTTTTCCTCGATTTTCAAAAAATCAATGTAGGTTGCCAAGGCATCTGAATCAGCCTTTAAATCACCATAAGTGTGAACATCTCCCAGAATATTATAGACAGGAAAATCAGCTTGCACCTGTGCAAAATGCTCAATTCTTTCAATCATATCGTGTAACATGAAAACTTACCTTTCTAAAATTCGTTGTAGATGAAGTTACCCTGACCACGCCCAAGATAACTGAAAAAATAGATTAATACTAAAAAAATCAACACATAAAGTAATGTCTTTAGGACAAATTGACTTATTTCTTTCATGACTTGCTCCTCATACTAAATCAGTATAATCAAATTTACTGGAGAAATCTTGGGCAAATTGTTGCAAAACTAGGGCAAATTTGTGGCAATTCCTCTAAAGTTCAGTTTAACTAAATTTTCACCGCAAGCTCTTACAGAATTGTAAGAAAGAATTTTCAGCACTATGGATGATTTTTCGCAAAAACAAAAAAGCCTCAGACACCATGTCCAAGACTTAATCTATGTTTTTTATTTTACCTCTACAATAAATGTTACGGATGTGCTGGAAATTTTAAGCGTTTATAAGACATCATAAACTGCACAGCAGCAGAAATAATAAAAATAGCTATCGCAAGCACTAAAATGCTTTTAACACCTCTATCCAGTACCAACAAAATAGCAAGTAACAAATCAACTATCCTAATATATGTCCCAATTTCTTTAAACATCGCAACCTCCCAATTATGATGATTAATCGTTTGATTTAAAACGCTTACAAAAATTATTATATCACTTTTTTTCATAATTACTAGCCATTTTCAAATATGGAAATAAAAATCTCTCTAGGTAGTCATTCTAGAGAGATAGTCGTATTTAGTTATCTTTATGGATAGCTTTTTTGACACCTTCGACAGCACCTTCCGCGCTTTCTTTGACATCACTGGCTAATTCTTTTCCTTTGGCGATAGTCTTTTCGGCAAGACCTTCTTTTTCTAGTTTTTCATCACCTGTTACTTTTCCGAAACCTTCTTTAAGGCTTCCTTTGACTTGGTCCAACTTTGAATCATATTTCTTTTCAGACATGTTAAATTCCTCCTGTCCTTAAGTTACCTATAGTCTACCACCTTATAACCTAAAAGTAAAAGGATTCGCTTACAAATTTAACCTAACAAAAAAGCGTCTAAAAGACACTTTTTGTTTTATTTTACTTTCATAATGCGGACTAGGTTGGCGCGCTCTGTTTCTTCGAGTTTTAGTTCGATATAGTGAATGGTTTCTTCCAATTGTGGAATGGTTGAGTATTCCAAACCATTGACGCGACGGCGTGTTTTTTCAATTTCGTCAGCCATTAGTTGACAAGATTTTTCGATTTCAGCCAGACGAAGCAATTCCTCTGTCAAGCCCTCAATGGAAACCAAGGTGTCGTCCATTTCACTATTAGAAGCTAGATAACTGTACACAACGTCACCGTTATCATCACCATACGGATTTTCAATATGGCTGTGCATTTTGGGAACAGTAACGCTCATAACATTTTCTGTTTCAATAAACAGTTGAACCTCTTTTGTCGGAACTGAAAACATTTCTTCTACCATAAGTGTGTTTTCAAGAGATTTCGCCATGACAAAATCTTGCATATGACCGACCAGAGCCGCTTCTACTTCTTTGCGCAATTCATTATTTTCACGAATGAGGTCAACAAAACGTCGCATTAATTCATCTCGTTTATCTTTGAGTAATTTGTGCCCACGAGTTGCGGTTTTTAAACGTTCCTTGAGGTTACTCAATTCCATTCGAGTGGGTTTTACATTTAAACGTGCCATAAAACCTACCTCCTTTACTAAATGTTTTAATGATTACTTATCATCTGTTTTAGTTTGCGGAAGGTATTGGTCAAGCATATCGTCTTTGATACGTTTGAGTTCGGTACGTGGGAGGATTGATAACAATTCCCAACCTAAATCAAGCGTTTCTTCGATGCTACGGTTTGTTTGGAAACCTTGATTAATGTATTCTTCTTCAAAATGTTTAGTGAATTCCACATAAAGTTTGTCAGTGTCAGATAAGGCTGATTCACCCAACACAACAGCCAATTCTGCCGCTTGTTTTCCTTGGGCGTAAGCAGCGAAAAGTTGGTTCATTGCTGCCGCATGGTCACCCCGTGTTTTACCTTCACCTGACCCTTTATCTTTCAAACGAGATAGTGATGGCAATACATTAATCGGTGGACGATAACCAGAATTATACAATTCATGTGATAAAATGATTTGTCCTTCGGTGATGTAACCTGTCAAGTCAGGAATTGGGTGCGTAATATCATCTTCAGGCATGGTCAAAATAGGAATCTGTGTTACAGAACCTTTTTTACCAACCAAACGCCCCGCACGTTCATAAAGTGTAGACAAGTTTGTGTAAAGGTAACCAGGGTAACCACGGCGCCCAGGGACTTCACGACGTGCAGCCGACACTTCACGAAGCGCTTCACAGTAGTTGGTCATATCCGTCATGATAACCAACACATGCATATCTTTTTCGTAAGCCAAATATTCAGCCGTTGTCAAAGCAATACGTGGTGTGGCAATACGTTCGATAGCAGGGTCATTTGCCAAATTGATAAAGAGAACAGAACGGTCAATCGCTCCCGTTTGACGTAAGTCATTCATGAAAAATTCTGCTTCTTCAAAGGTAATCCCCATGGCTGCAAAAACAACCGCAAAATTTTCATCAGAATTTAATACCGTTGCTTGACGCGCAATTTGCGCTGCTAATTCATTGTGAGGAAGACCTGAACCTGAAAATACAGGTAATTTTTGCCCACGAACCAAAGTATTCAAATGGTCAATCGCTGAAATCCCTGTTTGAATAAATTCATCAGGATAATCACGCGCCACGGGATTGATTGCTTGACCGTCAATATCCAAATATTTTTCCGGAATCAAATCTGGTCCACCGTCAATTGGTTTTCCCATACCATTGAAAATACGTCCAACCATATCTTCTGATACTGGCAATTCCAAAGGATGTCCTGTAAAACGCACCTTCGCCTTTTCAAGATTGATACCACTAGACCCTTCAAAAAGTTGAACCATGGCTTTATCTTCTTGAACTTCAAGCACTTGCCCTTGACGAACTTCACCATTATGAAGCTTGATTTCAACCAATTCATTGTAGTGAACACCAGAAACTTGGTCAACAATCATTAGAGGTCCAACAACTTCTCTGACTGTTCGATATTCTTTAAGAACACTCATCTTAGATACCTCCTTTTGCTAACACTTGATGAATCGCTTCTTGTGCTTGTTCAGATAGCGCTTTGATTTGGTCAATATTTTCCTCGGCAATATATTTACTACGTGCCATGCGGTCACGTACTTCAACAGTTCCGTCCATGATTTCAGTGAAATACGCTCCTAGTTCAAGTGCTTTTTTAGCTTCATCCGCAAAATTCAAAATATTGTTAAGCATCGCTTCTTGTTTGGCAAATGAAGTGAAGGTATCAACTGAATCAAAGGCATTTTGTTGCAAATAATCCTCACGGATTTGTTTAGCAATTTCCATGGTCTAACGATCTGTTTCAGAAAGTGAATCAATACCAACCAAGCGTACAATTTCTTCCAAACTAGACTCACGTTGTAAAATATTCATAGCTTGTGTCACCTTAGCAGCCCAATTTGTTTTTTGGACTTTATCAACGTACTTCCCAACTTCATCTTTATAAAGTGAATAGGATGTCAACCAGTTAATTGCTGGGAAATGGCGACGTTGGGCAAGCGGAGCATCCAAGCCCCAAAACACTTTAACAATACGTAGCGTATTTTGCGTAACAGGTTCTGAAATGTCTCCTCCTGGAGGTGATACGGCACCAATGGCGGTAATTATTCCTTCGCGACCTTCTTGACTAAGTACACGAGCACGACCAGCACGTTCATAATATTCAGCAATACGAGAACCTAGGTAAGCTGGGTAACCTTCGTCACCTGGTATTTCTTCCAAACGCCCTGACATTTCACGAAGCGCTTCTGCCCAACGAGATGTTGAATCTGCCATAATGGCGACAGAATAACCCATATCTCGGAAGTATTCAGCAATCGTAATCCCTGTGTAAATAGAAGCTTCACGCGCAGCTACGGGCATATTTGATGTATTGGCAATCAAGACTGTACGTTGCATGATAGATTGACCAGTATTTGGGTCAATCAACTCTGGAAATTCATTCAAAACATCGGTCATTTCATTACCACGTTCACCACAACCAACGTAGATAACAATATCCACATTCGCAAATTTGGCGATTTGGTGTTGAACAACCGTTTTATCAGCTCCGAAAGGTCCTGGTACGGCAGCAGCACCGCCTTTTGTCACAGGAAAGAAAGTGTCAATAACGCGTTGACCTGTTACCAAAGGTTCCTCTGGAATCAAGCGTTGAGCAACAGGACGTCCTTTACGAACAGGCCATTTTTGCAACAGTGTTCCTTTAAAAATAGAACCGTCAGCTTGTTCAATTTCATAAACCATTTCTTCAACGGTAAATTCACCTGCTGTGATAGAAATCAGTTTTCCTGAGACATTGTTTGGCACCATTCAAACTCTTGCAAATGAATCTGTGGGAGATTAACTTGAGCAGTTTTCTCCGCAAGTTCTTTTGAAAGCCCCTCAACTTCAATTTGAGTTTTCTTGTCACAATCCGTTTCGATACATTCCAATTCTTTTGTAAATTGCGAACGTAATCCTTGAACCTTTGCATCATAATCCGCCAAAATTGGCTTTGCTTCAGCTGCAATACCCTGCATTGTTTCTAAAATGGAATTTACCACCATGACACCTCCTCTCAATAATTACTTTTTTTCATGAACCCAAAAAAGTAAGACTGATTTCAAGAAAATAAAAAAACCGTCAGACTCGAGCACTGACGGTGACTTTTTGTATTCTATCAATTAAGCAGATAAGACTTTACGTCCTTTACGACGGCGAGCAGCAAGCACGCGACGTCCGTTTTTAGTTGACATACGGTGACGGAATCCGTGTTTACGTTGACGACGGATTTTACTTGGTTGATAAGTACGTTTCACGATGAATACCTCCTCATAGATTTTCGTATTCGTTTAGCCGGCTATATTTGATCAGTTACTAAACATACCATACTATTTTATAATAAGAATAGAAAGCTGTCAAGGACTACTTGGTTTTGTTTGTGTCTATTTTTTTGAGAATAATCATCAAGCCTATAAATCAAGAGATTTCTCTGTTGAATTTTTTCAAAAAAAATACCGAAACAAAGGTTTCCTTGCTTCAGTCTTGACTTTATTGGCTTTTTTGTGTTACAATAACTTCAGACTGATTAAGCAAAGTGTAGATTTGTCTTAATCGGTGGAGTAGAAGTTACCCGCTTCTGCTCCTTTTTTTGATTTTCTATAATGATATTATAACAAAATTGTCAGAAAAATGCAAACAAAAACAACTTAAAAAAGCCTTAAAATCCAAAAAATTTTAAAGTTTTTAATACTTAAATTTTTGGCGGTCAAGAGAAGTAAATTTCCCAGCACGTTGAAAAATTTTGCGTGATTTAAATATCGTTTGTTCCTTCGCTTCTCGGAGATAACCAACGCTTAAACGTTGATTTTGATAGTATTCATACTCTTTTCGCCAATTACCAAAAAATAGATCATCAACAAGATTAATTCTATCTAGAATAATTAATCTCGACATTGTATAAGCACCTTTTAATGACCAATACATTCCCCTGTGTTTCATCCGATAGGTTATTTTTCGATGCTGACTCTCCATGACACCTATTCCTTTGGCTGATAAATTTCTTAATTTAGCAGGCTTTGTGTATTTGAAATTATTAAGAATTTTTCGGCGAAAATTAAAATAATTATAGTGTTCTTCATCATCTCCATCAGCAATTAAAGACTCTACGGTGTCAAGAACGGTTTTCATCAATTCCCTTTTATGGCTATTGATTGCCTGAAAAGCTAGTTCTTTTAACTCGGCTGGATATTTTTTAAAAAATATTTTTATCTTTTCGTTTAGATGATAAGCATCCCAAAAGTGCTCGTGTATTTTAATGCCAAGCGCTTTTTTAATTTCTTGAAAAACTTTTGGAGTATAGCCTTTACCATTATCAGAATTAGTGATTAATATCGTCTCATCTGTAATCTCGTAATGATTATACAAATAGTCTAGTAATTCTTCTTTTGCCTTTTCATAATTTGTGTGAATTATCTCATGCTTATTTTCCAAAACATAACGATTTTTAGCAATTTTTTTAGAACCTGTGTGAAGAAGAAAGTGTGCTAAATCAACATTTCTTTTGTCATCTCTAGCAGAATCTGATGATTTCACCATCACGCCATCGCCTTCAATATAAAGGATTTTTGGATTAATTTTCTTGGTCGGTTCTTCCTCTAGCCAAAAGCGAAATTTTTCTTTTTCAGATAGCAATTCCCCAGCTCGCTTAACGGCTTTTAAAACAGTATCCTTAGTAATCTCAAGATGATAAAACTCTTTAACAAAATGACACACTTGACGATATGACATTACTGTAGCCATTTTAGCTACATGGCAAACCAATTCAGGAGAAAAACGCATGTACTTTTTGAGTCCTAGCCATTCATCAACAGGACAACGTGTTTTGCTTCCTTTTCTCCAGCGAGACCTTGAAAAAGTTACTTCTCCAAAAGTAAAAGCAACCGTTCTCTCTGTTTGATTGATACGTTTGTATCCAGCTATCCGCATTGCTGAGGCAATATTTGCATCATACGTTTCAACTCTTTTTAAAAAGTCATATTTACGTTTATCTTCTAATTCAATAACAAAACTCTTTTCATCAAATCTCATACCTGTCATACAGATATTTTACCTAATTTTGGATAAACTATCACAAAAAAACTCCTCATGGAAATGAAGAGTTTTTAAATATAACTATATTTATATTTGTGTTTATAATTATAGTTATATATATAATTATAAATATTTTTATAAACACAGTTATATATAATTATAACGAAAAACCTTTTGTTTTGTTTGGCTTTTTATGGCTATCATCAGCACTTTTACTTTTTTTATTGATAACATCTCTGTCTTTGCTATCGTTTATTTTCCCTGCAAATCCTTTGTTTTTAAGGTAATTTGCATAAAATTTTTGTTCGCTAGCAAAATAATCAATTAAGGGTTGATGGTTATCATAAGCTTGAAATTGTTCTAGTGCATTGTAATAGTCTGCTTTTCTGGTGTCATCAACAATGAATGGAGTTATTCCTTGTTTTAAGCATTCCTTGTAAAGAATTAAACGTCCTACACGACCATTACCATCAGCGAACGGATGAATTTGTTCAAAACGTGCATGAAATGATGCTAAGTAAGATAAGTCTTTTTCTTTTTTGAAATTATACCCTAAAAGAAGTGAATACATAGTTTGACCTAGTCAAGCATTTTTGTAACACTAGTGTATAAAATTTCTTACGCTGCACGACATCGTGCAGCATAAGGTGTAAGTCCACCGTTTGCACGATGTGGTCTTACGTGATTATATTTCCCATAAACAAATTCATAGAGCTTTTGGTCAAGAATGTCATTTGAATCAAACTTGTAGAGATAATAGAATTCGTGTTTGAGCGTATTGTAGAATCTTTCCATAACGGCATTGTCATATGGACAGCCTGCTTTGCTCATACTTTGTTGGACATAGTTTTTATCACAAAATTTATTGAATTCTTTTGCGGTAAATTGACGCCCTTGATCAGAATGCAGGATAATTCCTTTTGCTGGTTTTCGACGTTCTAGTGCGATTTTCAAGGTTTCCTTTGCCAACTCAGTATCGATATGACTGCTGTTTAATGATGCAACCACTTCACGACCGCAAAGGTCTATAATCGTGCAATTGTAACGCATTGTTCCATCTGGACGAGTTAAATATGTAAAATCAGTACACCATATTTTATTGGGTTCTTTTACATCAAATTCCCTATTCAGAAGGTTTGGAAAGATTTTATTGGCAGTTCCTTTTACATAGTTTGGTTTCTTTCGACGTGTGATGGAACGTAAGCCCAATTCATTCATAAAATGATGTATTGTCAGATCTGAACGAATGCTTCCGATACCCTTAAGATAATCGTTCATCATTCGGTATCCAGGAACTCCATTTTCGCGGTGGTAGATTTCAACAATTTTACGTTGAATCTCTGCCTTCTCCTGACGATAAGCATATTTTTTGTTTTTAAGATAATTATAGTAAGCATTTGGACAGATGTTCATTCTTCTAAGAAGCCATCTGACCCCAAATATCTGTTGATATTTCTGGATGAACTGGTACTGAGCTAATCGATTTCCTTCGCAAAGAATGCTGCCGCTTTTTTTTAAAAATCATTTTCCTTTTTGAGTTCTTCAATTTCTTTGCGTAGCTTTTTTGCAACTTCGTATGAATCAGATTCTTCCCGTTTTGTTGGGCTGTTATCGCATTCTTTGCGGTATTGCTGTAACCAGTATGTCAGCGTGCCTTGTCCAAGATTATATTCTTCGGTCAGGCTTTTCTTGGTTCGTCCCTCTTCCAGATAGAGGCGAAGAACCTTTTGTTTGAGCTCAGGCTCGTAACGATTGTTTGTCTTTGTAACATCTCCTTGGATTATGTATGTATTTTACCAAACTATACACAGGTGTTACAACTTAATTATATCAGGTCACGTGCTATCCTAATCTTAAACCACTAAGAATTAGAAAGCGCACGACCTATATGACTTATAATAGCACACTTACAAAAGTTTTTGTTTATTTACTGACAACCTAGTACCTATTACAACTGGCGCCATTGGCAGCCCAGTCGACAAGAAAAACGTAGAGAATCCCTGAAACCTTATATTTTAGACGTTTGGAAAACCTTTTAATTTTATGGTTATCGTCCTATTACTGCTTATAGTCAACAAACCGACGGTCCGAAAGTATCTGAGTATATGACACTCAAATTGATGCGTGAATTAGGGATTAAATCCCGCATGCAAAAACGTTATCGCAAACCCAAAACTGTTGTGACGGTTGATCAAAAACCCAATCTGATTAGACACTTGCATGATTTGAGCGGTGTTTAGCAAACAGATATCACTTATATTCAGTTGACTAATCACAGATGGGTCTATTTAGCGACCGTTTTGGATCCTGAGAAGAGAAAAGTATTGGGCGATACAATGACAGCCGAGCTAGCCACAAGTGCCTTACAGATGTCGTTAGATAAGCATCGAAAGCCACTCATTATTCATTCAGATATGGGGTCACAATACACGAGTGCTGAGTTTAATATTAAATGCCAAAATTATGGCTTGAAACATTCATATTCACTCAAAGGCCATCCGTACGATAATGGCCGTATGGAATCGTTTCATTCAATATTGAAGCGTGAAGAGGTGTATCTGAAGGTATACCAAACATTAACTGAAGTCCAAGCAGCCATCGGTTGGTATATCAATTTTTATAATCGAAATCGTATCTCAAATGTTGCCTAAGTAACTGAATAAAAATAGTCCAATTTATTGACTTCTAAGCAAAAAGGAAGAGATGATTTTTTAAATTATTTCATCTCTTCCTTTCCTGTGAAACTATTGTATTTTTACACGATAAGGTCATTCAATTATTTCATGTGCCAAATAACTGTTTATTTTGGCTCTAATTTCAATGTCATAGCATTGATGGCAACAATTACAGTCGAAAGTGACATCAGGACGGCACCGACTGCTGGACTTAATGTTATGCCAATTGGTGCTAGTATTCCTGCAGCTATTGGGATCGCGATAAAGTTATACCCTGCTCCCCATACCAAGTTTTGTTTCATTTTACGTGTCGTCTTGTTTGCTAACTCGATAAAGGATTCAATATCCCCTGGATCAGACTGAGTAAGGATAATATCCGCAGAATCCAAAGCTACTTGCGTTCCAGCTCCGATTGCAATACCTACGTCTGCCAAGGCAAGGGAAGGTGCGTCATTGACCCCGTCTCCCACCATGATAACCGTCTTGTTTTGGTTTTTCATGGACTCGACCAGCTTGTACTTATCTTTCGGAGATTGATTGGCTTGGTATTGAATACCTAGAACTTCTGCAACTCCTTGTGCAGCTTCCTCGTTATCACCAGTAGCCATGAGTGGTTCAATTCCGTATTTTTTCAGCACCTCGATCAAGTTTCTGCTAGTTTCTTTCAGTTCATCTCCCAATGCGACAGCGCCGATTGCTTCATTATTTTCTACAAGGATACTTAAAGTAGCGCCTTTCGGAATATCCATACGCAATGCTTTTCCGTATGCCTTTTGGCTGATTAATTGATAGTGGTGGCCGTTCGCCTCCCCTTCTATTCCTGCTCCCGAAACGATTTCAATGGAGTCAAAGGAAACTGACTTAATGCCTTTCGCTTCAGCGTGGTTCACAATCGATTGGGCAATCGGGTGACTGGAGCCCGCCTCTATACCCGCCAACAAGCCTGTAATTTCTTCTTCAGAATATTTATCACTCAAAACAGTGACGTCCAACACTTTAAATTCACCAGTTGTTAAAGTACCTGTTTTATCCAATACCATAACATCCGCTTTAGTAGTTAATTCCAAAGCTTCTCTATTTTTAACCAGTAATCCTCGGCTTGCACCCAAACTAGTACTACGTGATACTACCAAGGGAATAGCAAGACCCAAAGCATGTGGGCAGGCAATAACTAACGCAGTCACAGTAAAGATAACGGCTGTAGGCAGATCCGCAATGATCATCCAGACTACTAGAGCGATTAAAGCTACTACAACGGCAATGTAGAACAACCAGCTAGCTACTTTGTGAGCCACATTCTCTGCTCGAGATGGTTGGCTTTGTGCTTGGCTGATTAATGTCTGAACCTGAGAAATGAAGGACTTATCGCCCGTCTGCTTTATTTCCACATAGAGGACTCCGCCACCATTGGTTGATCCACCGATGACCTCATCTCCGGGTTTTTTTTCAATTGGTTTCGATTCCCCAGTCACAAGCGCTTCGTTTACACGGGATTCTCCGCGGATAATGATACCATCAGCTGGAACATTTTCTCCTGCTTGAACACGGATAACATCTCCAATCTGAAGTTCAGACACAGGGCGAGTCTCAATCGAATCGTCTTCTAAAACAACATGAGCATCTTTCGGCACCAACTCAGCCAATGCTTTTTGCGCGTCCCCTGCTTCACCCAATGCCTTCATTTCAATCCAGTGTCCTAATAACATGATTAAAATTAACGTTGTAAACTCAAAGAAGAAGTCCATGACATGTTCTCCGGTCACATATCGAGCGGCCACTGCGTAAACACTATAGGCATAAGAAACCGTTATTCCCAAAGTAATCAAGGACATCATGCCTGGAGCTTTTGAATTAAACTCATCTTTCGCACCCATGTAGAATGGTTTTCCGCCATAAATGTATAGAATTGTTGCCAATACAGCTGCTACAACGTCTGCATAAGGAAAGATAATTTGGAAAGGCAACTGAATATCCATCATAGGCGTAATGAGTAAGATTGCAATTCCTAATGGGAGTGACTTCAAGAAAATCTCCTTAAAGCTACCGTGATGGTGGTGGGCATGCCCTCCCATTGCGCCATGATCCATTTCACTGTGATCCATCGCACTATGATTCATCTTGCTGTGATCCATCTGACTGTGATCCATCTGACTATGTTCCATTTCATTATGGTCGTGTTTTGAGTGATCCATGTCACCGTGATTATGATGACTATGTGACGAATGTTTTTTGTTATTCCTCATTTTTAATTCCTCCTTATTATAATTAGAGACTGATTTTAAAGTTTTAGAACTTTCTCATCTAACACTGCATATAATTCTCACGAAAAGGGTTCTATACTTTATCTCTAGCTACTATCTATGAATAAATGGTATTCGTACTTTATGCACTTAATACTGAATAGTTAGTTTCTGCTAAAGCAGCATTGAGCGTTTCGGTATCAATCTCTGTTTGACTTTCAAGTACTGCTTTTTTAGTCGCTAAATCAACCTCTACAGATTCAACCCCTTCAATAGCTGAAAATCTTTCTTGTACCGTGTTCGCACAACCTGCACATTTTACGCCATCTAATAAGACTTCTTTTTTCATTATTTTATTCCCCTTTTTTTATCTTCTCCTATTATATAGAATAGGAAGAAGTTTAAATCCCAGATAAGCTACGTGTTTTCTAAACAACTGCTGGTTTGAATCGTCTTAACCGTAAAGCATTGAGCAAGACCGATACGGAGCTGAAACTCATGGCGAATGCCCCGCCAACATTGGACTCATCAATGGTCCGCCAAAAATATACAAAAGACCCATCGCAACTGGAATACCTACAAGGTTGTAAGCAAAAGCCCAGAACAAGTTTTGTTTAATTTTTCGTAGCGTTGCATGACTTAAATCAATCGCAGTCAATACAGCGGTTAAATCATTACGCATAAGGACAATATCAGCCGATTCAATCGCCACGTCTGTACCTGATCCAACTGCAATTCCAACATCTGCTTGAGCTAATGCGGGTGCATCGTTAATGCCGTCTCCAACCATCGCTACCTCCTTGCCTGCCTCTTGTAGTTTTTTGACTTCCTCTGCTTTATCTTCAGGTAATACTTCACTTAATACACTGTCTATACCCACTTGCTTAGCAATCGCTTTGGCTGTTCGTTTGTTATCTCCAGTAATCATGATTACTTCAACACCGCGTCTTCTAAGTTCTTTAACAGCCTTCATACTATTTTCCTTGAGTGTGTCAGCTACTGCGATAATTCCAGCTAGTTCTCCATCAACAGAGAGATACGTCGGTGTTTTTCCTTCGTCTGCTAAACGATCGGATTCTTTTTCCATGCTTGATAAATCAATCTTTTGCTCTAGCATCAGTTTACGGTTTCCACTGTACATATCTTTGCCCTCAATTTCAACTCGAATCCCGTGTCCAGGAATCGCTTCAAAATGATCTGGTTTAGCTAATATCATGTTCTCTTCTTTTGATTTCTGTACGATGGCTTCGCCTAATGGGTGTTCAGAACCTGTTTCACCGAAAGCTGCATAATATAAAATATTTTCTTTAGTAATAAGAGGAGTTACCAAAATATCCGTCACGATAGGTTTACCTTCTGTCAGTGTCCCTGTTTTATCAAATACAATCGTGTCTAAATTATGAGTGGTTTCTAACGCCTCACCACTTTTTATCAAGACACCATGTTCTGCCCCTTTTCCGGTTCCAACCATAATACTTGTTGGAGTCGCCAAACCTAAGGCACAAGGACAAGCAATGACAAGGGTTGTTATGATAACGGATAAAACAAATATTCCAGATTGACCTACAATTAACCAAGCAATCCCTGCTAAAACGGCTAATGCTATAACAATCGGTACGAAATATCCGGTAATGATATCGGCCATTCGAGCAATGGGTGCTTTAGACCCTTGAGCATCTTCTACTAATTTTATGATTTTAGATAGAGTTGTATCACTTCCCACTCGAGTCGCGCGGTAATCAATGGAACCATTTTTATTGATACTAGCCCCAATAACCTCGTCTCCACTTTCCTTTTCCACGGGGATACTTTCTCCTGTCAGCATTGATTCATCGACTGAAGTGCGCCCCTCAACAACAACACCATCTACAGGCATACTTTCTCCCGGACGAACTCGAATAACATCTCCTAAAGCGACTTCGTCCACAGTAATCTCTTGTTCCACACCATTACGTATTACTCGAGCTGTTTTAGGAGCCAAGTTAACTAATTTTTCAATAGCTGAGGACATTTGCCCCTTTGAGCGTTCTTCTAAAAATAGCCCTAATGTATGGAGCGTCAAGATAACTCCAGTTACTTCATAATAAAGTAAATTGGAAAAGTTGCCGTAACCCAGGCCTGTCTCAATTGTCGCAGCAAGGCTGTAAACAAATGCAGACGCCGTACCAAGCGCAATCAGGGGGATCCATATTTGGGTGACCTTTAAATAAAGTTTTAAATCCCTTCTGGAAATATTCCCAGCTTACTACCATTATCGGCAAAGTCAGAATAAGTTGTAAAAGAGAAAAATTAAATGCATTTATCATTGGGTCAACGATATTTGGTAGAGGCATACCTACCATTGGACCCATAGATATAATTAATACAGGGATTGTAAATATAATGGATATCCCAAAACGATTTGAAAGTTGCTTCATTCTTTTTTATCACGCTTCTCTGCTCGTGAATTATCTTGAGTATCCGTAGTCTCTAATACGGCTGCATAACCACTATTGGATACAGCACCAGTCACATCAGATACTGAAATTGCTGACGGGTTATAGGAAACTTGCATTTTTTCTGTCGCTAAATTGACTGAAGCTTTATCTACGCCCGACAACTTTCCGACGGCTTTTTCAATTGTCTGTGCACAGGATGCGCAGGTCATCCCTTCAATTGCAAAGGTTTGCGTCTTTCCCTCTTGGGCAATCAGTTCATACCCTGAATCATCCAACGCTTTTTGTAGATTTTTACCGAAAAAGTTGGTTCATTGTATTCTATACTCAACTTTTCTGTTGCTAGGTTCATGGAAGCCTGTGTGACCCCACGTACTTTTTTTGCCGCTTTTTCTACTGTCTGCGCACAAGACGCACAGGTCATACCTTCTATGGCAAACGATTTATTCTCCAATTTTTTCGCTCCTTATTCTCCATGATGATGTAAATGGCAATCGCATTGCCCTTCTGTACACTGACAATCCACTTCTTCTACTGCGAAAGCTTTTTTCATCTCTAATATTTCTTCTAGTCGCTGGATATCATCGAAGCTTAAGACATGATTTTCAATGATACTCCCTACTGCATTCCCGACATTCTTTCGACAAATACGGTTGAAAATATCGTCTGTATACTTTCCTACGGCTTCTTTCTCTTCAATATTGGCAGTATAAATAAATTTTCTACCTTCTTTCTCTGTATTTAGTACGCCTTTTTCAACCAGTCGACCTAAGAGCGTTTTGATAGTGGCTTGTTTCCAGTCCATTTTTTCTTTCAATATGGAGATGACTTCTTTACTAGTCACTCGACCATTCGCCCAGACTACACGCATAACTTCCCATTCAGTATCTGTGATATGAGGGCTAACTACTATTGTACTTATTCTCTTTTCCTCCTTATTGTCTACATGCGTAAACGTAAATGTTTGAGATAAGTTTACTATTGTAAACCATTCTTGTCAAGTCTTTTTAAAATAAATGTAACCATCTTGTTTTTTAAATAAATATAACCAGCTATTATTGCCTTTGTTTTCCTATCTTTACCCAATGATTGGGATCCCATTAATCAGCAAGCTCACATCTCCACGATCTACTCTAGAGGAATCTGGGAACACTTGGTGAACTACCTCATAAGAAGAAGTTCCTCCTGAGATATCCTTATTTCTAAAGGCTTCTAAAGTCACTTTTTTCCCATCTTCTCGCTCTAATAAAACTTGAGCCACCCCGTCTTCTCCTCTAAGCCATTGAGAAGCTAAAAAAGGCGTTCCGGTCAAACGTGAAAACTCGACTTTGACTTGCTTAAATTCTTTGTCCGTTAATAGTTGCTCTTCCAATACTGCTAAATTTATTCGGTTCAAATGGCCTCTAAAGTTTTGCCAAAGTGCTTCTTCCGACTTCAAGTCCGGACGATAAGTCCACTGATTTCTGATTTATACTCTTCTAGTAATTTTTTATCCTGTAAGGCTTGACGTTGTTGTTGGTCAAAAAGATTTTGCATATTACTTAATTGTTTAAATTGTTCATCTTTAGTGTTTTGTAAATCTTTTATCTGCTCTTTTATTTACAATTATTATGTTTGCAGTAAAAGGAGATAAAGTAGTAGAATTACCACTTGATGTAGTATTAATTGCGATTCCCCTTCTATTATACTTTGTCTTGATGTTCTTTATATCTTTCTTTATGTCTAAGAAAATGAGAACGAGCTATCCAGTAGCAACATCTCTTTCCTTTACAGCAGGAAGCAATAACTTTGAGCTTGCGATTGCTGTCGCTGTTGGTGTATTTGGGATTAACTCAGGCGAAGCCTTTGCTGCAGTAATTGGTCCACTTGTGGAAGTTCCAGTTATGATTGCTTTGGTTAATGTTGCACTTAAAATGAAAAACAAATACTTTAAAGATAAAGAAAAATTTGAAGTGTAGATGGAGGACTTTTAAATGAAATTCAAGTTTAACTCTTTTTCTTCATTTGACGTTAAGTCAAGTTTTTAGAGTAACAAACGTATAATTTTAATCTATTTATTTTAAGCACTTACCTTTTCAAATTGATTAGGTGTAAGATACCCTAAACTTTGATGGATTCGTTTTGAATTATAAAAGGCTTCGATGTACCAGAAAATACTCTGATAGGCTTCTTCAAAGTTCTTATATTTAAATTGATACACCCACTCTCTTTTTAAATGTCCATGCCAAGATTCAAGACTGGCATTATGATAAGGGTATCCCCTTCGACTGAAAGAGTGAGTCATCCCATAATACTTAAGCAACTCTTCATACTCTAGACTCGTATACTGGGTTCCTTGGTCAGAATGAAGAATAACAGCTTCTGGATAGTCTTGTGATTTAATGGCCTTATTTAAAGTTCTTTGCACTAATTCTACAGTCATTCGCTTGCCCAAATCCCAAGCAATGACTTTTTTAGTATAACGATCCATAATGGTTGAGAGATAAGCCCATCCTTGTTGAGTAGGAATATAAGTAATGTCGGTTGACCAAACCTTATTTTTCTTTGTAGGTTCAGTCTGTATGAGATTTTTTCGATTGATGTGATCACTTAGTGAGTATGCAGGCTTAAATTTCTTAATGACTGCAGACTTGAGTTGAAGTTGCTTCATTAGCTTCTGTACCAGTTTTAACCCGACTTTTTCCCCTTGTTTAAGTAGAAGATGATGAATTTTAGGAGCACCATAGATTCCTCGGTTAGCATTGAAGAGTTGAGAAATTTTGAGTGACAGGTATTGTCTCCTTAATTGAGTTTTAGATGGATGTCGGTTAATCCGTTCATAATAACTTGATTCAGGAACATCAAGGAGTTGACAGCTTAGTCTGACATTGAGTGCTAAAGTTTGTATGGTTTGAGCCATATCCGCAGCACTCACTTCTTTTTCTCGGCGAATATGGTCAATACTTTTTTTAAGATATCTCGTTCTTCCTTAACTTTAGCCAGTTGTCTTTTTAATTCTAGAAAATCAGCTTTAGAGACGGAGCTTTCATTAGATGTAGAGTAGAGGTCTATCCATTTATAAATTGTTTCAGGGGCCACGTCGTATTCTTTAGACAGCTGGGTGACGGATTGACCAGAATGATAGAAGGCGATAAGGGTTTCTTTAAATTCTTTTGAGTAGCGTTTTTGCATGTTTTTGTCCTTTGTCTAAATTATACAATAGTGACTCTAAGATTTAAGGATAACATCAGACGTTGCTTTAATTCAAATTTATGACTAGACTGCCTATATTTATGATACTCACGGTATGAGAAACGCTTTTCAATAATTTTTGCCCCCACCATTTTAGAAATACGATCTGAAATCATACGTAAAATTCGTTCTAAGGCATAATTCCATATCAATTTTTTATCTGAATTACTGTCTATGGCGTTGATTAGGATGTGATTATGAACATGATTTTTGTCTGTATGAGTCGCTACGATGAAACGAAAACGACCTCCTGTCAATTCCATCATAGTCTCGTAACCAATACGGTTAATTTCTTCAGGTGTCAGATTATCCTCAGGAGAAAATGATTGAATGAGGTGATGGGCATGGATATTTTGTTGATGTTTTTCTTGTCGGTCATTTCTGGATTCGTACAACTTGTCGTTATTGGTAAAGTTGACATTGTACATTTCTACCATTTCTTCATAGCTGGGAAAGTCTAAGTAATTGCTCACGCCAAAATCAGATACCAATTTCAAATTGTCCGTTTTATCAGGATTGAGAATATACTTAATTAAACGCCTACGATATTTTTTTCCGTGCGTCGCAAAATGCTTAGTGATTACCATAGAACTCCTTCAGTCTTTTCACTTCCACTTGAAATTCTCTATCCACTTCCTTAATTAACTCTCCGACTCCTTTACTCAATTCTTGTAACTGTTCCTGAGAAATCAAATGGCTTTGGTTAATAGCACGCGCAATTTGATTAGTGTTATTTCCAATCCGTCTCAATTCAAACACTAACTGATCATAAGTATCCGTGTTAATTGTGATAAAAGACATATTGGGATTGAGCAAAACTTTTCTAGCATAGACTGAAAAATTTTGACAATGACTCTTAGCAATTCGTTCATTCAATTGATGTAACTCTGAATCTGTTAGAAATACTTTTTTGAGATTGGTACGATAACGATAAACCATTACTCCCTCCTAGCCCACATATTTTTCACGAAACTCACGACTGAGTGGCTGTGCTTGATTGACTTCCGCAATCAATTCTTGAACGCAAGTCAATAAGATTGAGACGTGTTCTTGAGTCACTTGATGATTTTCTCTTGCGACAACTAGAACTTCATACACATCTCGACTAATTTATTCAAACTTTTGAGACTGCCAAAGGGAGAACCATTCTTTGGCAGCTAACTGTTTGTCATCAGTCATCAAAATTTTATCCCTGACGAATGGTGAAAAGTGACGATAATTATCAACCTCCATCATTTTTTCAATCTGTTTTAGCTCATCTGCGGTTAGATTTACCTCTTTTCTAATGTCACGGTACTGTTCAGACATCTCTTTCCCTCACTTTCATCCTTTCTCGGGTAAACCCCGACCCCGTGTGTCATACGAGAAATTTCTTAAAGTCCTTGTTCGGTCTTTGCGAGCTCAGGCATTGTGGTCACAATACCCAAAAAATCATATCGCCAGCCTACCAAAACCTTCCAGTTTTGACAGCCAACGATAAGATAACTTGGTGGTTTCGCCCCAAAATCCCCAATAGAAAATCAAACTTTGATTTTCTTAGGAATGATATTAGGATAACAAAGATGATTTGGAAAAGTTATCACAAAAATTGGTATAATGTTAGGATAAAACTACTTATTGAAAGAGGTTATTCATGGATAAATCATCTAAGCAAATTGAAGAAGAAGCTGTCGATTTTTTTAAATTGGCACTAAAAAATCTAAACATATTAACCGAGAAATTTCTGAAGGAGATAGAGAACCTATCTGGGACGGTCATATCTATTTTTACAAAAATGTAAAAAAATATCGATTTAGTTGAAAGAATCCCTATTCAAGTTAAGAGTAAAGATAGTTTTTATAATGAAAAGAAGGATATCCAGTCATAACCATCTGTGAAAATAGTTGATTTATACACTGCGGGAAGTCGATCGAGTAGGGACAAATTTCTAGTCCCTCTCACACCACCGTGCGTGCCGTTCGGCACACGGCGGTTCAACTAACTTTTTTTAACGCATGTCGTTTTAGACAATAATCTAGGCAAGAAACCAGTCCACGTTTAGCGAGGACTGGTTTTGATATGGCACGTTTCAATACAGACCTCTGAGCCACTAATTGATAATGGTCTCCCCAGCCAGATACTTTATCCGCTATCCACTTCGGTACTCCTAATTTGAGAAGTCCCCATAATCGCCTAGATTTCTTCTTCCATTGTTTCCAGATAATAACTCTTATTCGAGTTCTTAATCGTTCATCAAGGCTTTCCATGACTGATTTCATGTTCGTCATAGAAAAGTAGTTTATCCAACCTCGGATGACCCAGTTTAGTCGCTCAATTCGGTTGTCTAAGTCAATACTCCACTTACGGGCTGTTAGTTTCTTGAGTTTTCTCTTGAAACTCTGTACGCTATCCTGATGCGGACGACTTTTCCAGCCCTCAGATGATTTCCAGAACCCAAATCCTAGGTACTTTAATTTGCTCGGTCTCACAATCTTGGTCTTAGTCATGTTGACTTTCAAACCTAATCGTTTTTCAATGTAACGACTAATTGAATGCATCACACGTTTAGCCGCTGCCTCACTACCAACTGTGATGATACAGTCATCTGCGTAGCGGACAAAGCGAAGCCCTCGACTGTCCAACTCTTTGTCTAGCTCATTAAGCATGATATTGGACAGGAGCGGTGATAAATTTCCTCCCTGTGGTGTTCCAACTAGTGTTTTATGCCACTGTCCGTTAATGACCACCCCTGAATGAAGGTACTTACGAATCAGAGATTCTGTATCCCCATCCTGGATTATGTTATGAACAAGTGACATCAGTCTATCTTGAGGAACGGTATCGAAAAACTTCTCAAGGTCTATGTCCACTATCCACTCATAGCCGTCATTAAGATATTCTAATAACTGGATAACGGCATGTTCGCAGGACCGATTGGGTCTGAATCCGTAGCTCCTCTCAGAGAAATAGGGTTCACAAATGGGACTAATGACTTGGACAATAGCTTGTTGTATCATTCTATCCATGACCGTTGGGATACCTAACTGACGGACTCCGCCGTTAGGTTTGGGAATTTCAACTCGTAAGACTGGCTGAGGTTTGTACTTCCTCTGCTTTATGAGTTCTTTAGTTGAACGCCAGTGTTTGCGGAGATAGTCATCTATTTCGTCAATGGTTAAGCCGTCAATTCCTGCAGAACCTTTATTAGCTCTAACTTGATTGTAAGCGTCCAACATATTTGAACGAGATAGGATATTATCTAGTAACTATGACATGTGTGTATTCCTTTCTTGTTTCGGTGTCTGTAGGATATCTTATATTGGCGAACTTTCTTCTAGTCAATACGTGACCGCCTCCAGTTCTATCAGACCGTTCTTTTACAGACACAAGTGAAGTAAGTATACTCCGGTTAATAGTTCAGCCCTTCGCTCCGTTTCCATTACAGAAACTTCATCGCTACTATGACCTCGGCTGACTTCTCATGATTCGTTGTTACTACGTCTTATTGACGCTCATGAGACCTCACGGGATAAGTCGTACATCTTTCCTCATTTACACTCGTGATTTACGCATATAGGTTACGACTACCTTTTTGGACTTTAATGTTCTTAGCCACCTTGTCCGCTATATATGCCTTCGTATCACGTTTCTGTTCGTAGTGCCACGATTTCGCTATCCCTTCCTCTCCCCGCTACCTCACGATAGTCAGGCTTGGGAGTCGCTATTGGGTTCACCGGTAGCGGGTGCCCGCAGAGGACTTTCACCTCAGATGTACGACATGCCCGTCGTACTAAGAAAAATGCACAGGCTATCCAGTGCATTTTGTTGTTCTAACAAAATAATTAATTATCTTTAATATCACAATTCTTGTCTATAGGCATTTTTGAGAAGAGCAAGTATAAATATGAAAATCTGTCTTTTTTCATATAAAAATTTCTGATTTAGGATAAATATAATCGAATAAATTAGCTTTCAGACAAGGAACTGAGGTGCAGATAGTACTAGAGTAGGGCAAACCGAAAGTGACGATGTCTCAAAGCTAATAATGACTATATCCTACTCCCTAAAAATTCCAACAAAAATCCAAATCAGAACCAGTCCTGCAAGTACAAACAACAGTTTAGACATATCAAGCATCTCTGCATTTATACTGAGCAAACTGGCGCTAATCAGAAGCGCTAGAAAAACCAAGCTCAGTACAAAACGATTAGCCATCCTCGTCACGATTTTGATACGATTGTTATAATCGTATAAATCATGATTAATCAAAATGCGACCGTTTAGGATTTGTTCCAAAAGCTGATTGGCTCGTCTAGAAATGTTTTTACCGTTTTTGAGCAGGTAAAAAAGCTCGATTAATAGCGTTTCCTTATTTAAGGCCTGTTCGAGCATGTCTGGCCCCATATTTTCGATGAAATAATCCTTGGCTAGAGTCATCAAGTCCTTATCAGGTGCTAAGTCTCGGAAAATCCCCTCAATTTGTAGCGAAGCTTTTTCCAAGATCGTTATCTGAGGGGAGGCCTTGAGATGATTATTGATAAAAACTTTCACTAAATCTTCCAGCAAATAGGTAATCGATAAGGCTCCCAAATTTAGGCTGGAATACTTATTAAGCATACGCTCAACATCTCGACTCAGCTCCGCCTTGTTCATTGAAGTATCAAGGTTGGTTATTGTCAAAATGCCCTGAGTCATACCATCAATATCCTGAGCCGTAAAACTATACAGAATATCATTTAGAGCAGCTCGCATGTCATTTTCTAAATGACCCATGATACCAAAATCGATAAAGTAAATCTGCCCATCCTTGATGAGAAGATTTCCAGGATGTGGATCACCATGGAAATAACCATCCTTAAGAACCTGCTTGATAAAGGACAACTTGAGCTTCTGCCCAATATCCTCCAAATCATAGCCCGCATGAACCAAATCTTCGTAGCGATTGATTGGAATCCCTTGGATAAATTCTTCGACCACCATATGAGAGGTCGTCAGCTCATCATAAACCTTAGGAACAGCCACACATTTTACCCTGCGATTAAGCTCAGCAAACTCAAGCAAGGCCTTAGCTTCATTACGGAAATCAATTTCAGTAGTCAGACTATCTTTTAGTTGGTAGAGAACATCTGTCAGATTAACCATGGGAATGAGTCCTGATGGCATCTTTTTCGACAAACCAATCAACAAAGACAGGTCTTCATCAACAATTTCTGCCAGATGTGGTCGCTGAATTTTGACCACAACCTCTTGGCCTGTTTTCAAAATGGCTCTATGGGTCTGAGCGACTGACCCACTTGCCAATGGCCTCTCATCTATTGACTGAAAAACATCAAATAAGGGTTGTGTCAGCTCTGCTTCGATTGCTGACATGACAAGCTCCTTGTCTAATGGAAGGACATTGCTTTGAAGTCTGGTCAATTCCTTAATATAGGCATCAGGTAATAGGTCACTGCGCGTCGATAAAATCTGCCCAATTTTGACAAAACTTGGTCCCAACTGCTCAAAAGCTAGACGCAGTTTAGCTGGTGCCATCTGCTCATCCAGTGGCTTTTTTCGCTCTTTTAAAGTCGTAAAGCCTACCGAACTAAAAACCCTAACAATTTCTCTCAGGCGTTTATTTTCCATAAAATAAACCTATTCTTTACTTTCAGAAGTCCGGTGTTGTAAGAGCGCATCTAATTTATTCTCAAGACGTGAGAGATCATCTTTGGTAGCGTACTGCACCTTTTGTGTTTTTGCATTGACCCTATCAAAGACACCTTGAACCTCTGCTTGCCCTTTGCGTTTGAGTTCGGACTGTAGCTCCTTACCTTCTTCAACGGTCAAGCGCCCTTTCTCAACCATGTCTTTAACAAAAGCATCTGCTTTTTCCAAAGTCATCGATATTAGACCAATTCCAGCCAACAAATATTCTACTACTTTTCATAAAAAAGCGCTTACATTTAAATTTTTTGTCTGAATTTACTATATAAGAGCACAATTAAACTTATAAAATTTTCTAATAGACTTGTTCGGTAACTACATCACCTCATGGTTGATGATACCACAAATCAACTAACTCCGCTCTTAATTCAAACCGTTTTCTACGATTACGATAAGGCTGTGCCATGATTTAAAGGTTTTAAATTTGGCATTAAAGTGCTCGACTTCAATACGCATTTTAGCTATCTCGCGATTCAACGGCTTATCCTCTTGGGTTAAGGGGTGATTTCTAGAACGTTTAGCAGGAATAAAGGTATTTTCGTGAAATTTCAAGATGCCTAAATACCCTAAATCTACGAAAACAAGGGTATTTTGGGGCAAACTATAGTCAATACTCTCCTTAAAAAGGGTAAAATCATGCGTATGACCATCTGAAAAAGCCAATTGACAAGCACGATGGCTAGTCAAATCAAGCATGATTTGAGTTTTTATGGTATGTCTTTTCTTTTTACCAGAATAATTCTTGCTTTGGTTTTTTAGGGCGTTGAATGGGACTTTCAGTGACATCTATGGCAACAGTGGCGCTAGGTGCTTCTAAGTGGTCTAAATTAAAGAGACCTGAAGAACGAAGGGTGTCCTCTACCCATGTAATGGTCTCATTGACAGTTGCCACACCTACACCAAAATCAAATGCCAACTAGCGTTGAGTCGGGTAATAGCGTAAGTAGCGCAAGGTCATGATGAGCTGCTCTTCCATACTTAGACGGCGTGGACGTCCTCCTTTCTTTTTCGGTGTTGCTCTTGATAAGCGTCAGTGAGACAATCAAGCATCAGTTGAAACGTCGCTTTTTTAACACCTATCAACAATTTGAAATTCTCTGAGTTTAATTTTAAGGCTTTTTCGTATGTTGTTTCCATACCTTTAGTATACCACCTTTAAGTTACGAACAAGTCTATTACTACAAAGCTGGAACGAGGAATGTTCAAGCATTGACACATGGCTGAAATGCTGTATTTGTCCTTGTTAGCGGTGATTATTTCCCTTTTCGTGCCATAATCACCGCCGCTTGCTTTAGGATATCAACCTGCATTTCAAGCTCTTTATTGCGTTTTCTGAGTTCCATCAACTCACGCTGTTCATCTGTCAGATTATCAACAGTTTTGAAGGAACCAGTTGTTCTTGCTTGTTTAACCCACTTGTCAAAGCTAGACGGGGTCAAGTTATACTCTTTGATAATCTCGCTTCGCTTCATACCTGCATTGTGTAGGTCAACAATTTGTTGTTTAAACTCATCTGTGAAATGACGGCAAATTGTTCTAGACATATCTGTTCTCCTCTTTAGTGTAGAACACTTTATAAATTCTGTCTAGTTTAATTCAACCTTAACCTTGTCAATCCTGCCTTCAAGACTGTTTTTAAGACCTTTCTAAAGTATAAAACTTATATCACGAACGCCATTGAGCTACCCTATACCAACGCTAAACTGGAAGCGACCAATAAACTCATCAAGGATATCAAGAGACAGGCTTTCGGGTTTAGGAACTTTAAGAACTTTAAAACTAAGATATATATTGCTTTGAATATACAAAAAGAGAGAACGAAGGTCGTTCTCTCTAGGTAGAAGCTTTTATTTCGTCCTCTCTAGGTGTTAGCTTTTCATCTACCCACTACGGTTGACAAAGAGCCTGACAAAGAGCCTTTTTCATCAGCCTAATTGTAGCTGATAAAGAGCACTACTCCTCATCTTCTTTATTGCGTTTCTTTCCAGAGACTAAAAGTCCAGAAAGTCCCAAAAGTAGAGCTCCAATGATAGGAAGACTTGAAGAATCCTCAACTCCTGTTTCTGGAAGCATTGCTTTTTTCTCTTCTGTAGGAGTAGTTGGAGCAACAGTTCCTTTATCATGAGTCGGAGCTACTGGAAGGTTGGTATCTGGTGTCTTCGGATTCTTATCATCCTCATCCTTGATACCATCGTTATCATCATCTGGATCGGTCACATCTGGATCACCATCGCCATCTGTGTCACGTTGAACCGTGATCGTGATGGTCTTAGTAGCTTCGTTACCAGCTCCATCGGTTGCCTTGATTTCTACTGGGAAGTCTCGGCTTTCTTCCGTTGTGCCCCAATCGGAAACCGTTGGTGTGCCTTCAATCGCTTCTGTCGCTGGGTTGTAGGCCAAGCCATCTGGTAAGCCAGTCACATCATTTGGATCGATGGCAATGGTGTCATCATCCTCATCGGTAACCGTTACTGGGATTGGGCTGATTGGTGCTTTTTCTGTGACGGTCGCATCATCTGCTGTGATCACTGGAAGGTTGGTATCTGGTGTCTTCGGATTCTTATCATCCTCATCCTTGATACCATCGTTATCATCATCTGGATCGGTCACATCTGGATCACCATCGCCATCTGTGTCACGTTGAACCGTGATCGTGATGGTCTTAGTAGCTTCGTTACCAGCTCCATCGGTTGCCTTGATTTCTACTGGGAAGTCTCGGCTTTCTTCCGTTGTGCCCCAATCGGAAACCGTTGGTGTGCCTTCAATCGCTTCTGTCGCTGGGTTGTAGGCCAAGCCATCTGGTAAGCCAGTCACATCATTTGGATCGATGGCAATGGTGTCATCATCCTCATCGGTAACCGTTACTGGGATTGGGCTGATTGGTGCTTTTTCTGTGACGGTCGCATCATCTGCTGTGATCACTGGAAGGTTGGTATCTGGTGTCTTCGGATTCTTATCATCCTCATCCTTGATACCATCGTTATCATCATCTGGATCGGTCACATCTGGATCACCATCGCCATCTGTGTCACGTTGAACCGTGATCGTGATGGTCTTAGTAGCTTCGTTACCAGCTCCATCGGTTGCCTTGATTTCTACTGGGAAGTCTCGGCTTTCTTCCGTTGTGCCCCAATCGGAAACCGTTGGTGTGCCTTCAATCGCTTCTGTCGCTGGGTTGTAGGCCAAGCCATCTGGTAAGCCAGTCACATCATTTGGATCGATGGCAATGGTGTCATCATCCTCATCGGTAACCGTTACTGGGATTGGGCTGATTGGTGCTTTTTCTGTGACGGTCGCATCATCTGCTGTGATCACTGGAAGGTTGGTATCTGGTGTCTTCGGATTCTTATCATCCTCATCCTTGATACCATCGTTATCATCATCTGGATCGGTCACATCTGGATCACCATCGCCATCTGTGTCACGTTGAACCGTGATCGTGATGGTCTTAGTAGCTTCGTTACCAGCTCCATCGGTTGCCTTGATTTCTACTGGGAAGTCTCGGCTTTCTTCCGTTGTGCCCCAATCGGAAACCGTTGGTGTGCCTTCAATCGCTTCTGTCGCTGGGTTGTAGGCCAAGCCATCTGGTAAGCCAGTCACATCATTTGGATCGATGGCAATGGTGTCATCATCCTCATCGGTAACCGTTACTGGGATTGGGCTGATTGGTGCTTTTTCTGTGACGGTCGCATCATCTGCTGTGATCACTGGAAGGTTGGTATCTGGTGTCTTCGGATTCTTATCATCCTCATCCTTGATACCATCGTTATCATCATCTGGATCGGTCACATCTGGATCACCATCGCCATCTGTGTCACGTTGAACCGTGATCGTGATGGTCTTAGTAGCTTCGTTACCAGCTCCATCGGTTGCCTTGATTTCTACTGGGAAGTCTCGGCTTTCTTCCGTTGTGCCCCAATCGGAAACCGTTGGTGTGCCTTCAATCGCTTCTGTCGCTGGGTTGTAGGCCAAGCCATCTGGTAAGCCAGTCACATCATTTGGATCGATGGCAATGGTGTCATCATCCTCATCGGTAACCGTTACTGGGATTGGGCTGATTGGTGCTTTTTCTGTGACGGTCGCATCATCTGCTGTGATCACTGGAAGGTTGGTATCTGGTGTCTTCGGATTCTTATCATCCTCATCCTTGATACCATCGTTATCATCATCTGGATCGGTCACATCTGGATCACCATCGCCATCTGTGTCACGTTGAACCGTGATCGTGATGGTCTTAGTAGCTTCGTTACCAGCTCCATCGGTTGCCTTGATTTCTACTGGGAAGTCTCGGCTTTCTTCCGTTGTGCCCCAATCGGAAACCGTTGGTGTGCCTTCAATCGCTTCTGTCGCTGGGTTGTAGGCCAAGCCATCTGGTAAGCCAGTCACATCATTTGGATCGATGGCAATGGTGTCATCATCCTCATCGGTAACCGTTACTGGGATTGGGCTGATTGGTGCTTTTTCTGTGACGGTCGCATCATCTGCTGTGATCACTGGAAGGTTGGTATCTGGTGTCTTCGGATTCTTATCATCCTCATCCTTGATACCATCGTTATCATCATCTGGATCGGTCACATCTGGATCACCATCGCCATCTGTGTCACGTTGAACCGTGATCGTGATGGTCTTAGTAGCTTCGTTACCAGCTCCATCGGTTGCCTTGATTTCTACTGGGAAGTCTCGGCTTTCTTCCGTTGTGCCCCAATCGGAAACCGTTGGTGTGCCTTCAATCGCTTCTGTCGCTGGGTTGTAGGCCAAGCCATCTGGTAAGCCAGTCACATCATTTGGATCGATGGCAATGGTGTCATCATCCTCATCGGTAACCGTTACTGGGATTGGGCTGATTGGTGCTTTTTCTGTGACGGTCGCATCATCTGCTGTGATCACTGGAAGGTTGGTATCTGGTGTCTTCGGATTCTTATCATCCTCATCCTTGATACCATCGTTATCATCATCTGGATCGGTCACATCTGGATCACCATCGCCATCTGTGTCACGTTGAACCGTGATCGTGATGGTCTTAGTAGCTTCGTTACCAGCTCCATCGGTTGCCTTGATTTCTACTGGGAAGTCTCGGCTTTCTTCCGTTGTGCCCCAATCGGAAACCGTTGGTGTGCCTTCAATCGCTTCTGTCGCTGGGTTGTAGGCCAAGCCATCTGGTAAGCCAGTCACATCATTTGGATCGATGGCAATGGTGTCATCATCCTCATCGGTAACCGTTACTGGGATTGGGCTGATTGGTGCTTTTTCTGTGACGGTCGCATCATCTGCTGTGATCACTGGAAGGTTGGTATCTGGTGTCTTCGGATTCTTATCATCCTCATCCTTGATACCATCGTTATCATCATCTGGATCGGTCACATCTGGATCACCATCGCCATCTGTGTCACGTTGAACCGTGATCGTGATGGTCTTAGTAGCTTCGTTACCAGCTCCATCGGTTGCCTTGATTTCTACTGGGAAGTCTCGGCTTTCTTCCGTTGTGCCCCAATCGGAAACCGTTGGTGTGCCTTCAATCGCTTCTGTCGCTGGGTTGTAGGCCAAGCCATCTGGTAAGCCAGTCACATCATTTGGATCGATGGCAATGGTGTCATCATCCTCATCGGTAACCGTTACTGGGATTGGGCTGATTGGTGCTTTTTCTGTGACGGTCGCATCATCTGCTGTGATCACTGGAAGGTTGGTATCTGGTGTCTTCGGATTCTTATCATCCTCATCCTTGATACCATCGTTATCATCATCTGGATCGGTCACATCTGGATCACCATCGCCATCTGTGTCACGTTGAACCGTGATCGTGATGGTCTTAGTAGCTTCGTTACCAGCTCCATCGGTTGCCTTGATTTCTACTGGGAAGTCTCGGCTTTCTTCCGTTGTGCCCCAATCGGAAACCGTTGGTGTGCCTTCAATCGCTTCTGTCGCTGGGTTGTAGGCCAAGCCATCTGGTAAGCCAGTCACATCATTTGGATCGATGGCAATGGTGTCATCATCCTCATCGGTAACCGTTACTGGGATTGGGCTGATTGGTGCTTTTTCTGTGACGGTCGCATCATCTGCTGTGATCACTGGAAGGTTGGTATCTGGTGTCTTCGGATTCTTATCATCCTCATCCTTGATACCATCGTTATCATCATCTGGATCGGTCACATCTGGATCACCATCGCCATCTGTGTCACGTTGAACCGTGATCGTGATGGTCTTAGTAGCTTCGTTACCAGCTCCATCGGTTGCCTTGATTTCTACTGGGAAGTCTCGGCTTTCTTCCGTTGTGCCCCAATCGGAAACCGTTGGTGTGCCTTCAATCGCTTCTGTCGCTGGGTTGTAGGCCAAGCCATCTGGTAAGCCAGTCACATCATTTGGATCGATGGCAATGGTGTCATCATCCTCATCGGTAACCGTTACTGGGATTGGGCTGATTGGTGCTTTTTCTGTGACGGTCGCATCATCTGCTGTGATCACTGGAAGGTTGGTATCTGGTGTCTTCGGATTCTTATCATCCTCATCCTTGATACCATCGTTATCATCATCTGGATCGGTCACATCTGGATCACCATCGCCATCTGTGTCACGTTGAACCGTGATCGTGATGGTCTTAGTAGCTTCGTTACCAGCTCCATCGGTTGCCTTGATTTCTACTGGGAAGTCTCGGCTTTCTTCCGTTGTGCCCCAATCGGAAACCGTTGGTGTGCCTTCAATCGCTTCTGTCGCTGGGTTGTAGGCCAAGCCATCTGGTAAGCCAGTCACATCATTTGGATCGATGGCAATGGTGTCATCATCCTCATCGGTAACCGTTACTGGGATTGGGCTGATTGGTGCTTTTTCTGTGACGGTCGCATCATCTGCTGTGATCACTGGAAGGTTGGTATCTGGTGTCTTCGGATTCTTATCATCCTCATCCTTGATACCATCGTTATCATCATCTGGATCGGTCACATCTGGATCACCATCGCCATCTGTGTCACGTTGAACCGTGATCGTGATGGTCTTAGTAGCTTCGTTACCAGCTCCATCGGTTGCCTTGATTTCTACTGGGAAGTCTCGGCTTTCTTCCGTTGTGCCCCAATCGGAAACCGTTGGTGTGCCTTCAATCGCTTCTGTCGCTGGGTTGTAGGCCAAGCCATCTGGTAAGCCAGTCACATCATTTGGATCGATGGCAATGGTGTCATCATCCTCATCGGTAACCGTTACTGGGATTGGGCTGATTGGTGCTTTTTCTGTGACGGTCGCATCATCTGCTGTGATCACTGGAAGGTTGGTATCTGGTGTCTTCGGATTCTTATCATCCTCATCCTTGATACCATCGTTATCATCATCTGGATCGGTCACATCTGGATCACCATCGCCATCTGTGTCACGTTGAACCGTGATCGTGATGGTCTTAGTAGCTTCGTTACCAGCTCCATCGGTTGCCTTGATTTCTACTGGGAAGTCTCGGCTTTCTTCCGTTGTGCCCCAATCGGAAACCGTTGGTGTGCCTTCAATCGCTTCTGTCGCTGGGTTGTAGGCCAAGCCATCTGGTAAGCCAGTCACATCATTTGGATCGATGGCAATGGTGTCATCATCCTCATCGGTAACCGTTACTGGGATTGGGCTGATTGGTGCTTTTTCTGTGACGGTCGCATCATCTGCTGTGATCACTGGAAGGTTGGTATCTGGTGTCTTCGGATTCTTATCATCCTCATCCTTGATACCATCGTTATCATCATCTGGATCGGTCACATCTGGATCACCATCGCCATCTGTGTCACGTTGAACCGTGATCGTGATGGTCTTAGTAGCTTCGTTACCAGCTCCATCGGTTGCCTTGATTTCTACTGGGAAGTCTCGGCTTTCTTCCGTTGTGCCCCAATCGGAAACCGTTGGTGTGCCTTCAATCGCTTCTGTCGCTGGGTTGTAGGCCAAGCCATCTGGTAAGCCAGTCACATCATTTGGATCGATGGCAATGGTGTCATCATCCTCATCGGTAACCGTTACTGGGATTGGGCTGATTGGTGCTTTTTCTGTGACGGTCGCATCATCTGCTGTGATCACTGGAAGGTTGGTATCTGGTGTCTTCGGATTCTTATCATCCTCATCCTTGATACCATCGTTATCATCATCTGGATCGGTCACATCTGGATCACCATCGCCATCTGTGTCACGTTGAACCGTGATCGTGATGGTCTTAGTAGCTTCGTTACCAGCTCCATCGGTTGCCTTGATTTCTACTGGGAAGTCTCGGCTTTCTTCCGTTGTGCCCCAATCGGAAACCGTTGGTGTGCCTTCAATCGCTTCTGTCGCTGGGTTGTAGGCCAAGCCATCTGGTAAGCCAGTCACATCATTTGGATCGATGGCAATGGTGTCATCATCCTCATCGGTAACCGTTACTGGGATTGGGCTGATTGGTGCTTTTTCTGTGACGGTCGCATCATCTGCTGTGATCACTGGAAGGTTGGTATCTGGTGTCTTCGGATTCTTATCATCCTCATCCTTGATACCATCGTTATCATCATCTGGATCGGTCACATCTGGATCACCATCGCCATCTGTGTCACGTTGAACCGTGATCGTGATGGTCTTAGTAGCTTCGTTACCAGCTCCATCGGTTGCCTTGATTTCTACTGGGAAGTCTCGGCTTTCTTCCGTTGTGCCCCAATCGGAAACCGTTGGTGTGCCTTCAATCGCTTCTGTCGCTGGGTTGTAGGCCAAGCCATCTGGTAAGCCAGTCACATCATTTGGATCGATGGCAATGGTGTCATCATCCTCATCGGTAACCGTTACTGGGATTGGGCTGATTGGTGCTTTTTCTGTGACGGTCGCATCATCTGCTGTGATCACTGGAAGGTTGGTATCTGGTGTCTTCGGATTCTTATCATCCTCATCCTTGATACCATCGTTATCATCATCTGGATCGGTCACATCTGGATCACCATCGCCATCTGTGTCACGTTGAACCGTGATCGTGATGGTCTTAGTAGCTTCGTTACCAGCTCCATCGGTTGCCTTGATTTCTACTGGGAAGTCTCGGCTTTCTTCCGTTGTGCCCCAATCGGAAACCGTTGGTGTGCCTTCAATCGCTTCTGTCGCTGGGTTGTAGGCCAAGCCATCTGGTAAGCCAGTCACATCATTTGGATCGATGGCAATGGTGTCATCATCCTCATCGGTAACCGTTACTGGGATTGGGCTGATTGGTGCTTTTTCTGTGACGGTCGCATCATCTGCTGTGATCACTGGAAGGTTGGTATCTGGTGTCTTCGGATTCTTATCATCCTCATCCTTGATACCATCGTTATCATCATCTGGATCGGTCACATCTGGATCACCATCGCCATCTGTGTCACGTTGAACCGTGATCGTGATGGTCTTAGTAGCTTCGTTACCAGCTCCATCGGTTGCCTTGATTTCTACTGGGAAGTCTCGGCTTTCTTCCGTTGTGCCCCAATCGGAAACCGTTGGTGTGCCTTCAATCGCTTCTGTCGCTGGGTTGTAGGCCAAGCCATCTGGTAAGCCAGTCACATCATTTGGATCGATGGCAATGGTGTCATCATCCTCATCGGTAACCGTTACTGGGATTGGGCTGATTGGTGCTTTTTCTGTGACGGTCGCATCATCTGCTGTGATCACTGGAAGGTTGGTATCTGGTGTCTTCGGATTCTTATCATCCTCATCCTTGATACCATCGTTATCATCATCTGGATCGGTCACATCTGGATCACCATCGCCATCTGTGTCACGTTGAACCGTGATCGTGATGGTCTTAGTAGCTTCGTTACCAGCTCCATCGGTTGCCTTGATTTCTACTGGGAAGTCTCGGCTTTCTTCCGTTGTGCCCCAATCGGAAACCGTTGGTGTGCCTTCAATCGCTTCTGTCGCTGGGTTGTAGGCCAAGCCATCTGGTAAGCCAGTCACATCATTTGGATCGATGGCAATGGTGTCATCATCCTCATCGGTAACCGTTACTGGGATTGGGCTGATTGGTGCTTTTTCTGTGACGGTCGCATCATCTGCTGTGATCACTGGAAGGTTGGTATCTGGTGTCTTCGGATTCTTATCATCCTCATCCTTGATACCATCGTTATCATCATCTGGATCGGTCACATCTGGATCACCATCGCCATCTGTGTCACGTTGAACCGTGATCGTGATGGTCTTAGTAGCTTCGTTACCAGCTCCATCGGTTGCCTTGATTTCTACTGGGAAGTCTCGGCTTTCTTCCGTTGTGCCCCAATCGGAAACCGTTGGTGTGCCTTCAATCGCTTCTGTCGCTGGGTTGTAGGCCAAGCCATCTGGTAAGCCAGTCACATCATTTGGATCGATGGCAATGGTGTCATCATCCTCATCGGTAACCGTTACTGGGATTGGGCTGATTGGTGCTTTTTCTGTGACGGTCGCATCATCTGCTGTGATCACTGGAAGGTTGGTATCTGGTGTCTTCGGATTCTTATCATCCTCATCCTTGATACCATCGTTATCATCATCTGGATCGGTCACATCTGGATCACCATCGCCATCTGTGTCACGTTGAACCGTGATCGTGATGGTCTTAGTAGCTTCGTTACCAGCTCCATCGGTTGCCTTGATTTCTACTGGGAAGTCTCGGCTTTCTTCCGTTGTGCCCCAATCGGAAACCGTTGGTGTGCCTTCAATCGCTTCTGTCGCTGGGTTGTAGGCCAAGCCATCTGGTAAGCCAGTCACATCATTTGGATCGATGGCAATGGTGTCATCATCCTCATCGGTAACCGTTACTGGGATTGGGCTGATTGGTGCTTTTTCTGTGACGGTCGCATCATCTGCTGTGATCACTGGAAGGTTGGTATCTGGTGTCTTCGGATTCTTATCATCCTCATCCTTGATACCATCGTTATCATCATCTGGATCGGTCACATCTGGATCACCATCGCCATCTGTGTCACGTTGAACCGTGATCGTGATGGTCTTAGTAGCTTCGTTACCAGCTCCATCGGTTGCCTTGATTTCTACTGGGAAGTCTCGGCTTTCTTCCGTTGTGCCCCAATCGGAAACCGTTGGTGTGCCTTCAATCGCTTCTGTCGCTGGGTTGTAGGCCAAGCCATCTGGTAAGCCAGTCACATCATTTGGATCGATGGCAATGGTGTCATCATCCTCATCGGTAACCGTTACTGGGATTGGGCTGATTGGTGCTTTTTCTGTGACGGTCGCATCATCTGCTGTGATCACTGGAAGGTTGGTATCTGGTGTCTTCGGATTCTTATCATCCTCATCCTTGATACCATCGTTATCATCATCTGGATCGGTCACATCTGGATCACCATCGCCATCTGTGTCACGTTGAACCGTGATCGTGATGGTCTTAGTAGCTTCGTTACCAGCTCCATCGGTTGCCTTGATTTCTACTGGGAAGTCTCGGCTTTCTTCCGTTGTGCCCCAATCGGAAACCGTTGGTGTGCCTTCAATCGCTTCTGTCGCTGGGTTGTAGGCCAAGCCATCTGGTAAGCCAGTCACATCATTTGGATCGATGGCAATGGTGTCATCATCCTCATCGGTAACCGTTACTGGGATTGGGCTGATTGGTGCTTTTTCTGTGACGGTCGCATCATCTGCTGTGATCACTGGAAGGTTGGTATCTGGTGTCTTCGGATTCTTATCATCCTCATCCTTGATACCATCGTTATCATCATCTGGATCGGTCACATCTGGATCACCATCGCCATCTGTGTCACGTTGAACCGTGATCGTGATGGTCTTAGTAGCTTCGTTACCAGCTCCATCGGTTGCCTTGATTTCTACTGGGAAGTCTCGGCTTTCTTCCGTTGTGCCCCAATCGGAAACCGTTGGTGTGCCTTCAATCGCTTCTGTCGCTGGGTTGTAGGCCAAGCCATCTGGTAAGCCAGTCACATCATTTGGATCGATGGCAATGGTGTCATCATCCTCATCGGTAACCGTTACTGGGATTGGGCTGATTGGTGCTTTTTCTGTGACGGTCGCATCATCTGCTGTGATCACTGGAAGGTTGGTATCTGGTGTCTTCGGATTCTTATCATCCTCATCCTTGATACCATCGTTATCATCATCTGGATCGGTCACATCTGGATCACCATCGCCATCTGTGTCACGTTGAACCGTGATCGTGATGGTCTTAGTAGCTTCGTTACCAGCTCCATCGGTTGCCTTGATTTCTACTGGGAAGTCTCGGCTTTCTTCCGTTGTGCCCCAATCGGAAACCGTTGGTGTGCCTTCAATCGCTTCTGTCGCTGGGTTGTAGGCCAAGCCATCTGGTAAGCCAGTCACATCATTTGGATCGATGGCAATGGTGTCATCATCCTCATCGGTAACCGTTACTGGGATTGGGCTGATTGGTGCTTTTTCTGTGACGGTCGCATCATCTGCTGTGATCACTGGAAGGTTGGTATCTGGTGTCTTCGGATTCTTATCATCCTCATCCTTGATACCATCGTTATCATCATCTGGATCGGTCACATCTGGATCACCATCGCCATCTGTGTCACGTTGAACCGTGATCGTGATGGTCTTAGTAGCTTCGTTACCAGCTCCATCGGTTGCCTTGATTTCTACTGGGAAGTCTCGGCTTTCTTCCGTTGTGCCCCAATCGGAAACCGTTGGTGTGCCTTCAATCGCTTCTGTCGCTGGGTTGTAGGCCAAGCCATCTGGTAAGCCAGTCACATCATTTGGATCGATGGCAATGGTGTCATCATCCTCATCGGTAACCGTTACTGGGATTGGGCTGATTGGTGCTTTTTCTGTGACGGTCGCATCATCTGCTGTGATCACTGGAAGGTTGGTATCTGGTGTCTTCGGATTCTTATCATCCTCATCCTTGATACCATCGTTATCATCATCTGGATCGGTCACATCTGGATCACCATCGCCATCTGTGTCACGTTGAACCGTGATCGTGATGGTCTTAGTAGCTTCGTTACCAGCTCCATCGGTTGCCTTGATTTCTACTGGGAAGTCTCGGCTTTCTTCCGTTGTGCCCCAATCGGAAACCGTTGGTGTGCCTTCAATCGCTTCTGTCGCTGGGTTGTAGGCCAAGCCATCTGGTAAGCCAGTCACATCATTTGGATCGATGGCAATGGTGTCATCATCCTCATCGGTAACCGTTACTGGGATTGGGCTGATTGGTGCTTTTTCTGTGACGGTCGCATCATCTGCTGTGATCACTGGAAGGTTGGTATCTGGTGTCTTCGGATTCTTATCATCCTCATCCTTGATACCATCGTTATCATCATCTGGATCGGTCACATCTGGATCACCATCGCCATCTGTGTCACGTTGAACCGTGATCGTGATGGTCTTAGTAGCTTCGTTACCAGCTCCATCGGTTGCCTTGATTTCTACTGGGAAGTCTCGGCTTTCTTCCGTTGTGCCCCAATCGGAAACCGTTGGTGTGCCTTCAATCGCTTCTGTCGCTGGGTTGTAGGCCAAGCCATCTGGTAAGCCAGTCACATCATTTGGATCGATGGCAATGGTGTCATCATCCTCATCGGTAACCGTTACTGGGATTGGGCTGATTGGTGCTTTTTCTGTGACGGTCGCATCATCTGCTGTGATCACTGGAAGGTTGGTATCTGGTGTCTTCGGATTCTTATCATCCTCATCCTTGATACCATCGTTATCATCATCTGGATCGGTCACATCTGGATCACCATCGCCATCTGTGTCACGTTGAACCGTGATCGTGATGGTCTTAGTAGCTTCGTTACCAGCTCCATCGGTTGCCTTGATTTCTACTGGGAAGTCTCGGCTTTCTTCCGTTGTGCCCCAATCGGAAACCGTTGGTGTGCCTTCAATCGCTTCTGTCGCTGGGTTGTAGGCCAAGCCATCTGGTAAGCCAGTCACATCATTTGGATCGATGGCAATGGTGTCATCATCCTCATCGGTAACCGTTACTGGGATTGGGCTGATTGGTGCTTTTTCTGTGACGGTCGCATCATCTGCTGTGATCACTGGAAGGTTGGTATCTGGTGTCTTCGGATTCTTATCATCCTCATCCTTGATACCATCGTTATCATCATCTGGATCGGTCACATCTGGATCACCATCGCCATCTGTGTCACGTTGAACCGTGATCGTGATGGTCTTAGTAGCTTCGTTACCAGCTCCATCGGTTGCCTTGATTTCTACTGGGAAGTCTCGGCTTTCTTCCGTTGTGCCCCAATCGGAAACCGTTGGTGTGCCTTCAATCGCTTCTGTCGCTGGGTTGTAGGCCAAGCCATCTGGTAAGCCAGTCACATCATTTGGATCGATGGCAATGGTGTCATCATCCTCATCGGTAACCGTTACTGGGATTGGGCTGATTGGTGCTTTTTCTGTGACGGTCGCATCATCTGCTGTGATCACTGGAAGGTTGGTATCTGGTGTCTTCGGATTCTTATCATCCTCATCCTTGATACCATCGTTATCATCATCTGGATCGGTCACATCTGGATCACCATCGCCATCTGTGTCACGTTGAACCGTGATCGTGATGGTCTTAGTAGCTTCGTTACCAGCTCCATCGGTTGCCTTGATTTCTACTGGGAAGTCTCGGCTTTCTTCCGTTGTGCCCCAATCGGAAACCGTTGGTGTGCCTTCAATCGCTTCTGTCGCTGGGTTGTAGGCCAAGCCATCTGGTAAGCCAGTCACATCATTTGGATCGATGGCAATGGTGTCATCATCCTCATCGGTAACCGTTACTGGGATTGGGCTGATTGGTGCTTTTTCTGTGACGGTCGCATCATCTGCTGTGATCACTGGAAGGTTGGTATCTGGTGTCTTCGGATTCTTATCATCCTCATCCTTGATACCATCGTTATCATCATCTGGATCGGTCACATCTGGATCACCATCGCCATCTGTGTCACGTTGAACCGTGATCGTGATGGTCTTAGTAGCTTCGTTACCAGCTCCATCGGTTGCCTTGATTTCTACTGGGAAGTCTCGGCTTTCTTCCGTTGTGCCCCAATCGGAAACCGTTGGTGTGCCTTCAATCGCTTCTGTCGCTGGGTTGTAGGCCAAGCCATCTGGTAAGCCAGTCACATCATTTGGATCGATGGCAATGGTGTCATCATCCTCATCGGTAACCGTTACTGGGATTGGGCTGATTGGTGCTTTTTCTGTGACGGTCGCATCATCTGCTGTGATCACTGGAAGGTTGGTATCTGGTGTCTTCGGATTCTTATCATCCTCATCCTTGATACCATCGTTATCATCATCTGGATCGGTCACATCTGGATCACCATCGCCATCTGTGTCACGTTGAACCGTGATCGTGATGGTCTTAGTAGCTTCGTTACCAGCTCCATCGGTTGCCTTGATTTCTACTGGGAAGTCTCGGCTTTCTTCCGTTGTGCCCCAATCGGAAACCGTTGGTGTGCCTTCAATCGCTTCTGTCGCTGGGTTGTAGGCCAAGCCATCTGGTAAGCCAGTCACATCATTTGGATCGATGGCAATGGTGTCATCATCCTCATCGGTAACCGTTACTGGGATTGGGCTGATTGGTGCTTTTTCTGTGACGGTCGCATCATCTGCTGTGATCACTGGAAGGTTGGTATCTGGTGTCTTCGGATTCTTATCATCCTCATCCTTGATACCATCGTTATCATCATCTGGATCGGTCACATCTGGATCACCATCGCCATCTGTGTCACGTTGAACCGTGATCGTGATGGTCTTAGTAGCTTCGTTACCAGCTCCATCGGTTGCCTTGATTTCTACTGGGAAGTCTCGGCTTTCTTCCGTTGTGCCCCAATCGGAAACCGTTGGTGTGCCTTCAATCGCTTCTGTCGCTGGGTTGTAGGCCAAGCCATCTGGTAAGCCAGTCACATCATTTGGATCGATGGCAATGGTGTCATCATCCTCATCGGTAACCGTTACTGGGATTGGGCTGATTGGTGCTTTTTCTGTGACGGTCGCATCATCTGCTGTGATCACTGGAAGGTTGGTATCTGGTGTCTTCGGATTCTTATCATCCTCATCCTTGATACCATCGTTATCATCATCTGGATCGGTCACATCTGGATCACCATCGCCATCTGTGTCACGTTGAACCGTGATCGTGATGGTCTTAGTAGCTTCGTTACCAGCTCCATCGGTTGCCTTGATTTCTACTGGGAAGTCTCGGCTTTCTTCCGTTGTGCCCCAATCGGAAACCGTTGGTGTGCCTTCAATCGCTTCTGTCGCTGGGTTGTAGGCCAAGCCATCTGGTAAGCCAGTCACATCATTTGGATCGATGGCAATGGTGTCATCATCCTCATCGGTAACCGTTACTGGGATTGGGCTGATTGGTGCTTTTTCTGTGACGGTCGCATCATCTGCTGTGATCACTGGAAGGTTGGTATCTGGTGTCTTCGGATTCTTATCATCCTCATCCTTGATACCATCGTTATCATCATCTGGATCGGTCACATCTGGATCACCATCGCCATCTGTGTCACGTTGAACCGTGATCGTGATGGTCTTAGTAGCTTCGTTACCAGCTCCATCGGTTGCCTTGATTTCTACTGGGAAGTCTCGGCTTTCTTCCGTTGTGCCCCAATCGGAAACCGTTGGTGTGCCTTCAATCGCTTCTGTCGCTGGGTTGTAGGCCAAGCCATCTGGTAAGCCAGTCACATCATTTGGATCGATGGCAATGGTGTCATCATCCTCATCGGTAACCGTTACTGGGATTGGGCTGATTGGTGCTTTTTCTGTGACGGTCGCATCATCTGCTGTGATCACTGGAAGGTTGGTATCTGGTGTCTTCGGATTCTTATCATCCTCATCCTTGATACCATCGTTATCATCATCTGGATCGGTCACATCTGGATCACCATCGCCATCTGTGTCACGTTGAACCGTGATCGTGATGGTCTTAGTAGCTTCGTTACCAGCTCCATCGGTTGCCTTGATTTCTACTGGGAAGTCTCGGCTTTCTTCCGTTGTGCCCCAATCGGAAACCGTTGGTGTGCCTTCAATCGCTTCTGTCGCTGGGTTGTAGGCCAAGCCATCTGGTAAGCCAGTCACATCATTTGGATCGATGGCAATGGTGTCATCATCCTCATCGGTAACCGTTACTGGGATTGGGCTGATTGGTGCTTTTTCTGTGACGGTCGCATCATCTGCTGTGATCACTGGAAGGTTGGTATCTGGTGTCTTCGGATTCTTATCATCCTCATCCTTGATACCATCGTTATCATCATCTGGATCGGTCACATCTGGATCACCATCGCCATCTGTGTCACGTTGAACCGTGATCGTGATGGTCTTAGTAGCTTCGTTACCAGCTCCATCGGTTGCCTTGATTTCTACTGGGAAGTCTCGGCTTTCTTCCGTTGTGCCCCAATCGGAAACCGTTGGTGTGCCTTCAATCGCTTCTGTCGCTGGGTTGTAGGCCAAGCCATCTGGTAAGCCAGTCACATCATTTGGATCGATGGCAATGGTGTCATCATCCTCATCGGTAACCGTTACTGGGATTGGGCTGATTGGTGCTTTTTCTGTGACGGTCGCATCATCTGCTGTGATCACTGGAAGGTTGGTATCTGGTGTCTTCGGATTCTTATCATCCTCATCCTTGATACCATCGTTATCATCATCTGGATCGGTCACATCTGGATCACCATCGCCATCTGTGTCACGTTGAACCGTGATCGTGATGGTCTTAGTAGCTTCGTTACCAGCTCCATCGGTTGCCTTGATTTCTACTGGGAAGTCTCGGCTTTCTTCCGTTGTGCCCCAATCGGAAACCGTTGGTGTGCCTTCAATCGCTTCTGTCGCTGGGTTGTAGGCCAAGCCATCTGGTAAGCCAGTCACATCATTTGGATCGATGGCAATGGTGTCATCATCCTCATCGGTAACCGTTACTGGGATTGGGCTGATTGGTGCTTTTTCTGTGACGGTCGCATCATCTGCTGTGATCACTGGAAGGTTGGTATCTGGTGTCTTCGGATTCTTATCATCCTCATCCTTGATACCATCGTTATCATCATCTGGATCGGTCACATCTGGATCACCATCGCCATCTGTGTCACGTTGAACCGTGATCGTGATGGTCTTAGTAGCTTCGTTACCAGCTCCATCGGTTGCCTTGATTTCTACTGGGAAGTCTCGGCTTTCTTCCGTTGTGCCCCAATCGGAAACCGTTGGTGTGCCTTCAATCGCTTCTGTCGCTGGGTTGTAGGCCAAGCCATCTGGTAAGCCAGTCACATCATTTGGATCGATGGCAATGGTGTCATCATCCTCATCGGTAACCGTTACTGGGATTGGGCTGATTGGTGCTTTTTCTGTGACGGTCGCATCATCTGCTGTGATCACTGGAAGGTTGGTATCTGGTGTCTTCGGATTCTTATCATCCTCATCCTTGATACCATCGTTATCATCATCTGGATCGGTCACATCTGGATCACCATCGCCATCTGTGTCACGTTGAACCGTGATCGTGATGGTCTTAGTAGCTTCGTTACCAGCTCCATCGGTTGCCTTGATTTCTACTGGGAAGTCTCGGCTTTCTTCCGTTGTGCCCCAATCGGAAACCGTTGGTGTGCCTTCAATCGCTTCTGTCGCTGGGTTGTAGGCCAAGCCATCTGGTAAGCCAGTCACATCATTTGGATCGATGGCAATGGTGTCATCATCCTCATCGGTAACCGTTACTGGGATTGGGCTGATTGGTGCTTTTTCTGTGACGGTCGCATCATCTGCTGTGATCACTGGAAGGTTGGTATCTGGTGTCTTCGGATTCTTATCATCCTCATCCTTGATACCATCGTTATCATCATCTGGATCGGTCACATCTGGATCACCATCGCCATCTGTGTCACGTTGAACCGTGATCGTGATGGTCTTAGTAGCTTCGTTACCAGCTCCATCGGTTGCCTTGATTTCTACTGGGAAGTCTCGGCTTTCTTCCGTTGTGCCCCAATCGGAAACCGTTGGTGTGCCTTCAATCGCTTCTGTCGCTGGGTTGTAGGCCAAGCCATCTGGTAAGCCAGTCACATCATTTGGATCGATGGCAATGGTGTCATCATCCTCATCGGTAACCGTTACTGGGATTGGGCTGATTGGTGCTTTTTCTGTGACGGTCGCATCATCTGCTGTGATCACTGGAAGGTTGGTATCTGGTGTCTTCGGATTCTTATCATCCTCATCCTTGATACCATCGTTATCATCATCTGGATCGGTCACATCTGGATCACCATCGCCATCTGTGTCACGTTGAACCGTGATCGTGATGGTCTTAGTAGCTTCGTTACCAGCTCCATCGGTTGCCTTGATTTCTACTGGGAAGTCTCGGCTTTCTTCCGTTGTGCCCCAATCGGAAACCGTTGGTGTGCCTTCAATCGCTTCTGTCGCTGGGTTGTAGGCCAAGCCATCTGGTAAGCCAGTCACATCATTTGGATCGATGGCAATGGTGTCATCATCCTCATCGGTAACCGTTACTGGGATTGGGCTGATTGGTGCTTTTTCTGTGACGGTCGCATCATCTGCTGTGATCACTGGAAGGTTGGTATCTGGTGTCTTCGGATTCTTATCATCCTCATCCTTGATACCATCGTTATCATCATCTGGATCGGTCACATCTGGATCACCATCGCCATCTGTGTCACGTTGAACCGTGATCGTGATGGTCTTAGTAGCTTCGTTACCAGCTCCATCGGTTGCCTTGATTTCTACTGGGAAGTCTCGGCTTTCTTCCGTTGTGCCCCAATCGGAAACCGTTGGTGTGCCTTCAATCGCTTCTGTCGCTGGGTTGTAGGCCAAGCCATCTGGTAAGCCAGTCACATCATTTGGATCGATGGCAATGGTGTCATCATCCTCATCGGTAACCGTTACTGGGATTGGGCTGATTGGTGCTTTTTCTGTGACGGTCGCATCATCTGCTGTGATCACTGGAAGGTTGGTATCTGGTGTCTTCGGATTCTTATCATCCTCATCCTTGATACCATCGTTATCATCATCTGGATCGGTCACATCTGGATCACCATCGCCATCTGTGTCACGTTGAACCGTGATCGTGATGGTCTTAGTAGCTTCGTTACCAGCTCCATCGGTTGCCTTGATTTCTACTGGGAAGTCTCGGCTTTCTTCCGTTGTGCCCCAATCGGAAACCGTTGGTGTGCCTTCAATCGCTTCTGTCGCTGGGTTGTAGGCCAAGCCATCTGGTAAGCCAGTCACATCATTTGGATCGATGGCAATGGTGTCATCATCCTCATCGGTAACCGTTACTGGGATTGGGCTGATTGGTGCTTTTTCTGTGACGGTCGCATCATCTGCTGTGATCACTGGAAGGTTGGTATCTGGTGTCTTCGGATTCTTATCATCCTCATCCTTGATACCATCGTTATCATCATCTGGATCGGTCACATCTGGATCACCATCGCCATCTGTGTCACGTTGAACCGTGATCGTGATGGTCTTAGTAGCTTCGTTACCAGCTCCATCGGTTGCCTTGATTTCTACTGGGAAGTCTCGGCTTTCTTCCGTTGTGCCCCAATCGGAAACCGTTGGTGTGCCTTCAATCGCTTCTGTCGCTGGGTTGTAGGCCAAGCCATCTGGTAAGCCAGTCACATCATTTGGATCGATGGCAATGGTGTCATCATCCTCATCGGTAACCGTTACTGGGATTGGGCTGATTGGTGCTTTTTCTGTGACGGTCGCATCATCTGCTGTGATCACTGGAAGGTTGGTATCTGGTGTCTTCGGATTCTTATCATCCTCATCCTTGATACCATCGTTATCATCATCTGGATCGGTCACATCTGGATCACCATCGCCATCTGTGTCACGTTGAACCGTGATCGTGATGGTCTTAGTAGCTTCGTTACCAGCTCCATCGGTTGCCTTGATTTCTACTGGGAAGTCTCGGCTTTCTTCCGTTGTGCCCCAATCGGAAACCGTTGGTGTGCCTTCAATCGCTTCTGTCGCTGGGTTGTAGGCCAAGCCATCTGGTAAGCCAGTCACATCATTTGGATCGATGGCAATGGTGTCATCATCCTCATCGGTAACCGTTACTGGGATTGGGCTGATTGGTGCTTTTTCTGTGACGGTCGCATCATCTGCTGTGATCACTGGAAGGTTGGTATCTGGTGTCTTCGGATTCTTATCATCCTCATCCTTGATACCATCGTTATCATCATCTGGATCGGTCACATCTGGATCACCATCGCCATCTGTGTCACGTTGAACCGTGAGGACAACAACTGTATCAACGCTTTCTAAGATACCTGCAGGAGTTGTTACGCGATTACCTAATGCATTGTAGCTCTCTACTGTCACAGGAATACTGAATGTACGTGATGTTTCATTGTCATTCGCCCAATCTGTAACAACAGCTGCACCGCTTATATAGCCACGATCATTGATTGAAACGCCTGTCAAACCTGTAGGTAAAGTTCCTTGAACGCCTTTAGTGTACGGCTTATTGCTATCAACAACTTTTTCAGAAGCAATACGCGCTTTTTCAGTAACTGTTTTGGTTTTTCCAGTTGCTGTCAAATCTGTAAAGACTTTTGATGTGCTATCTTGTCTATCTGGAATACCGTCATTGTCATCATCAGAATCTGTTTTATCTGGAATGCCATCACGGTCTGTGTCGCGATCTACAATAATAGTAACATTTGTCTTAGCTGTTTCGATAAGTCCTGTTTCAGGATTATTAAATGCTACTTCAACAGGAACAACAAAGCTTTTAGTTTCAAGAGTTCCCCAGTCTGCCACTACAGGAGTACCTGTTAATTGACCAGTTGAGTCAATGTCAAGTCCTGTTAAGCCTGTAGGCCAAGTCACTGAAGTCACATCAGATGGTTTTTTGTTAATCGTAACCGCTTGAGTAGCAGGAACCGCAACACCCTCCATCGAAGTGATTGTTTTTCCTGTTGCTGTTAATTTGGTGAAGACTTTTTGTGTGCTGTCTTCTCCATCTGGAATACCATCGTTGTCATCATCCGGATCCGTCACATCTGGATCGCCATCGCCGTCCGTGTCACGTTGAATTGTAACCGGAACATAAACTGTGACAACTTCAGAGGTTGAATTACCAGTTGGTCGGCTAACACTCAAGGAAACGCGGACAGGAATCTTAACATCACGGGTCTCATCAGTTACACCGTACCAGCTTGGAGCCTTAGGTGTTCCCACAATGACACCATTGGCATCAATAGATAAGCCATAAATTGCACTTGAAGTTAGTTTGGCTTCTGTATAATTAGGGGTAACGACGACTTTATCTGAGTCAACTTTTGCTTTATCAATAAAAACATTTGAGGTCTCTACTTTTGCACTTAGTTTTTCCGCCCAGAGCGCATACAAGGTCATGTGATCAGCCGAGATTTTTTGCCCTGTCTTATACTGACTAGTCGTTGATGTTTGGTCTGTGGTCCATCCAATCAAATTATATCCCGGACGGTTGTATCCTTGATTACGAACGTAGAAAGCTTGATTCTTACGATATTCTGTATTGATAACACGACCATTTCCTCCATTTGGATCAAAGGTCACAGTCACTTTATCAGTCGTAGGATCAGTAACCCACTCTGCAAAAAGCTCCAAACTACTTCCTGCAAAATCGTTGAATTGAAGCTCATGCTTAGGTAAATAGCGCGTTCCTTTTCCATCTGCTTTTGTGTTCCAACCGACGAAGACAAGCCCCTCTTTCGGTGGTGTCATAGCGCCTGGATCAGCAATCGCGATATTTTCTTTGAACTTCAAGTCTGAAGTTGTTGGAGGATTTGCACCACCATTGGCATTATAGTTAAGGGTTTTGGTTGGGTAGTTCCAAACAGGTACATAGATGGTACCGTGCTTAGAAATTTGTAGCGTAGATGGGTTTACACTTTCCAAACGGCCATTAACAAGTCTATACCATTCTGGTTGCAAGGTAGTGCCATCATAGTTAAGCTTGTCATTCACAGTAAGTGTGCCATCGAAGGTACGGCTAGTATCTACAATCGGAGTTCCGTTTGGATCAACCATAACAGAACCATCGCTATCAAGAACACCGTAGAATACTGCTCCCTTATCAGTTATTGTTTTACCTGGATCAACCAAGAGCACGTATTTATCATTCGAAACACTCGTATCAAGAACGGTTTCATTATGGACGATAACAGGAAGAAACTCTTTTTTCCAGATACCATAGTAAACCAGTCCACCAGCCGGCATTTTAATGTTAGAAAAATCAACTGGATCGCCTAAGCCGTTTTTGGTATCATACCACCCTTTGAAGAGATAAGTTACACCGAAAACATCCGTTTTCTTCGTAACATACTGCTTATAATCCGACGGAACAACCGGACTTACTGAGTCTAGGTAGGCTAAGTTTTCAGTCTTGACCGTTCCGTTTGCATCATTGGAAACAAACTTAACATCATAACGCTTTTTACGATAGTAAACTACCATATCTTCTGTAGTCAGCTTGGTTCTGGCAACACCTTCAGCCTCATTTTGGAACTTAACAAAATCGTAACCTTCTATAGGGGTGTAAATATATAGGTTACCAGCAACCCCATTGATTTTGAAAGAAGCAAACTCCTTATTTGTATCAATGTCCACCATTTTTACGGTAGGCGTTGCATTAATTTGCCTAAACACATCCTCTTTAATGGTTTCATCAAAATTAAATTTAGGCAAGCTTGGACGACTATAATAGATATTACGCGTTTCATTTTTCCAACCAACAACATTAGGCTGATCAAGATATTGAGTTAAGGGTTCGCCCCATTTAACATTTGCTGTTATCGTCAAAAACGCAACGTCACTTTCAGTAAAACTTACTGCCTTTGATGGAACTGAGTTTTTATATTGGGTTACAGTCCCATCTGTTAACATAATGTAACCTTGTGAATTACGCTTTGCATAAGTAACAGTCAACTGTGTTTTTTTGCGTTCATAGTAAACATTTAAAACAGACTCACCGTCTCCATTAATCGTAACAGATGGTTCTTGGTTACTTGACAGAACATACTCAGCCGCTAGAGCACTCGGCATGGTAGATGTGATAATAGCCTCTGTCGTACCTGTCAATTCTTCAACAGAGCTAACAGCATAATTAATACCAGCAAATGTCCGTGTTCCACTAGGTGTTTCTACAAGGTGAACAACTTTATACGGTGTATCTGTACGTGGTTGCCATTGCGCCTTAAGATTGTAATTACGTGTTACTTCGGCATTAATATCTACTGCCTTATTTGTAGACTTATCCAACCATTGAACAAAATCATAACCTTTACGTTCTGGAGTCGGTAACTTCCCTCCAGGGGAGTTGCTGGCTAAAGAACCATTATCAACATACATATTGTCAACTTCAGTACCACCCGCAGAATCAAAGTTGATGATTTTCTGATTTTTAACAACCGCATGAAGTTCTAAGTCGTTCGTAACAGGTGTGCTAAAGTCATACGCTTGCGCACCGTTAGCTGTTGTTGACCAATGAGAAAAGACGGTTGAATCTTTTGGCGATAGGAAGACGACATCTTTATCAGTTACCGTTTTACCAGCCTGCACTTCTTTAACACGAATAATGACACCCTCATCATCTTTAAAGACAACCCGACGGCTATTATTATAGCGCGCTACAATACGCACCAACTCTTTGTTGTCTCCACCAACGGTAGTATCTTTTTTGAAACTCGTCGGTGTTGTAAAGTCAACTTTCGTATCCTCACCTTCGATATACCATCCCAAGAATACATCTTCCCCTGAGGAAGGAAGGCTTGGTTCACGCAAGGTTTCTCCGATACGAACATACTGAGTTCCCAAGAGCTCATCATTGCTATAGAACTCAACAGCTGTGATATCCGTACCTTCAGTACCTGTATCTGCTGGTGTAGCATCCTCTACATTGAAAGTGATTTCATTAGTCGCACCTTCAGTGATAAGCATCGTTTGATTAGCCACAGGCTCTAATAATTTATAACCATTTAAAGCCGTCGTTGTCTCAATATCTACCGGTGCTTCTTCTACTGTCGCTGTTGCAACTTCATCAGTTGTTTCAACTTCTTTTTCTTTGTCTTCTCGATAAACTGCATCTCCGTTTTCATTCTTATAGACAACGGAATACTTGATAATTACCTTACGTGTACGACGAGACACTTTGAAAACAATTTCGTTAGCACCACCATCGGTCACTTCTGCTTGTTGAGACGTTTCTCCCTCCAAACGATATGACGAAAGGTCGGCAACCGATACCATATCTGTTGCATCCACCGTTACTTTTGCTGAAGCTGTTGTACCTGCAGGAACGTTTTCAACAGTCTGAGTCTCTTCACGACGATAGATTTCTTTGCCGTCTCCGTCTTTATAGACAACAAAGTACTTAATCGCCACTTGACTCTGTTTCGGTTTAACGGAAAAAGTTACCTCTGTATTGGCACCTTCTGTTACCGTTGCCTCTTTGCTATCCGATTCAGCCAATTCATAGTTTGCCAACTCAGATGCGCTTGTCATATCAGTAGCATTTACCGGAATAGTCGCGGAAGCGGAACTTTGTTCAGTTGTTTCTGTGGTCGTGGTCCGTTGGACACGGTAAAGTTCCTTGCCACTCGCATCTTTGTAGACAACGACATAATTAATCGTTGCCTGACGAGTTGCTTGTTCTGCAGCTGCTGGCGTCGTTCCTGACTCAGGAGTTCCAGTCGTCTCAGTGCCTGAAGTTGCTTCGGTGCCAGAGGCTGCTCCCGTGCCTGAAGTTGCTTCAGTACCAGACGCTGCTCCCGTGCCAGAGGCAGCCTCAGTACCTGAAGCTGCTTCTCCTCCCGTGGCAGTCGCTTCAGTACCAGTCGCTGGTGTCTCTGCCTTAACAGTGTTTGTTCCAAGAACCCCCACCAAAGCAATACCAATCAATACCGAAGCGATTCCATTATTCAGTTTTCGGATAGAAAAGCGTTGTCTTTTATTCCAAAATTCCATAAGATCCTCCAAATATCTTATTTGCAAATTGTTAGCATAAATAATTACATATTTCTAATGTTTTTCACATCAGATACCCTCACTTCTCGTGTCTGCGTTAACAATCAGTAAGAATTGCATTTGTGTAAACTATTAATAGATTACAATTATATCACAAAAAATGCTCCAATTACTCCTCAAAAAGCTCCTCAAAAATCAATTAAATCACCTAAAGTAAATTCTGGACTGAAGGTAATTATTAAAAATACCATCATAAGTATTAAAATTTTTAAAGTGATGATTAGCCATTCTTCTTTTTATTAATTCATTGACCTAGTCAAGCATTTTTGTAACACTAGTGTATAAAATTTCTTACGCTGCACGACATCGTGCAGCATAAGGTGTAAGTCCACCGTTTGCACGATGTGGTCTTACGTGATTATATTTCCCATAAACAAATTCATAGAGCTTTTGGTCAAGAATGTCATTTGAATCAAACTTGTAGAGATAATAGAATTCGTGTTTGAGCGTATTGTAGAATCTTTCCATAACGGCATTGTCATATGGACAGCCTGCTTTGCTCATACTTTGTTGGACATAGTTTTTATCACAAAATTTATTGAATTCTTTTGCGGTAAATTGACGCCCTTGATCAGAATGCAGGATAATTCCTTTTGCTGGTTTTCGACGTTCTAGTGCGATTTTCAAGGTTTCCTTTGCCAACTCAGTATCGATATGACTGCTGTTTAATGATGCAACCACTTCACGACCGCAAAGGTCTATAATCGTGCAATTGTAACGCATTGTTCCATCTGGACGAGTTAAATATGTAAAATCAGTACACCATATTTTATTGGGTTCTTTTACATCAAATTCCCTATTCAGAAGGTTTGGAAAGATTTTATTGGCAGTTCCTTTTACATAGTTTGGTTTCTTTCGACGTGTGATGGAACGTAAGCCCAATTCATTCATAAAATGATGTATTGTCAGATCTGAACGAATGCTTCCGATACCCTTAAGATAATCGTTCATCATTCGGTATCCAGGAACTCCATTTTCGCGGTGGTAGATTTCAACAATTTTACGTTGAATCTCTGCCTTTTCCTGACGATAAGCATGTTTTTTGTTTTTAAGATAATTATAGTAAGCATTTGAACAGATGTTCATTCTTCTAAGAAGCCATCTGACCCCAAATGTCTGTTGATATTTCTGGATGAACTGGTACTGAGCTAATCGATTTCCTTCGCAAAGAATGCTGCCGCTTTTTTTTAAAAATCATTTTCCTTTTTGAGTTCTTCAATTTCTTTGCGTAGCTTTTTTGCAACTTCGTATGAATCAGATTCTTCCCGTTTTGTTGGGCTGTTATCGCATTCTTTGCGGTATTGCTGTAACCAGTATGTCAGCGTGCCTTGTCCAAGATTATATTCTTCGGTCAGGCTTTTCTTGGTTCGTCCCTCTTCCAGATAGAGGCGAAGAACCTTTTGTTTGAGCTCAGGCTCGTAACGATTATTTGTCATTGTAACATCTCCTTGGATTATGTATGTATTTTACCAAACTATACACAGGTGTTACAACTTAATTATATCAGGTCAATGTATCGCTAGTTAAACTTATATATATGAATTATAAAACGCACTAAACCTATACAAATTAAGCTGTTTAATAACAAAATCTACGAGACAATCACTTTATTATTTTATTAGTTGTTTTTACTTTGAATGAAATCATCAGTAATATTAATGGGATTTAATATTCGATATTGAAGAGTTACCTTGCTTTTTACTTCATCCTTACTATTCATGTCTATATTCAGAATTTTACCAATAGCAACAAAATTGTTTTTATTCACCCACACAATACCATCACCGATCTCAAGAGTTGTAGACCACTTAAAATGAAATAGGTCATCAACTGGAATATCAGAGGTCTTTCTGACTTTTTCAAAAAGTGTAAAGTTATGAATACGAAATGTCTTCTGGACTTTATTATAAGAATGTATATTTTGTACCCCACTAGTAGACCAATGGGTCGTAAAATTCATTGGTGGTAAACCTATCTCAAAATCTCCTTCATTTAATAAATATTGAAATGAAACTATCCCTTCTGGTTGACATTCAAAATTCATCAAATCTATTGTATCAGCTAATAACTTGAATTTTTCTACATTATTATAATAATTTTCTATTCTCTTTTTTGGCTCTACACCCTTTACTGATAGTGCTTCATCTCTTAATGTACTAATAAGTTCAAAAATATTGTTTCTATTATCTTGAGAATATGGCTCAGAAAAATTTAACTCACTAACAAATTTACCACGAAAAAATGATGGTAAATTGACAAATTTACCTTTTTCTATAATTGGAATAATAAATTTGCTGTCGGCATTTTCTTGTAATAGTGTGAACTCAGTATTTACACCTGTACCGATTTTTGTCATCTTTTTAGTATATGTTTCTGTACAAATACATAATACAAATCTTGAAGTATTGACTCCCTCTAACATGAATGAATCTAATTTTGTTCCGGGATGATTCTCATATACATCAAGAAGTACTTCAAAATCCCATTTTTTTAAATAAACCGCTAACCATTGGGTAAACATTTTTACTTTTTTATCTTTTTCACTATTTTCTTCCCAAGCATAAGAAATAAAAATTTTTTTCTTCATAAATTTTCCTCGCAACTTAACTAACCCATGACCTAGTCAAGCATTTTTATACACTAGTGTTACAAAAATGCTTGACTAGGTCAGTTTCTTCAACTTGGTCAACAGCCGCTGTGGCAATCTGCCCTACTTCATTTTCAAACACCTTATAACGCCCAACTGGTGCATATTCATTATATTCTGAACTTGTTCCAGCTTTTAAAATGCTATGTAGTTTTTTAACATAGTCTTCTGTTAGCTGCTCATCAACTGTATTAATGATATAGTCAAAACATTTAAAATGATTGTTAGTTTCAACCAAATCATCAATTTTGATGCCTGTTCCACCAATATTTGCGATTGTTTTTGTTTCATAAATGAAACTAGTTTGCTCTTCAGTTAGACGATTGCCTTCAATTTTATTTGAATTATAAGCAAAATGCTTCTGAGTAATATCATAAATGCCACCATGAACCCTGCCATCTCGTTCAACTTTAAGTCTTGTAATTAAATCCATGATTATTCTCCTTTAATGGGCAGTATATTCATATTTATAACATTCAATATAAATATATGTGTAAATATATTTATAACTATCTATATCATTTTATATATAATTATAAATATAACAATATTTATAACTCGAAGTTTTTAAAATAATCATTTAGAAATGATGATGCAGATCGATAACCACGATTATGAGCAATTTGTGTAATTTTTTCTCGTACAGATGGTTGTAACGAAAACATAAATTGTTTAGTTCTTTCAAACTCAAAATTTGAATTAGTGTTATGTTTAGTTGTGTTGTCAGTTGATTTTAAAAGATTGCTAATTTTGTCTTGGTTATTATCAAATGCCATATTTTTCTCCTCTATACTCAATATAATTATATACACCAATATAAATATATTTACATTGCTATTTTATCAGTAATTGTTTTGAATGTACAGTTAATACTATCAAAGAATTTTTTATGTTTTTGATATAGTACTTTATCTTCCTTCATCTCTGAAAGAGACACTTTATCTAATGTTGAGCGATTGAACAACTCTCTATAAGGAATAGTTGATAGAACATTATCATTGCCTTGAAGCTGTTCTACAAGTTCTCTTGAAGAATTGGTATTGTGCTTGATCATATTTCCTAAAAAGTATAAATCAGCTGTAACATAACTTTTGCGAGTTTTAAAATCGAATGTTTCAGCTTTAAATTCTTCAAGACGTTCTTGAATATTGAATGTTGCTGAATAGCCAAATTTTGACGGAACAACAGGACTTAAAACAGCGTGACTTACTACGACAGCATTACGTGTTGCCGTTGAAAAATCAGGATGACAATCAATTAAAATAAAGTCATATTTACCAAGATTTTTAGGCTCATAATTGTCTTCTAACCACATGTAAAGCAACATATCTTTTTAATTTTTAGTTTCAAGTTCTTTCTCAAGACTATCTAAGCGGATATACCCTGGGATTAAATCAATATTATCTTTAAGATGATGAATAGCAACGTCACCTTTTCGTTTAAAGATATTAGCAACAGTCCCCTCACTTTCAAAAACATCATACGTTTGAGTTAGATTACATTGATGATCTAAATCAATTAAAAGTACCTGATAGTTTTGCTCAGCTAACCATTCAGCATAATTATATGCTAAAGTTGTTTTTCCTACACCGCCTTTAATAGCTGCAAATGTAATAATTTTCATTTTTTATTCTCCTTCAAATTCTTCTTCAATCCATTCAATGATATTTTCTGCTAAATCATTGATAATTATTTTCCAAGCTTCTTGAAGTGTTTTAATATTTTGATTATCAAAATCATCTTCAATTTGATCTAATTCGCTTGTACCTTTTAGACATTGTCTTAATAAGTCTTGTAAGTCACTAAAATTTTTAACGTTATTATCTTGCGAGGAAATGACAAGTGTTATTTCACAATCGTTAGTTCTTTGATTAAAATCAGCTAAATACAAATGAATTAATTGATATCGTCTTGAAATAGATTTTAGCAAGCTTTGTAAATCCTCTAAATTCATTGAACCTACTACCTCAAACTTTATTTGTGTTCTTGTCATTTATTACACCTCGTTTCATTTTCTAAATATATTATAGCATTTTTATATATATTTGTAAATATATTTATATATATAATTGTAAATATGTTTGTAAACATCATTATATATAATGTTTCTATACTATCTATGAATACCATATTTTTTTCGATAACGTCTAAACGTTCGCTCATTAATCCCCGTCAGTTCTGCAACATCTCTATCTGATTTTCCTGAAAGAAACAAGCCAAAAGCATGCTGCAATCTGCTGTCATCAGCTGAAAACAGTGCCCTACGTCCCTTATATTTACCCTGGGCTTTTGCAATGGCAATTCCTTGTGCCTGACGCTCTTTAATACGTTCTCTTTCAGCTTGCGCCTGATACTTATATAATTCCAATATCAAATTATTTAATAGACGTCTTAGATTATCATCTTCAATCCCTCTAAGGGTGGGGAGATTAAGAACTTCCAAGGTTGCACCTTTTAATTTTATCTCATCCATAACTTCGGTTAATTCTTTGTTATTTCTTCCTAGTCGCTCCAATTCAGTTACAACGACTATATCACCATCACGAATATAATCCAGCATTGCAATCAACTGAGGACGCTCTCTACTTGCTCCACTGATAGACTCTTTAAAAATCTTTTCAACGTTATTTAATTGTTTTAACTGCCTATCTAAATTTTGGTCAGCTGAACTGACCCTTGCATAACCGATTTTCGCCATTTTTTCTCCTCTATTTTGCCTAACTCTACTGTCCTATTCGAGAATCCTTTAAAATCAAGGTAAAACAAAAAGGACAATAAGGTATACTTAAATGTCCTTTTTGTTTTACAAATGCAATGCACTCACAAAACCAATTCTTACAAAATAATATGAAAATCCATCCTTGTACGGATATGGAGCTGGCGCTAATGTTTCTCCAAGAACTTGAAAATCTAGAAGCACACCAAGCTCTTTTTTATTTCTTCGAAACATATCATTATAAGATAGCTTTAATTCTATCCGAATAAGATTTTGACTAGTATTTTCATCTTTTAAAAACAAATAATTAGGAAAATTGATGATGACATCTGCTTTTTCATCAACCAAAATATCTCCCATAGACAATGGCAGATTTGAAGCAATATAAAGTTTGCTATCATCATCCCAGCTTACTTCTTCGATTTTTACACTATCCAGTGAGACATCAACTGCTTCTCCTCTTCCCTTATTTTTAAAAAGTACATGAAAAGAAGTCATACATTTCATTTGTTCTTCAAAAATTCTTTCTTTTTGCCCTCTTAAAGGATCATCATTAAAATACCATACTGGAAAACGAACACTTAATTCTCGATTTACAATAAAATCGGAATATTCATTCTCTACTGAAGCAAGTTTTATGATTGGTTTATATTTAATTGCGTCATCCGCTTCTGATTGTTTAGTCTGATAATTCAGAGTCATAACAACACCAACCAAGGTAATAATACCACCTAACAATGAACCATAATAAGAAAGTAAGTCACCTGCTCCCCACTCAGCAATAAATAATGGAGCTAAATACACTTTAAAGGAAAGATTGATAAAGATAGGAACAATAACAACTAAGATAACACTTACAAGTATAATAATTTTTTTGTTTTTCATATTTATATATTATAACCTTTTTCCTGAAGTAAGCATCATAATTTCTTACTATTTTTATGTGCCATTTCCTCACGCTCTTCTTTCATCTCTTTTGCAAAGTCATAATCTTTTACAATTTTATCTCTGTGCTTTTTGAGTATGTCACGTTCAATCTGAAGCTCTTTAATTTCTTTTTGTAATTCTTCTAGTTTTGTATTCTTATCAATTTTACCTTTTTCAAGAAGTTCAAGACTTACTTCTGAAGGAACTATATTATTTTGATAATCTGATAAAGCACCCATAAGTTTATTAAGATAAGTCATCTTTTCATCCAAGAACTCTAAAGTCTTATCGGTTTCATCCAATTGTTCCAAAAATTGATTTTGTAATTCTTCAAATTGTTTTGAATTGGTAACTTTGTTAATTGCCAAAAAGTTAAATTCATCAACTAATCTATCTAAATTTGTAATATTTTTGTTTTTAGTCAAAATCATTTCACCATTTTGAGCAGATAGTTGCTTGATTAAAGTTGTTCCGTTAATAAAACGATTTTGTTCAGAATGGTCAGCATTCAAAAAGTAAAAGAAATCATTCTTTTTAACAAAAGCTGTAAATGTTCCATCTTCATTTTGGTCAAGCATTCTTGCAGAAATAGAGACTGTACCTTTTCTATCTAATCCAAAAGTAATTGGAACATAAATAGATTGACTGGTAAGTTGCTGCACTTGCCAAGGTTCAATTGTGATTTGTAACTCAAAATCATCTTGTTTACTTTCCTGTTCTTCATCATATTTTTCCTTTATGACGTTTAAATTATAAACAACTTCATTTGTCGCAATTTGTTCTTTGATTTTTTCAAGTGAGAACTTACCTTTTTTAGATAATGTACGATCACGAACAAAACGCTCTTGTGGTTGATCCAGTAACATATATTTAACGTACTTACCACTCGTATCAATTTGCAAGTTTAAAGCTTTTGCTTTTTGTAAAAAGTCATTCATATCTAACGAGTGCTTTAACAAAAAGTTCAACCGTTCTTTAATCTCAAAGCGATAATTATTTTTTCGTCTCCATGCAGCATATTCAGTGTGAGAGTTTCTAAGCCTTGGTTCTAAAACTTTTGCGCCATATAGCTCAGCATACTTATTTGAAATTTGAAATAAGTTGCGAGCTGTATTTTTTTGCCAACGAAACTTTTTCAAAGTCACTTCGTTAGTTGTATTAAAAATGATATGGTTATGTAAGTGTCCTTTATCCATGTGCGTTGCAACAACAAATTGATAATCACCACCAGTTAACTCTAAAGCGGTTTTTCGTCCAATCTCGTTAACTTCTTCTGGAGTTAAGCCATCTTCTGGTGAAAACGATTGGATGATATGGTGCGCTAAAACACGTTTATCATTTTTTAAATCTGATAAGGTATCATTATTGTATAAAACATCAACTGACTCTTTCAATAAAATAAAATCTTCATAAATCGTTTGCGGATCAGATATATCTGTCAAATCATGACCAGATATTAATCGTTTCATCACTTGACCATTGACAATTTCAAAAGAATAATTTTCATCACCCTCTAAATGTTCTGTATCTAATTTTAAGGTTGCACTGTCACGTGTAATATAATCAATTGCTTGTTTTAATTTATTAGTGTGTTTAATCTGAAGAACCTTCGTCACTACCATTTAATTTCGCATGTCCTTTCGTTTTAAATTCATCAAAAAGTAATTCCTTCATATCATCAATTTCAGCTTGTAAAGCTTTAAAAAGTTCATTATCAATCTCATCAAAAGTGTTAGCATAACGAACTAACTGATTGACGTTTTGACCAATACGATTAACTTCAATTCGTAACTTCTGTAATTCTGAATAATCATAGGTTACTATTTTTCCATTTTGCAACATCTCTAAAGCATATGCTTGAAACGTTTTTTTATTGGCATGAGAAAAGCGTTGACGAATTTTACTAGCTCCAGCTTCGGTAGCTCTTAACTTAAATTCAACTGAACGTTTTCGTTTTTTGTCTGCCATGTCCTGTTTCCTTTCTAAAAACTATGATGATTATTATAGTTTCCTATCCCCGGTACTCAAGGTGAACTTTCATACCGGCAAGATTAGCAAGTGGTACCCCACTTACGAAAATAAAAAGCAAAAAAGCCTATTTGTAGGGCAACCCCACAAACAGACTTTTGACTTTTTACACTTTGGGGAAATCCCCAATCCCCTTTTTGGCACTTCGTGCATTTTTCAAAAATGACAATTTTTGATAATTGCATTTTGGTAAAATGCAACAATAGAAAAACTGACAATTTGAAAATTGTCAGCATTCCCTCTTATGTCATTTTTCGTTTTTTTGGCTTGGTTCCCAAGAAAAAACTTCTGTTTTTATCTTTTGATAATTGTCTTCCGATAATTCTTCCAGTGTAGCAATGCTAACTGAAAGCTCATCAAGATAATCATTGTTATCTTCTGTAGACAATTCTTCAAAATCAGATTTTAACATATCCAATAACTCGTCTTTTGATTTTTGGATAATATCAATGTTAACAATTTTGTTTCCTTTGAGCCATTCGCTCATGTCAAAATAATAACTCATCAATAATGTTTCAGTTGTCATCATCATTTCTTCTGTTACCATAACTTGTCTCTCCTTCTACTTTTAAAGTTAGTCCTTTTTTATGCGACCTACGCTGCGTTATTGCTTGGTAGGTCGATTGACTTTTTTTGATTGTTCTTCATTGTCAGGCGTTACCTGTTTGCTTTCCTCTTTAGCTTTTTGCAAACTTTGATAAAATGGGTTTGCTGCTTTGGATAATTCTCGTTTTTGACTTTCAGTTAGTTTTTCATCTTTTGAAACTGTTAGGCTTTGATATTTTTCTAAATACTTATCAATACGTTTCATAAGAGAACTTGCTTCTTCTTGAACAATTTCAAGCTGTGCTTTTAGATTTTCTAGTCCATCTGGTTCTTGTGACCAAGAAGCAAGATAGGCAAATGAGTCATTACTTGTATCAAAACCTAAATGATTAGATACAACATAAGCAATTGACTCAGCTTGTAATTCTTTTGAAGAACGTGTCAATTTACCTTCAAAACGTTCCGTTAAACTCTTCTTATTGTGTAATTCAGAATGTGCCATTTCATGAATTAGGGTTGAAAGAGTTTGTTCGTAAGTCATCCCTTTTTTAATTGTGATTTCATTTGTTTTAGGACTGTAAGAACCATCTGATTTTTCAAGTTCTCTAAAACGAATTGGAATACCATTTTCTTTTTGAGAAATATCCCTTAATGAGCGGTAAACATTTTGATAATACTCTTTAGTAATTTGGCTAGGAATGACTTCACCCATTTTAGGTAAATTCAATTCTTTACCTTTTACAGGTGATACTTGACTAATATCAAAAACAGGAACAGGTTTAAAGTAGGTAATAGTTTCTTTTTCTCCCGTTTCAGAATTAATAATAGGGTTGCCATCAACATCTTTTTTAATTACTGTGATTGGTGCTTGAACATAAAGAGCTTTTTCACCTTTATTAACATGACCGTTTCGCTTCTTCCACTCATTAAAAGAGGCAACCATACTAGCTTTAGGTAATTGAGCTTTTATTAACCTAATGTTTCTTGCTGAATAATTGTTGAAGTGTGACATCCCTTCAAGATAGTTCTTATAGTTGTCACTATCAAAATAATCTTTAATACCTTCCTGTAAATGTTGATTAAGTGCTGCTGTATTTTTGGCTTTAATCATTTCTGATAATGTTAAGTCACGTTTATTCATTTCTTCTTTTCGACTGTCTGGCGTATCTGATGGATTAGTGGCATCCGTACCACTAGCTTTTTCAACGCTATCTAAAATACCATCTCCATCTGTATCTGGACTGTATGGATTAGTACCTAATGCAATTTCTTCATCATCTGTTAGACCATCACCGTCAGAATCCTGCACTTTTTGATTTTCTTCTTGTATCTTGTTGACCCATACTTCTTTATAAAAATCTGAATTTTCATCTAGAAGATTATCTGCTCGTGCTGCCTTAACAATAACATCAAAATTATTGTCATATCTTTCAGCATATTCAAAGTATTTGTCCCAAGCAGGATATAAGTTTTCTGAAATGTTTTTTCTGTTGTCTTTTCCGACTCGTGCACCAACATTGTAGACGGCATCTAAGACTTTTGAAAAATCTTCAGCTGTCAATTCTCTTTCAGCTACCTTAACAGCTTTTTCAGGTGCTAGCTCTTGTTCAAGGAATTTGTAAATTTCTTCATTTCTTTCCAAACCATCACCTATATCAAGACGTTCTTGTTGTACTACTTTATTATCTTGAATTTTATTAAAGTAGAATTTATAATAGCCTTCACCTTCACCATTTAAACTTGCTAGATACAAACGATAATCATAATCTTTAATGCGTTCAAGTAATTCTTCTGTCAGACCTGCACCTGTAAAACTAGGAATTTCTACATTACCTGATAAATTAGTTTCATTAAATTCAATAACCCATTCAGCTTTTGGGACTGTATTTGATAAGTCTTCAAGTTGTCCATTTTTAACAATTGATAACATTTTTTCACCACCATCTTTGATAACTTCTTCATTAACAGATAAGATTTTAAATTCTCCATCTTTCTCACCAATGATACCTAAAACATCTTTGTTATTTGCCATCGACAATTCAGATTCTAGCTTATTAGTAACTTTCATTAATGAAGCTGGAAGATACTCACCATCAACATTTCTAAAAGCAATCAAAACATCCTTGTCTTCAGTACGAATAGCTTTACCTAAGTCCAATCGGTGCATACGTTCAACATCTGATAAATCGTCAAATATAAAACTATTAGAGTCAATTACTGCTTTAAAATCAGGTAAGACTTGAATTTTGCTGAATGTAGCACCCTTATTTGCAACCATAATGTTTTGATAATCACCTTGACCAGATACCAAATCATCTAGAGTCTTAGCTGCAGATTGCTCTTCATCAATAGCAAAAAAGCCAATCAAGTGCGGATACTGTTCTGCTTTAAAAGTTACTTTTAAAGCTTCAATTTCATTATTATTTTTATAAAAATATGTGACATTGCTATCAGCTAACTCTTTTTTATACCACGTAGCACTTTCTTGAATTTGAGTTGCATAACGGTTTAATTTATTTAATTCTTTCTTATTAACAGGATGATAACCAGTCTTATAAATTGACTTTTCAGGCTCTGAAATGGTAAAATGAAGCAAAGGTTGAGACTGAGTTTGAGTCGGTGACGACTCATTCAAAGAGTGCTCCTTGTGAGTACTAGGTAGAGGTGCTGCCTCCTGACTTTGCTCAGGTAAATCCCCGATTGGGTTCTCAACCTTTTTTTGTTGCTCAAAATTAACAATTTCTGTCTCTTGAAGTTCTTCAGGAGATTTTTCTTTTTCATTAGATAGCCCATATTGAGCAACAATAGCTTCAAATTGGTCATCATAGTGGTCAATGACCTTGTCCCAAGTTTCATCAACGGCAGCTTTTAAATTCTTCAAAAATAGTACTTTTTGGTCAAACGTCCAATCTTGATCAGCTAAATAATCTTCAATACTATCAGCATCAATTGGATTACCATCGAGTGAAAGATATCCTGTAACACCATCAGCAGATGACTCTTCAACATAAAGATAAATATCATTTTGATTATATTCAATATCTTTTAAATGATAGTGAAAATTGATAAACGCTTCATCAGGTGCGTTTAGGTTTTCTAGTTCTTCATCGTGCCATAAATAGTAAGTTTCGCCATCAGTAATATCTGCAATCATCCCATCAAGTGCACGTTGACGTAATTCTTCTCCTTCTTTTTGACTTTCTCCAAAATCATAAATACCTCCACCTTTAAGAACGAACTCACCTTTTTGGGGTTCAACTGCTTGTGTGGTAGCTAAAAACGCATTGACGTCTTTTTGAGTGTATAAATGATTTGTGACTTGATTATCCTTAACCCAAGTTTCAAGATTACCTAACTCATCTTCAATATCAAAGTCATTGCCCCAATCTTCACCATAAGCCAAATAACCAAGTGATTGACCATTCCTCATGACTTCAAGCGTCCAAGGTGCTGCAACGTCTGTTAGATTTTCTACCTCTTCATTGCTATGAATAGCTAATGAAAGACTATAGCCCTGGTTTAAATAAACCTCATTCATATAAACAACATCAACCGCTTGAGTGCCAACTAAATCACTTTCTTGAGACAGTTGTTCTTGAATATCATCAATATTCCAAGTCTCATCAACAGTACTTTCTTTAGTCTTAGTTTCCTGTTTAAGATAATCATTCCAATCCATTTTCTCTTGATTAGCCTGACGTGGTGGTAAATCTGGTACCACAGGGATACCATCATCTTGTAAGCCTTTAATAAAGCTTTGACCTGCTTCATCATTATCAACCGCTAAGGTAATCATATCTGGTTGCTCTTGTAAAATGTTTGTTGTCTTATTTAAGGCATCTAAAGCCCCTCTAATTTGCTCAGTTGACATGGTTTGAGAGTATTTACCATCTGTTAGCATATCAGCGACATAGCGGCTAATAACGCTCTTTTTAAGTCCATCCATAGCCACAAGTTTAACATCTTGTAACTCGTCTTTGTGTAGTTCGTAGTAAGACATCAGATCGATTGGAGCTTCCGCAAAGACTAAACGTTTTGGATTTCCAATATCTAAGCTAAAGCCTGCAGTCCCATCTGAGTTCTTCATCATTTGTTTAAGACGTCCACGTTCGGGGTGCTGAACACGATTTTCAACAATTCCTTGAAGGCTAGCACCAATCATTTTTCCATCGTTATCACGGCTTTTAAAAACAATAACAGGTTCAAAATAATCACCTTTTTTACGAGTAGCTGTCGCTAAATTTCCTGATGCTAAAAATGTATCAATCGTTTCATCAGACAAACCACGTTCTTCTTTCAAATATTGTTTTCCAATATTAAAATCAGAATGTTCATAGCGTTCTAGATAATACTCAAATGGCTCTTTAACAGGTGGTTGTACCGTTACATTCTCAAATTGACCAGTTTCAAGAAAAGCTGCAGCTTCCTTAAAGCTTGGTTTTTGACCTGTTAATTCTTCTCTTACCACTTGAACCAAGTCAATAGTATTTGATCCAATACTTCTTGACCACCAACGAAATGTATTAGTATTAGGATAAATATGGAAGCTATCATGTTCTTCCCAATAATAAGTTCCGCTTGAACCTGGTTTTAGCTTCATTCCTAAGGATTCAGCCACCGCCACAATATCCATACTAACTAATTTTTGTTTTCGAGCTTCAAAGCGTTGAGAAAGTAATTCTTGCATATTTGCCATGTTTTTCTCCTTCCAAAAAACGCCACTATTTACATGAGATAGTGGCGTTTAAATTTGTTTTCCTTTTTCAATTTGTTTAGTGATAGCCCATTTGATTTTGTCAACGAAGGCTTCTTTTTGAATTTTTCCTTGTCCGATTTGAGCTAATACTTCTTCCCATTTTCCTGTTGTTTCAGGATTAGTATAAGCAATCTCTAATTGGTCAAGATAATGAATAAGTAGCTTTCCTCGTTCTGTCGGGAAAAACTGTCCTGTTTTCTTATTCTTAGTGACATAACCTTTGTCCTGAATTAAATCAATCATCCCATCACGAGTTGCAGACGTCCCTAAATTGTATTTAGGTAACAATTTCTTCAATAAAATTTGTTCAGTAATTCGTGTCGGTGGCTTTGTCATTTCCTCTAAGAGTTTGCATTCAACAGTGATAGTTTGCCCTTCCTGGTAATTGGGTAACTCTTTATCTTCTTTTTTTACGGCTAAATAGTTTCGCCATCCCTTATCCTTAGTTACAGCACCAGTTGCTTTAAATTCAAGCCCATGATTATCGAGAATAACACTGGTTGATTGATAGCGATAGTCAGGGGTAAACATCAACAAAGTCCTAAAGACTACCTTCTGATAAATAAGCTTTTCATCATCGCTTAGCTCACTCAAATCAGGAATAGTTTCAGTTGGAATAATAGCATAGTGTTCTAACACTTTCTTATCATTCACATAAGCTTTTCTTGGCGAGCGATTAGGTGTTTCTAATTGTTTATTGATTGCCTTTTGATAGTCTTCAATATGTTCAACAAGATAAGCAAATTCATTGGTTGTAATCAAGGTTGAATCAGTACGTGGGTAAGAAAGATAGCCTTTTTGATAAAGGCTTTGAACCAATTCTTTCGTTTTAGTGGCATCAAAATGATATAGCTTACTCATTTCTGATTGAAAATTAGTTAAATTATAAAGCTTAGGTGCTTCTTGCACTTTTTCTTCACTCGTAACCGTTTTGACAACTGCTATATTAGCTAACTGTTGTAGCATCTGTTCTGCTTCAGCTTTTGATTGATATTTAATATCGTTGCCAAATGTAACTTTGGCTTCAGGATCAATCAGTTTTAGCTGCCAATAAGGACTCGGTTTAAAATTTTCAATGGCTTCATCATTTCTAACGATTAGACTAACAATAGGTGTTTGAACTCGTCCAACAGACATAGAATGGTCTTTCTTGTCTAAATACCCTTCTTCTTTCATTTTAATGGTTACGAAAGGACTTAAATTAAACCCAACCAGCCAGTCTGCATCACCTCTTGCATCTGCTTCATGAAAGTAGTTAACTGAATCCTTTGGATTTTTAAGACTTGAGAAGGCTTGTTCTAAACCTTTCTTTGTTAAAGAGTTTGCCCATAAGCGATATTTAATCTTTCTTAGGGCTCCTGGAATTAATTCTAAAATACGATAAGCAATGGCTTCTCCTTCACGGTCAGGATCAGTACCAATGATTATGGCATCTACTTCCTTAACCGCTTTTTTGATAGCCTTAAAGCGTTTAATAGTATCTTTTTTAGGCTCATAAGAAAAGCCTTCAGGTAAAGCAGGAAGATTCGCCATCTCCCAATTTTCAAAGTTTGTATATGGATTAATTCGTTCAACTAAGTGACCAACGGCAGGTGCAACAATCACTTCAGCATTCAATACAGATGATTGAACACGCCAAACACCTTTATCGTTTTTAGGGTTTCCTAAAGCGTTCGCATACTTTTTAGCCTGGTCAGGCTTTTCTGCTAAAAGTAGATATTTCAATAAAATCACTCTCCTTTCTATTATTTCTATCATAGTTATAAAATATTTTTTATTAAGAAAATAAATGATAAAATAGACTAAAAATTATTTAGGATACTGTCAATAATTATGTGTAAACACTCAAGTAGAGTTGAAGAATGTTAATCAAATAAGCTTTCAAGTGTGTCAGCACATTGGCCAAACCCTTTATGGATGCGTTGATTTTGCTTGAAATTATAATCTTCAAACAGGTTAACTAAATAACGTTCCAGAGCCTCCTCGTTAGGAAAAAGGACCTTCTTTTTTGTTTTTTAGAAGATGTTGCACTTCTTGCATTTGCTCTTCACCAAAAGCAGAAGACAGGGCTTTTTGGTATTCTAAGAACTGAATCGTCTCTTTTAAAGAAACAATCAATTCTTCCAGTTGTTCAGGAGTATATTGAAGATACATGTCATCAAAGTTAGCTTGTCTTACATAACCACTACCAATGAGGTTTTGAAAATCATTATATTCCTCTGTCTTATAGTCACCATGAGCTTTATTTTTAAATAATTTCATTATAATCTCCTTATATATTTTAAATAAGTCACACGATTTTACAAAAACAAAAGCTACACCGTTTAACGATGTAGCTTATTTTTAGTCTGATAAATTTAATAGTAACTGTTCAAGTTTAGTAACCAAAGGATCATCTGGATGTTCCTTTAGATAATGTAACAATTCATCCTCTGAAATTCCAAGTGTTTTAAAGAATGGACTTTGTTTTGATGTAGCCATATAAACCTCCTGAAACTATTATACTTTATTACAGGCTAAACTTCACCATAATACTCACCATCTTCTTCATCTTCTGGTGGGAGTTCAAAGATTTCACCAGTCTCAAAATCCACTGCTTTGATTTCACTTTCTTGTGTCTGAGATTGGCTTTCTACGCTCATTTCAGGCAATTGAATGGGTACTTGTTCATAAACAGGCTCTTCTGTGCCTTGCATGTTTACTTCATCAGCTTGTGCTACTTCAACTTCAGTTAGTTTTGAAGTATCAATATCATTATCTTTAACAAACTGATCATAACCTTTCATATCTGGATACCAGATATTTTTAGGGTCAATTTTTCCATCACGTGCATTATTAAAAAGTTCTGGATCTTCAACCATGAAACGAATGTAGTTATACCATTTCCCATCATTCGGATTGTCAGATAATTCATCTTTCATAGGGTGGTCTGTCACCATAGCCTTTTTATCTCGGAAAACATTTTGTTTTGAGATAAATACTAATGCTTCATCAACACCTATACGTGCAATTTCATCAGGTGTCATCAAGTCACGCTGATGAGCTTGTGTACTTGTAGATCCTGATACACGTTGACCACGTTGTTCAGAATAGCTTTTTTGTGTAATGGTTTGTTTACCAGCACGCATTGAGAAGTAACGCATAGTATCTTCGTCATTAGTCCCTAAGAATAGCAAGGTTGCACAGTTATTAACCATTGATTTTCGTGCTTTATCACCATAAATCGTATCAAGCTGACTAATGGCTTGAATGATGATTTTTACGGACATTTCACGACTGCGAATAGATGCTAAAACTTCGTTAAAATGAGGTATTTTACCAATGTTCGCAAATTCATCAAAAATAAATTGAACATGCACCAAATCATCAGCTGTGTAACCATCTTTCTTTCCTTGAATAATAGCATCAGCGTTGTGTGTTAATTGGTCAAACATGACTGTAAACAAAGTAGATGCTAGGAAACTGTAAGCTGTATTAGTTTCTGAAATGGCAACAAAAACGGCTGTTTTTTCAGTGTTCCAAGTATCCATCTCCATAGTGTCAGCCATAATCAAATTAGTGACAGCTTGGTGATCGAAGATAGAATATTGTGTAGCAACAATCGCAAGAACACTGGTTCTTGTGTCAGCTTCAAAGTTACTGTTAAATAAGTCCCATTGTCGACAAGCATAATTTCCAGGCATGGCTTTTTCAAGATTTGCAAACATCTTTTCAACTGGACTTGGTTCTTTTTCATTTGGACGTTTCATGTTACGAAGTAATTCAGAGACCATTGATAGGTTAGGGGTGTAATTTTGAACCTGACTATCAAAATAGAGATAACCAATCAATGCACGATTAAGAAGAAGTTTTGCTTGATTCCAGAAATCTTCACCTTCACGATCACCTTTTTTACTTCCTTCAACGATTGCTTCTGTGATACGGTCAATATCTAGTTCTGATTTCATGTAGTGAAAAGGATTGAACATATCTGATTTAGTGAGGTTAACCAGGTCAAATACTTTAACCTGGTAACCATGTTCCTCAAGCATCTTACCAGTTTCACGAACTAAAAGTCCTTTGGGGTCGGTAACAATAAAGCTTGAATTCATTTGCATAAGGTTAGGTTTAACATAAGTAAATGTTTTACCATCACCAGGAAGCCCAACAACAAGAACATTTTTATTCAATTGCCATTGAAACGGAAGATTCTTATTAAACAATCCCATTTGGGCATTCTTTGTGAAAATCATATTGTTTGTTGGCTCTGGATCTTTAAAGCCAGCAATCTCTTGAGCAAACGCAAACTTTGCTGAACCTGCTTCTTCACCATGACGAAGAGTTTCATCAGGTTTTATTTTTAAATAAAACATCATCCCAATAAAGAAACCAACCATTGCAGCTAAAATAGCAATTGGACTGAAGTTAGGATAAAAGTATGGTTGTTCAACATATTTTTCCAGGACATAGGTATATTGACTAAATAAATTGCTCATATCAGGTTTAGGAGCAATGCTATATAACACATAAGCCCTGTGAGTCAAAAAAGCTAAAAATAGACTAATAATCAGATAAGGAATAAGAGGTTTCTTTTGAAGTTTCATCAGATACTCTTTCCTTTCTTCTTAGTTTTGACAGTATCAAGTTTTTCCTTAGTTGCTTTCTTGATTTTGTTAATCTGTTCTTTTGGAGTTAACTCTTGTTCTGATTTCATGTACTTTTCTTTAGCTTTTTTAGGGTCATTAACGATTTCATTAAGAGTATGTCTCAAAGCATCCGCAATAACTTCCCTGTTAGGTGCTTCAAACCAAACTTGTTTCGTACCGTCACCCAAATCTTTAAAAGCAAAGCGAACACCTGATTTTTTAAGCTCATCCGTAAACTTTCTAAGGTTAACATCCGCTTCTAAAAAAACAATATGATCTTTCGTCAAAGATGACAGATTGAAGTTTTTAAAAGACTGTTCTCCAATCTGTTTGTGTTCATCATAAGTTTTGTACAGCTGTTGTGCCGCATAAGCTAAAAATTGAAATAACTGTTTACCTGTCTCAAGAGTGACACGTGCACCTCTATCAAAAATTTGTTCTTGATCCATCTTTCTCCCCCTTTATGTTATGGATAAGCAGTTAGTTTAGGAGCTTTTGAGACTAAATAGCCATATTTAGCTTCTTTGTTTTGTTTTACGGTTAGTGTCAAACGTTTGTTAGCGGTTGAATTATCGTCATAGCGACAATTAATAACATAAGTTAAAGTCGTTACTTTTTTAGTCATCACTTCTTTTTCTAACAAAACACTAACTGTTGTTGCTTTGTCAGTATCAAACTGTTTTAAATCAAGCGAATTAGAAATAAAATCCTCACGAGCTGATGAGTTTGCAAAATAATTACTGATGAAATAGCGACAAAAAACATCAGCTCCTTGATTAATGGTAGTCTGTTGTGTTTTATTCTCCTCTTTTTGATACCTACTGTAATGATTAGTAAGAGAAGTCGCTAAACTAAAAATTGAGAGTAACAAAGCTATCATTACCCAAAAACGATTAGAAGACTTGGGAGTTGCTTTAACAGATGGCTTTGATTTGCTCATATTTTCGTTTGCGGTTGATAATTCATGTTTTTTCTTTTGAACTCTTTGAGTTTTTTCTTGCTTAGTCCCACGTCTGAAGAAGAATTTCTTATCCTTTTTTAGTCCAAAGTCACCTAAAAGCTCTTTAACGTCTTGTTCCCCAGAAGATGGAATAGTGAGTTCCATTGACTCTAGCAGCTCTTCATTTTTATCAAGATGAAAAAGTTGAAAAGTGGCTGTTGTATTTAGCTGCAAGCAACGATTTTCTTCACCTTCCAAGAAAAATTCTAACTCTTCTCGATTTTGAAAATCGCGCTGTTGACCTGTACTTAATCTTGTAATGCGAAACATTACGCATCACCCCCAAGTTTGTCCTTGTTATCAGCTAAAAAGGCTTCTAAGTCCGATAAACTCATGCCATATTCTTTAAGAATTTCTTGTTGACGTTTGGCTTCAAGTTCTTTAATATCGGCTTCCAGTTGTTTAATTTTCTTTTGAGCCGCTTCAAGAGATGCTTTTGCTTTATTGAGTTGTTTCAATTTGTCTTTTAAGCGATCACTTGTTGATTTTTGACGGCGTGCTGATTTAGCAGTGTGATTATTTGTTTCAAAAGTCGTTTCATTCATTGTCTAGTTCTCCTTCTATAGTGATAAATTATCTAAACTATCGTTAACAATAGTTTTTTCTTTAACAGGATAGTCACCTTGATTTTGATTAACGGCAACAATATACCATTTATCAACTTGGACTTCGGTAACTTTATGAGTTACCTCTTTTTTATCTTTATAAGTTCTAGTCTGCAAACGCCCTGTAACCTGAAGAGTATCGCCTTTAGCTGTTAACGTATGGAAACTCTCAGCTGGTGCTCCCCACAAAACACAATCAATAAAGTCTGCTGGGTAAGCCCCCTCTTCTGTTTTATAATCTCTACTTGAAGCAAGCGTAAAAGAGACCACAGAACGGTCAGTCACTTTTCTTAGCTCGGTATCTTTTGTTAGATGTCCTGTAATAATACTTTGGTTCAACATCGTTTTATTCTCCTATTCATCATTACTTGCAACAACATCTCCATAAGAATCTTGTGAAGCTGTCGGATTTTGAGAATCTGTAATCAAAAGTGTACTCATGTTATTTACTAAGTATTTCCCATTAATTTCATTGTAAGTTAACTGGATAATAGTATTATTATCTACACTCAGTTGGGCACCTTCTGTTGAATTCTTTTTCTGAAGCAAATCGTTTGTATAATTAACATAACAAATAACTTTATCATTGGTTTTATCAATATAAATTTGAGCATCTTTAAATTCAAAATTGACAACAAAGCCTTTATAAGCTTGATTTTGTGCTGTTTCTTCCTCAGATACAGCAGCATTAAACATGCCATCAGTCATATATTCTTTGTAGCGATTACGATTTTCTTCTAAATCTTTTTTAGTGTAATAAGCGATTAAAAATTGCTTAACCCAGCTTTCGGTTAACTGCTGACCTTCTTTAGTTTTCTTCACTGAAGTTGTGTGACTTGAAGATTGATTATCTGTTTTCTTTCCCATTGATCCAAATCCTAAACCAATGAGAAAGATAACGATAATACCTACAATCATCATGACACGTTTAAAAAAGGTCACTTTAAATTCATCTATCATTATCTTTCCTTTCTGTTACTATTAAGGTGTTGCAAACGTGTAGTATGGAGCGTTACGACAAACACGCCAGTGAATTTGACTTTGATTACCTGCATAATTACATTCAGATACCAAAAAGCTACCATCAGCATTGACCGCTTCAACAATCATAACGTGTCCATACTGAGGATAGGTGCTATCAAAGCCACCAGCCGTTGAACAAACAGCTCCTGCCGTTGGCATTGTACTAAATTTCCAACCTTTGGCGACAAGATTTCCTACCCAGCTTTTACCATCACCAAGGTGACCATAACTTCCTGATAAATCCGTAATTTCACCTAGTTCAACCAGACGATTATAAGCATACCAAGTACATTGACCTGCAGGATAACCATTACCAGGTTGTGTTGTCATGCTGACACCTGTTGGCATGCTCTTAATTTTGTCCCGATACTCCTCAGGGAAATTCCAAGAGGAAGCCATTGTTCCACCACCTGCGATTGATTGGTGGAACCAAGACAATGTTTGTTTAGCATAGCTTTGACGTTGAGAAAGTGTACCATTGTTGATACCTTCCCACTTTGTTAAGAAGGTTCTGGTTAGACTATCTGTATCAGAATTAGAACTTAACACACTTTTTAAAATGTTTTGATAATAAGGTGAATCACCTTCTAACATAAAGCGAATTTGTGTTTCTAGCTCATACCATTTTTTACCAATAGAATTTGCATAATTGATTAGCATAGTATGACGAGTACCGCCATCGGTGGTATCCGTCCATTGACCAAGTCCGATCCCACGATGAAGGATATTAGGATAACCACCACCGTAGATTGCTGTACCACCCATATTCAACCAATTTGCATCATCCCAGCACCCATCAGATGCTCCGATGGGTGGGCTAAGATAATCACCTTCGGCTCGTTTTGGGGTAATGGATGACTCAACGGCAAAATTACCAACAACAGCAGCAATTCCATTATCAGTAGCACTTGGATAAAACTTCTTCATTAAGTCATAAAATTGTTTAGCACGTCCACTCAATTCAGATGATGTTCGCATAATGACAGTTGTTTGAGCGTACTTAACAAACGGGAAATAAAAACCAGGATTAACTAACACCCAAACGTTTGTCTTATTTTTCTTTGTCTGCTCCGTATAACCATATGAAACATCTTTATTTTTTATGTCTTGCAACCACTGAGAATCTTTAGCATCGACTTCACCATAGTTTTTGGCATAGGCAATCTTTTGTGAACCACCAGAAACGGTTCCAAGCTCGGCTCCTGCTTCAACTTTATCACCTGTCTTAACTCGAATAGCTGAAACACCATAATAAATGAAACGTGCATCACTATCTGAAATAATTAAGTTAGTTGTTTTCGTTTCGTTACCTTTTAAATCTTTTGTTGTAACCGTAACCTTACCATCCATGACTGCATAAAGCTTTTGACCTGATTGAGCCTGAAGCGTTGTCGTTGGATCAATTTTATCTTTAGACGTATATCCATATCGCTTTGAAACAGTTAGATAATCTGTATCGCTTTTGGCATCATCCGCAGAATAAAAAGGATTAATCAATTCTTGAGTAGCTAAGTATTTTCCTGTTTCGGATTGACTCTCAAGAATTTCTTTATAATCAGCTAAATCAGCTTTATCTAGTTTCATCCAGGCTTTACCGTTAGTATAAAGCTCAGCCATAGTTTTTAGGTTATCAATATCGCTATTTTCTTCTTTCCAAATATCATCCAGCGCATCTGAAAAATGATTAAAACCAAGGGCACCTGTTAATTTACCACCTGTCCCATCATCCCAGTTAGCATCTGGTTCCCATTCACCACCATAGCGAAAGTTCATGTAAAGCAAGATAGAATCAATATCCGTGTAATATTCAACTTGGTCAGATGATTTTTGGCGGTCAACTTGTGAAATATGAAGCCAGGATTGATTAAGTGTAAAATCATTTTGTTGAATAACATTACTTGAAAAAATTGAGGATACAATGATTACCAAAAACAAGATAAAAGCAAGAACAGCACTGACAATCCATGTAATGGGGTTAGCTAATAACGTTGCTGCTGCACTTGCTGCCGTTTTTACAGCTGAAGCAGTTGCTTGTGCTACTTTTGTAGCAGCTTTTGCTGTTGTTTTAGTTGCAAACTTAGTTCCTGCTTTGGTGCTTTTATAAGCTCCTCGACTAACTTTAACCATGCCTTTACTTTTTCGATAGGCTAGTTTAGCACCTCGCCAAGTCACTTTACCAGCTTGTTTAGCAACTGCTTTTGACTGTCTTGTTCGATATTGTAAATTTTGTAAATCGGACAAGGTATCATCCTGGTCCATTGCAGTAGTTTTAATCTGATGACTAGCATTTAAAGCTATATTCTTACCAGTTCGTCTAGCTTTCTGACCAATGGTTGGATTAGTCTTTCTGACTTTCTTTTTGATTTTCTTGGTAGCTTTCTTTTCAGCTAATGCTTTCTCTAGGTCGTCAACAATCTTTTCACCGTCAACATCTTTATCAATGCCTTTCTCAGCTCTCCTTAAAGATGCTCTAGCATGTTTCACCTTAATCTTAGCTTCATGATGCTCCTTTTTAGCAGCGTTTTGAGCTTTCTTAGCTGATAACTGATTATGACGTTGCACACTTTCTTTAATGTGACGATTTCTCACCACACGCTTTCTTAAATCTTTTTTGTCAGACATGGTTCACCTCCTCTCAAAAATGGTTGAAATTAATAAAAATAATTTTTTAAAAGTAGATAACTTTTAAAGATAATGACAACAGCCACTAGTTATTATGTTGCTCAGCTTTCCGCTGTGCAGCTATCGCTTTTATATCAGCTTCTAGCCATTTCTTATGCTTTCGATGATGAATATAAGCAAGTACTGCTAAAAACGACAACAGCAAAAGACCAGCAGCAACTAAGCCAAATACAAACTTAATAGTTATGACGCTAAAAATAACACCTAAAGCTATCAGAATTCTTTTTTCACTAGCTTTTGCTTCTTGTTGAAGTTTAGTATCCAAATCTTTTAAAGTCATAGCAAGCTTCCTTTTAAAACATAGTACTGAAAAATATAGTCATTATTGCAATCCCTAAAACTAACACTCCTTTAAAAAACTTTTCTTCGTTTTTTATTTCTAATTCAATCTGTTTGAACATCATGATTAGTCCAACAACAAAGATTAACGGACTAATAACAACTAGCAAGTCAAGTATGGTTTCCATTTTTATTCTCCCTCAAGTTTACGGTAAGCATCAGTAGCAACCAACCTGAACAACTCAGTATTCTTAGGAATTGGATTTTCAAATGGTACTGCTGTTTGACCTGCAATGATTAGCCCTGTGCCTTTCGCTTTAGGCTTTTCAACATAACGAATAAGTGCATCTGTCAAATTGATAGTTTGAGTTAAGTATTGTAAATCTGTTTTCTTCTGCTTCAGCAAAACAATAAACTCACTATTTGAAATCAATTTACGTCCTTCAGTACGAGCTAATAGTGTTTCAACGTTTTGAGTAATTCCAGTTGGGATAGCACCATACTTACGAACACGAGCGTAAAGGTTTGTAAAGAACTCTGCTTGATTATCTGTCAAGAATTGATTTTGCATTTCATCAAAATAAATGCGAGTTGTTAGTTTACCTTGATTGTTAACGACTTGGTTCCAGATATAATCTTGTACAACCATTAAGGCAAATGGTTTCAATTTACCATCAAGTTTTTTCAAGTTGAAAATAACCACTTGATTATTCAAGTTAACATTAGTCTCATGTGCAAAAATATCTTGAGAACCATTCGTATACGATTCTGACTTCAAAGCCAAATCTTGAGCTACATCTTCAGGTTGTTCCAACAGAATGTTGTACCAATCTTTTAAAGTCGGTGTTCTATCAGTGATACGTTCATAACATAGACGTGTGACACGGTCAATAATCGAAAAATCTTCATCAGTAACTTCTTGAAGAATATTTTCAAAAAGTCCCATAATAAGCGATGATTTTTCACCAATTGGGTCAGCATCTTCAGCCGATAGATTTTCTTCATCTGGTAAATCCATCAAATTCAAGTGGGTTTGTGAACCTGGGAAAATATCGATTAGTTGGGCATCAAATGCACGTCCAATATCAGAATATTCATCCTCAGGGTCAACAATAATAATACGGTCATCAGGATACCTTAAAATCGTTGGAATAACTTCACTCGTTTTAACAAATACAGACTTTCCAGAACCAGAAGAACCTAGGATAACACCAGAAGACGTGTTCAAATCACGTTGACGATCAAGCGTAATAATATTGTTTGAAATTTGATTTTGTCCGTAATAAATCGCCATCGGACTACTACTTTGCAAGTCAGTATTTGTAAACGGAATTTGTGTGGCAATGTTGGTTGTTGTCATATCACGCATGAAACGGCGTTTAACATCCAAATAAGTTTTTCCGATTGGCAACATGGTATTAAGCGCTTCTTCTTGGTGATAGTAAGTTTCCTCAAAATCAACCACATGCTTACGTCCAGCTTGTTTGACACGGTTTGTATAATCAGCAAGTTCTTCAGGTGTATCTGCTTTTAGCATGACTGCAAAAATACCTGAAAACATTTTTTGGTCATTATCATTAATTTCAGTACTCCATTTAGCGGCTTCTTCTGCAGTAGCTTGAGCTACACCTGATACTGCTAAATTTCCTGAGATACCTTTATCTGCAGCAACCTTTTGAGACTTAATCATATCCATTTTTACCCCTGCTTCAGCTGTATTGATTTTCTGAACAGCGTCTGCTGGATCATACGGTTTAGCATGAATAGTAATAGCTAATTCAATCCCAATATCTGTGATTGACTTGATAAGACGGTCATTTAGAAAAGCTGGGAAGCTTCTAGCAAAAAGAACTTTGCAGTACTTTTTATCCATCATAAATTGGTCTTGTTGGAACCAAATCCGTCCAGGAGCAACAAAAGATTTTGTTGTTAAACCGCTAATCCGAACATCTTTGTAATCAACGTTAAGATATGGGTTACCTCTCAACAAATCAGCGAAAATATTTAATCGTTCTGTTCCTGTTAAAGGTGTGAAGGGAATATCAATCACTTGGAATTGTTTTGAAAAGTTATTTTCAACATCATTTAATTTTCGATAAGCTTGTTTACGATCTCGTGCAGACGTTGAAACAGTGATAAATTTTTCAACCTTAAAATTATTTTGGTCAGTCGCAAAACGTGACGTAATCATATCATTATATTCTTGACGATAGACATCACGATCATCACTTTCAAGTTCATAGGTAATTTGATTTAAAAGCGTTGATGGAACTGGACGATTAATAATAAGTAATTGGTAAGTATTGTCACTGTCTAATCCATTCAGAGCTTCAACATAATAATCAATAATATCAAGCTTTTCATCCTCATCAGCTGTGATATAGTTAGTATCGCCCAACTCCCAAGTCTTAGAGTATTCTTCATCAACAATGTGCATTAATCCATCTTCAAATAAAGACGTGTATTTAATTGTGTTTTGAGTGCTAGCTTTCAAAGCTTTCTTAAGTTGCTTTGCTCGCTCTTTATCTTCTTTAGTCAAAGTTGTCGTTCCATTCATGGACGCCCTTTTCTTGAATAAACGTACCATTCATATCCTCACTTTCAAAATCTGTTTGATAAGCACGTTCTTGTACTGTAAATTTAAACATTAGAACTTCTTTAATATGTTCATCTTTCTTTATGCCATAAACAAATGATGGCGGAACAGTTAAAGCTAGTGCTAGATAGAACAAAATGTCAGGCAATTTCAAAAAAGAAATCAATGTTGCTAAAGCAACACCAAAGATAATCCCAAATAGCATGACAAGCTGACGCCAAGTAAAACCACCAACGACACTTCGTTCAAACTGGTCAATTGCTTTAAAAAATTCAGAACCTAGTTTGTTCATTTTTCTCCTTTCTACCCAATACCCAAAAAGCACCTCTTAATCAGAGATGCTTTTTATTAAGATACATTAAGTAATTGTTTGGCTTTACGTTGTGAACCAATCAGCAAAATCAAGAAGACTACACATTTACCTATATAGCTAAAACCTGCTGAAAAAGAGCCTAACCAAGAATCTTTTGAAATCTGAATTGCAGTATCAATGTTGAAACCTTGCCAGATAGCAAGCAACAATACAATAACCGCTCCTTGTAGTGCTACAGCACCAAACATTTTTAAAAAGTTAATAGCAATATGACGTGTGTTGTCACTCATCCAAAAAGCAACAATTACAGGTGCTATTGCTTTAAAGAAATAAAGTTCAATAAATCGTAATAAAATTATGACTCTTATAGATAGGGTAGCTGCAGCACCAATAATCGAAGCTAAACCATTAACCACTATGCGGACACCAAAATTTCCTTTTTTAATCCAAGTAAAAGTAAACATATTATCATTACCAAAATTTACACCTATCAATTTAGTAACACCATTGGTAAACCACATAATAGCATTTAAAATTGCACCTGACTGAGCCACTAAAAAATAAGCAATAAAATATTTGATTGCAACTTCTAAAAAGAGTTTCCAAGTCATTTCTCCACCTTGGTTCCGAATAAATCTGTACCAAGAGAGCATTTCAATTAAAAATAAAATCGAAATCAGAATATAACCTATTGCCATCAAAGACTTATTGATTGCACCAATCGATGAATTAACTGTTTTATTATAACTTCCTAAAGTCTTAGTTAGTTCAGAAAGAGTTCTATCCATACCTCTCCTTTCTAGCATAATAAAAAAGAGCCTTGAAAATAAGGCTCTCATCCTATAATTATTTGTGTTCTTCTACTTTTGAAAAAGTGGCAACTAATGCAAGTAAAATAATAACAATACCAATAATCCAAGCATCTAACACAGGGTGAGGGAAGAAATTAGGCAGTGCATTTAAGAAAAATTCTTTTCCTAAAATAAAGTCAATAATCTCTCTAAACGGTGTTGGAAAAGGATTACTTTCTAAATTAGAACCATATTTTACATCTGTAATGATTCCAATAATTAATCCAAACATAAATTTAGAAATAAACCAAACCATGAATACACCGATTGCTGATTTGATTAAATTAAAGAAAAGCATTGTTAAATATAGTGGAGACATAAGAATAAAAAATAAAGCTTTGAAAAATCCACGTCCTAGAAAGCCTAAAGCATCCTTTAAGTGTTCGCCAAATGTTGGCTTATAAGATGCGTTAATGCGTTCCAACTCAGCTTGTGACTCTTCTGGTGTATGCCATCTAATACCGAAATGTTCCCATTTAGCATTATCAAGTTCATCCGCTGTTGGTGGACGTCCGTTAGTGGCTTCAAAGTTTTTTGCAAAAGCTACATAATCAAATTCCTTACTCATTCTTATTCTCCTTGTAACCCTTTTACTTACCGTTATCATACCACTTTTTCAACTGATTATCTTACATGTATGTAAGTTATTAGAATGAGATTGAGCGCATAGCCGCAACAATTGCTGCCGCAACACCTGCTGAAATAACTGCAATAGCTCCACCTGAAACCATTGAAGTCATGCCTTGGTCCATCATAGCTGGATTACCATTTTTACGTCCTGAAAAATAGTCAAAGGCTCCTGTTAATACCCACCCAAGACCTACGATTGAAAGAATTGCTCCTAAAGCTGTAACTACACGAACTGCTGTATCCATAATAAATTTCTCCTTTTAAGTGTAATAAAAAAAGACTGTAAATTGTCTTATCAGTTATTTTTACAGTCTTTATCAATAGAGCCTTACCTGCTCCACGCAACAAGCGACCTAGGCGATTTATTTTGACACTATTTAGAAAAAAGGTGACTTGCTGGTTAGAGCAGGCAAAGCCTGTTTTAATAAAGTATTATTTAAATATCTATGATTTTGACAAATGGATTTCCTAAACCACGAGTATCCACACTTTGCGTACTTTGTTCATTCCAAAGTGAGACAATTGGATACCAACCGTTATTGGCTGAATTGTATGGGTCGTAAACATAAGTATTTCCATTTGAATAGCCTTTAAGAACAATCTCATGGCTTGTTCCCCATCCCCACGGAGAGAATTTGTCCTGTTGAACGGCAGCTACCACATGATGCCCTTCTTTAAGAGCACTTGTTAAGGCATCTGAGGAATTAAGAACAGTCGGTGTCAAGCCCCATTGACGAGAGGCAACCAAGATACCATTTCCTGTTGTTCCTTCTGTTCCTCGGTTAAATTCTACCGTATTGTTATAGAGATAGCTTGCCACTGTAGTTGGAAGCACTTCATTTCCTGTTAGAGATGAGAAGACCATGGCAAGACTGGTTGGGACGCAGCCTGTAGATGCCAAAGTGTAGTAACCATAGCGATTACCACCCCAACGACCATCACGTTGATTGTAATACGGTGTGTTGTAGTTGGTTTGTTTAACGGTGAAATCTGTTGATGTCAAGAAATACATCTGCCCATTATCAGATTGATAGGCATGAAGATGATATGTTCCTGTACCAGAATGATTAGCAACATTAATGAGACCACTAGCACTTGTTCCTGAAGTTGTCGCATCATACCACTTAATGTCATCTTGTCCATTCGTATCAGACCAAACAGCGTATTTAACCGTTCCACTTGAATAAACACCTGAAACGTTAACGCTATAGACACCTGTTCCTTTATAAGTCGTTGACACACTAGCTGTTGTTTGTTTATTATTTAAGACATACTGACCAAGATTATAACCTATTGTTTCACCATCTTTAGTTTTCACATAGACGTGAATAGTGTAATCCGCTGAAAGATTGTGGTGATATTTTTCATCAACTGTAATCACAACTTTGCCATTTGACACCTTAGAACTTGTATACCAGTGAATATTTTTTTGATTAGGATCTGACCAAGCCGCAACTGACACACTAGCAACATCTTTCGAAGTTTCTGTCTCTGCAATTACTACTTGTAAAGTACCGTTAGCCTCATTATGATTCTGAACAGTTACCGTTGGCTTTGAAAGGCTTTGATTAAAGGTTAAATCAATCCCATCTGAGCCTGATAAAGCCACAAATGAATGTGTCACTTCACTTGTTCCATAGACATGGACATTATAATGACCTGTCTCAAAGTTATGATTTTTAGCATAGAACGTGTAGGTATAACTTCCGTCTGACTGTTTAGTAGCTTTATACCATTTTAAATCATCTTGATTGTTCTTACTTGTCCATGTTGGCAATTGAATATCATGGATATAAACAGGGACATCAGTTACCGTTACTTTAGCTGAGGTATCACTCACTTTAGTAATACTTACCTTAACTTCTGGTTTTGGGACATCGATACTTGTTGCACTAATGATTTGCATTTGTCCTTTAACAACAGCATAGGTATGAATCAAATAAGGTCCATAATCACCTGTGTAGGTAGCGGTTGTCTTACCACTATGATCAACTTTATACCATTTAAGATCATCTTGGTTATTTTTCGTAGACCAGACCGCATGATAGACCGTTAAGTTTGTACTCACATCACTTGGCATAGTAATGTAAATCCCTTTTTCACCTAAAGAAGCTTGAACCTGTACATCTCCATATTGATAATCTGCTGTGAATCGTGTCCCAAGTAACCCTGTTAAGTTATTTGTCACACGACTATTACCGTACACATGAACGTTGTAAGTCCCTGCTTCTAAGTTGTGAGTCGCTTCACTAAAGATAACATAATAAGAGCCATCAGCGGCTTTTGTTGCCTTATACCACTGAATATCATCTTGACCACCTTTTTCTGTCCACGTTGGTATTTGAATACTATCAATGTAAACTGGGACATCGGTTACCGTCACTTTATAAGTTGTAGCACTTTCTTTGGTGATGGTTGCCTTAGCAGTTGGTGTGGGAACATCAATTGATGTTGCACTCAAACAAACCATGTGACCGTTAACAACGCCGTAAGTATGGATAAGGTATGTGCCATAGTCACCAGTATATTTAGCAGTTAATTGTCCGTTTGAAGGAACTTTGTACCAAACAATATCATCTTGGTCGTTTTTAGCAGACCAGACCGCATGATAAACGGTCATTCCTTGGCTAACATCACTTGGCATTGTGATATTGATACCAGTTTGACCGAGACTTGCTGACACCGCAACATCTCCAAAGGCATAGTCGCCTTGGAAACTTGTTCCCAACAAACCTGTTAGAGAATTGGTAACTGCACTTGTTCCGTAAACATGAACATTGTATTTACCACTTTCAAGGTTATGTTCAGCAACGCTGATAGTTGCAGAGTAGGTTGTCGAACCATCCTTGGTAGTCTTATACCAAATAATATCATCTTGACCACTTTTTTCTGTCCACGTTGGCAAGGTTACACTGGTAATGTAAACTGGTACATCTGTGACAGTCACTTTATAAGTTGTAGCGCTAGCTTTTGTAATGGTTACCTTAGCACTTGGTTTTGGCACGTCAATTGTTGTTCCGTTCAGTCCAGTCATCTTTCCATTGAGATTTTGGTACGTGTGAACATTGTATTTACCGTATGAGCCCGTATATTTAGCGGTTGCTTTTCCGTTGCTATCTGCGGTGTACCAAACTAAGTCATCTTGACCATTAACGTCAGACCAAACGGCAAACATGATTTTAGCGCCATTTGCAATGGCTTGATTGTATTGTAAGTTAAAGCCGCTGCTTGCTAGAGAAACGCTTGTGACTTCATTAGTCGCATTTCCAGTTGCTCCACGCTCAACAGTCACATTGTCAGCTGATTCTTCAACAGTTACTTCTTGTTCATCAGTTTGGACAGAATCTTGTGTGTCAGCTGCTTTATCTTCTGTTTGCTCTGCTATTTCACTATTAGATACTTCTATTTCAGCAATCGTTTGTGAGCTTTCTTCGCTATCTGATGACACGTCTTTTGCTGTTTCAGAATCAGCGTTATCAGTTGTCATCTGTTCTTGAACATCAGCTTGGTTATCTTCAGAAACCGTTTCCTGTTCATCATTAACCGTGACAATTTCTTCACTAACAACAGGCTCTGTTTCAGTAGCAGCCTCGTTATTTTCTGCTTCCGTAGCAACTGAATCAGTTACTAATTCAGTTGTCGTATTGGTTTCAATAGTTGTTTCATCTGCGCTAACACTTGCTGTTCCTAAGGTAGCAATTAAAGCTCCCGACAGAAACAAGGTTCCAATGACACCATAGGCTTTCGATTTTTTGATTGTTCCATGCCCTTTTTGTTTCATAAACACTCCTTCATTCGATGATTAGTTTTGATTATTATAACAAAATTTTAAGCTATTTTTAAGGTAAACGCTTCATTTTCCTTAAAAATCAAAGACCGCACAAGGTCTTGTTCTATTGTGCAGTCTTTAAAAAGTAATCATCAGTCTTCTTTGCGTTTACGAACGCCAAGGATACCAAAGACAAACATTAGTACACCAATAAGTGATGCCATAATATTGAGTGGTGTTGTTTCGTCACCTGTCAATGGCAGAACACTAGATTGAACAACTGGAACATCTTCAACTGGTGTTTCAGGTGTCTCTGGAACTTCTGGTTCTGGTGTGTCAGTCACAACTTCTGTTTGGTAATCAACACCATTGATTGTATTGATAAGAATGTTATGAACGTCACCTGATGCAATACGTTCAGCTTCAAGCCAAGTGTTAACATCGAAAGTACCAACAATACCAAGCGATTGTAAGAAATCACTATCAACAACTAATTTCCAAACTCCTGCTTCTTCATCCCAAGTCACTTTGACGATAGAGTTAACAAACTCTTCATTTGTATCTTGGTTAAACGTGAAGTAGAAAGCGTACTCTGTTCCTTCTGGAATAACGTCACCTGCTTTAATAACTGTTCCTGAAATAGAACCATCTGCGTTAACAGTGTAATCAGTCATCACATCATAAGCAAGTGTCAAATCTTCACTAGCAACGTATTTTGTACCAATAATTTCACTGTGATAGTTACCAGTATAACGGTCATGAACAGTATCCATAATATCTGTTAGATCATATTGCCACAATGTGTCATGACGTTCAGGAATTTCGATACCATCAAGAAGATAATTGATAACTTCACCAAGACCAACCGTTTGATTATCAAGGACGGTATTTGTACCATCTGTACTAATCGCATGTTTTTCTGGTGAGACATCTGGAACTTGAACCGTTACAAGATTTGATTGATAAGCATTTCCGAAGTCAATTTGATAGAAATCATTAGGAACAACAGTGCCTGCATCTGCTGTGAGATAGGCAGGAAGGTCAATGGTAACGTTCTTACCTGCCTTAACATAGTTTGTATAGAAACTTGCAGGGTCTTTAGCTACCCAAAGATAGAATTCACCAACTGGTGATAAACCTGATTGATCCAAAATAGCTTGAACTTCATCTGAAATAGTTTCATCTGATAGAACATGATACATTGTAAAGAGGTCATTCAACTTATTAACAGCAGTTGTTTCTTCGCTATCGTTATCACCTGTATGGTTAGTTGATACGCCGCCTGCTTCTGTAACATCTGCAATGTCAGTAGAAAGCGTTGTTGTTTCGCCATTATCATCAGTCAAACGGATAACAATACCGTCTTCATTAACAGTAAACAAGCCATCTTCAACGTCATCTAAGATAGCAAACCCTTTAGAAATAGCATCTGTTGAAGCTGTTACATCTGTATAAGGTGTGTAATCAGTATTGAGGTGGAAAACAACGTTTTTATCGAAAGTTGTTGACCCATCAATGTCGTTACCATGAGTATCTGTGATTTCCTTCGTTGGTTGAGGCGCTTCTGGCGTTGGTGTTTTTACTGTATTTGAATAAACTTGATAAAGGTTATCATTAACAAGCACTTTATAAGTGTTATCGTAATAAGTAGCATCATAGGCAGGCGCCCAATCAACCGTTGGCACAACTAATTTTTCACCTGTATAAGTTGTTTTATAAGTGAACGTTTCTGTTGCAGCATCGTAGCTGACTTCCCAACCATTCGCAACTGCCGCAGCAATATTGTCATCAACGTTGTAGTATTCCCCTGCTTCGAGTGGATCGATAATCGTAATGGTATCACCAACGTTAAGGTTAGCATAGAGATTTGAAATATCAAGTGTATCTGTTAAGACATCACCTTTAACAGCAGTCTTACCATCCATATCAACACCATCACTATTGGCGCGATCTTTTTCAACCATTGGGCTGTAGTTAAGCTTGTAGTCATGGTAACTTGCTTTAATAGTTTGATTTGTTGTGTCTGACAAACTTGTCAATGCCAAACTTGGTTTTTTTGGATTGACAGCCGTTACCAAATTCGCTTTGACCTCAGGTGGATTTACAGGATCTGGAGCTTTATTGGTATTCGTAAAGCTAATAACGGCTTGACCATGTGTGTTGTAGATCCAGTTATCATCAATATTCAAGAAACCAACATTAGCCAAGGTATCACCGACAGAAACACCGTGTTCATAAGTTAAAGTTGTTGAGCGATTAATGGTATCTGTAAAGGAATCATTACCAGTATGATAAGTACTGTAAATTTCAGTACCGCCAAGCGTATAAACATGGAAGTTTAGATTTTGATTAACCGCATAGTTTGGTCGATAAGCTGTATAAGAGTAAGTATAGAGCTCAACGCTATCCAAATAGACGGTAATATTACCATTACCTTGAGATTCTACATGGTAATTAAGTTTTCCTGTTAGCGTACCTGTACCAAGTGTGCCATAAGTATCATTCAAGCCATCGTTCATATCATGAGTGAAAGTAAAGGTACCATCAGCGTTGATTGTACCATTCATGAACGAATTACCATACGTCAAATTATCAACATCTTGTGTCTTAACACCTGCAGAGACAGAAACGTTTGTCCCATTGTTAAATGCAGCTAAATCAGCTGCATATTGTGCCAAAAGCGCATCAACAGCAGCTTTTTCGCTATTGGCTTGGGCAATAGTGGCATCATTTTGCGCTTGCAAGGCTTCAACATCAGCTACAGAGTTGACAACTTGACTTGATGTTGTTACCGTAACACCTTTATTCTTCAATTCGTTAGCTGCTGCTTCAACCGCTGCATTCAGCTCTTCTGCTTTTGAAACAGTGGCATCATAGTTAGCTTTAGCTTCTACATATTCAGCAACTGCTTCTTTGTTATCAGCTAAGGTTTGTTCAGCTTTTGTTTTAGCTTCGTTATTGGCACTAGCTGTACCGTCAGTAGCTGTTGATGAATCATTTGTCACTGTTACAGTTGTTTCTGAACCGTAAGTATCTTTAGCATTATTAACATAATCGTTATTGGCATCAATAGCAGCTTGCGCATCTGCATACGCTGTATTATTAGCGTTTTGTGTTGCTGTTGCTTGTTCTAGTGAGTCGACTTGTTTTTCTTGGTCGTTAGCAATTTCTGATTTTGTATCATTTAATCCATCAGTTGTTGTATCTGTTCCATAGTCTTTAGCAGCTTCTTTTGTCACGTCAACACCAACGTTGCTAGCTTCTGTCGCAGCAGCTTCCACATTACTGTTATCAATATCTACTGCTAGTGTCCCTTCAGAAGTATTAGCATTTTCTGCATAAACATTGTTATCATTGATGCTTTCGGGTTGACTCGTCACAACTTCTGTCGTGTTATCTGTAGCCGCTGTTGTTTCATCGGCAGAAATACCTGTTGCACCTGCAAAGGTAATGACAGCAGCTCCTAGGGCAATACCTGAAGCTAACCCTTTTGCCCATTTTTTCTTCCGAAAATAACCATGTCCTTGTAATTGTTCTTTCTGATTCATTTGTTATTCTCCTATCCTATTTTTTAATTAAAGTATTGGCGTTTCTTAAAGAATAAACCACCAATAGCGGCTAAGGCACTTCCTAAGATACTTAAAAGTGTTGTATTTTCATCACCTGTCATCGGTAATGTGGTGCTTTCACCAGTTGCGGTTGTGACTGAGATAGTCCCATCACTGTTTGTCGTTGCTCCGATTGATTCAGGACTGGTAATCGTGCCATCAGCCAATACGACTGAGCCATTTTGGGTGCTCACAATCGTAGCGCCTGTGTTGGTGTAGACTGGTGAGTCTGTCGTTACGTCTTGCACGATTTGGCCTGTAACCGTTGAGGTTGTACCAACTTGAGATGCACCAGCATTAGCTGCTGTTTCAGCTGAGATATTTGGATTGTTGGTAGGTACAGATGTGTCTGGAGTGACTGTTGCTGTCCCACCATCCGTTGTTGGAACGGTATGATTTGTTGCCACACCGCCTGCATCATCCACATTAGGAACCTCTTCACTCGGATCTGTATTACTTTCCGTTTGGGTATCGCTATCACCTGTGTGATCTGTTGTCACACCATTATCATCGGTTACCTCTGTAACGTCTGAAGAAGGATTCGTTGGATCAACAGGGACGGTTGGTTCCGTTGTAGAACCTGTGTCTGTTGACGGGGTGGTTGACCCCTCATCAGGGATAACAACCTCTGATGAGGGAGCTGTTGATGGTGTCACTTGCTCTGTTGAGGGAGAAGTGGTGCCATCTGAAATCAATTCATCCGCATAAACTCCTGTTGAAGCCGTTGCTAAAATAGCTGTTGAAAATAAAGCGACTGCTTTAATCTTTTTCATTGGTTTCCTCCTTTATTCATTTCGTTGGCGATGATAGCCAACTCCTGTTAACACAAGAAGATTATCTCCGTTTCGATTAATTCTCTCAGCAATGATAAAGTGTTTTCGCTTGACGGTTAGAATTGCTGAGTAGATCTCGTGAAAACGGAGAATCTCTTCACTAACAACTTGCCAATTGCCATTAACCATTCGTTTTTCTTGCACTACTGCAAACTTTGGTCTGACAATGGCTTGCCTTCCGTCAACAAGGTAAAGAATAGCTTCACCTTGTTGTCCAAGAAGACGTAAGTCTGATAGAGTCATTTCTGGTCTATCAAATACTTTTTGTAAGTTTGGCATAGCAAACTCCTTTCTGCTGCTTATGTAGAAATAAATTCTATCCGCAAATTTAAACGCATGAGTAATACTCACAACTCCTAAACAGGAGTTAAGCCAGGACGTGCCTTCCCTTTTAAAAGGCTGTTACACCGTCTTCCTTATTCATTGTTATTCCATAGGCTTGCTGATCAGATCGGTGTTGGTGTTTAATTATCAAAGGTCACAAGTAGTTTTGTGACTTGCCCAGGTCAATGATTGCTGTTAAGCAACATTGTGTGTTTTGTGAGTGTTGTGGTTTGGATATGATATTGTTGTCATTTCATCATCAGCCAATAATGGAGCATTGTGAGCTTCAACAGTAACTAAGGTAATCCCTATGATAGCTACAAAACTTATGACTACGAATACGACACTAAACATTTTCATCACCTTCTTTTTTCATGCTATAGTAATTTTCAGCATTTAAATGTGCTATACTTTTTTGCTCATACAGTCGCTCTTGTTTTAAGTTTTCTAGTGATTTCAGCAAATACGCTAATGGAGAAGTGCTATCTTTCGGAATACGTTCAATCATGTTTAATACTTCAGCACTTGTTACATAGCCACTTGCTAAATATTGTCCGATTTTCATTTTCTGGTTATGAGTCATTGTTAAAACATTAGGAAACCCAAACAGTTGCTCATTGTATTTATCAGCAATTATTTGCAAGAGAGAATAATACTTTGGTTCAACGAATGGAGTTGATTGATTTTGTGATAATGACTGATTAGTTTCAGTTGACTGTGAAAATTCATTAGAATTTTTCTCAGTCTTTCTAGAACTAATATGATCACTATAATTAGTCTCGTTATATTCAGTCTCATTAGGGGCTGAATTTGACACCACCCCCGTATTATTTTGACACCCCCCTGGTCTAAATTTGACACCCCGGGTAATTCATCATCGTTAGCGTCAAAATCATCAACAATCAAGTTTCCAAGATAAATACGATTAGCAAGGTTTCCTTTACTACTAGTTGACTGTTGAACTTCCTTAATTAAATCGTATTCAGCTAATTGTTTTTTTATCCTTAACAAAGTTGACTTTGATACTTTAAGAATTTTCATTAAACTTGTATTTGAATAAACTAGATAAATTCGTCCCTCTTCATCAACCCAATTATTTCTTAGGGAAAGGCTTAGTCTATCTTTTAAGATTGAATAAGATACTTTTGAATCTAATCGCATATCTTCATAACGAGGACTTTCAAATAAAAGTTTTGGAAGTTTAAAATATCGTTCAGACGTTTCATACTGTTCTACAGTTATTGCATTAAAAACCATAAATCTATACCATTTTAAAATAAAGCTGACCATTTGGTTTTATTTCAATAAGACCAAATTTTTCTAATTCAGCAAGTTGACTTTGACTTTCTTTACGTGAAATTTTTAACTCAAACATCAAAAATTCAATGAGTATTTCACGCGAATGTAGTTCATTAGAAGTCATGTTTGTATCCTTTCTTTTTAGTACAGAAAAAGAGAACAATTTTCATTGCTCTCTTGACTTATAGATTTATTTTATTAATTCTCAAAACTCTAGACACTTACTTTTTGTTTAATTTCAAAGACTTTCTTTTGAGCGTTTGATAGAAGAAAAAGTCCTGAGTCCTGGCAATAATAAGTTAAAATTTATTTTTTAGTTTTTTCTTGTAGTTTCTGGTTAATATTTTTTACACGATGATTAAAATTAATATAAAGCACAAGCCAAATCACTAGGTAAATCAAGGTAAATTCTACCAAAAAATCCCATGACCAAATGAAAGTTGTCGTAATACCATTCAATAAATTTAACCAGCTATTAATACTGTAAACTAAACAAAAATGAATTATAATTTTCCATATCATTGGAATAGTTTCAACCGCAAAAATCATACTAACCAAACCTATCAACCCACTTGTGAAAATAACATTAGCAATTTGTTGAACTGTCTGGGTTTCAGCACCACTTTGCCACAAGAAATAGAGATAGCAAAGACCACCAAAGCCTATTCCAATTAAAATATAGATAACCGCACCTTTAATATATTTCATCACGTCCACCTCACAATCCCAAAGCTTTTTCCAAATCTGACAAATAACGTCTGCTAACATTTGTCGTCACGTCATTTGTAAGCATGGCCAACATATTTCCTGAGAAGCTATTTTCTAAGGATTTTAAATGATTAATATTAATCAGAGCATGCTTTGAGATCTGTACAAAGTCAGGATTAGCTAGACGCTCACGAAACTTGTACAAGCGATCCGTAGTGATAAGTCTTCCATTGGTCGTCTCCAAAATCAAAGAAGTCCCATCAACATCCACAAGAATCAAATCTGACACGCGTAATAACTCTGTACGAACAGCCGTTTTTACTGGCAAAATCTCCACCCTGCCCTGCTCAAATTTCGCTAAATAATCTAAAACATCTTGGACAGCTTGGTCGTATTTTCCACTTCGTACCAAAACTTCAATAGTCTCTTTTGGTAAACTGCTATCCTCTTCAAACTGGTAATGCACCCTTCAACTCCTCTTATTTATGTTTAGTCAATGAAAATCGCTCAAGATATAAGCTTAGTGCCAAAAGAACGACGATGCCACAAATGACAAGACTCACTAAAAGTATTTCTTGATTCAAGGTTGTTAAGGTTTTTAATTTCAAACCAATTCCTAAAAATTCCTTGGCATCTGCGTTTACAGCGTCTTTTGCAATCAAAAGCTGACGATAAGCAGCTGATACGTAGGCTGCAGGTGTTAATTTGACCACTTTTTGTGCAAAATCAGGCAAAGCACCAATCGGCATATAAACCCCAACAAGAAAACCTGAAACAGTTCCAACAATTGTCGCCAAAGCTTCACTTGTTGATAAGGTTTTAATGAATTGCAAGACAAACAAAGCAATTCCTGATCCCATAATAGAACTTAGGAGCATGACTAAAAGGATTTGTGGTAAATAATCTAAATCAAAGCTGACCTCATCTTGCCAGTAGAAGTACAATTTCATAATGGCTAACATAATTAATTGCATGATAAAACCAATCACACTAGAAGAAATTAAATAGCCAAGATAAAGTTTTAAACGAGAAATATCTGTTAATAAAAAGTCTTCCAATTTATGGCTTACCTTATCCTGAACCAATCGCGTAACCCCAGTCCAAGTTGTTGTAATACTCGTAACAGCTAACGTTCCACCTAGAACCCAATTATCAAGAAGTTCTTCCAAATTCGGTGTTCCTGCAAATGAATCCTGCATATTTTTCTGCAAGAAAATCACATAAAGAATAAAAGCAATCAAGGCTCCAAGTAATGAGAAAAAGACACTAGCCTTATTTGAAAAATAAAGTTTTAAGTTTCGTTTTGTCATTGCCCACATCTTACGCCATCTCCCTTCCCGTAATGTTCAAAAAGACATCATTGATATTTGCTTTAACATAATCAAAATCATTAATAACTGTACGTTTATCTGATAAAATGGCCAAAGCTTTTGAAGAATCTTCAACAATAATTTTCAAACGACCATCTCCCAAACGCTTACAGTCAAGGTCTGAGAAAGCAGCTACGTCACTTGTTTCAACCAATAAATATGGTTTTGAATAAGTTTCTTTCAGTTCCTTAGCAGAACCTTTAGCTAAAACCTTCCCGTGGTCAATAATATAGGCCATATCCGCATTCTCAGCCTCTTCAAGGTAATGAGTGGTCAAAAAGATAGTCAAGTTTTCTTCACGTTGTAAGCGATGTAAAATCTCCCAAATCGCGCGACGTGTCTGGATATCAAGTCCTGTCGTTGGTTCATCTAAGAAAAGTAAGTTAGGCTTATTCAAAAGGGCACGAACGATATCAACACGACGACGTTGACCACCTGATAACGTGCCATACTTTTGGTTCAAAAAAGCATCCAAACCTGTCAGATGAATAAGTTTTTCTAACCAAGCTTTATCCTGTTTACGGTAAAACGCTTGGCGACTTTTCAGATTATCTAAAACCGTCAATTCCTCATCAAGAACACTCTCTTGAAAAACCATTCCAATCTTCAAATCTGCTGCCAATTCAATCTCACCTGACGTTGGTTTTAAGAGCCCCGTTAACATCTTCATAGTTGTTGATTTCCCAGCACCATTTGTCCCAATATAAGCTAGCAATTTCCCTTCTTCCACTTCCAAATTCAAGTGCTCAATCACCGTTTTATCTCCGAAGGTCTTGATTAAATCTTTTGTTCTAATTAGCATAATTAACCCTCCCTTTTGACATTATTTTATCAAAAAAAGGCTTGAAATAAAGCCTTTTTTGGTAAGCGGTTAAAAATAAGCGGTAAATGGTATTAAAAAAAGCCCTGACGGGCTTTTAAGTCTTATTGAACAGGCGTTACGACCACGTAGCGATTTGGGTCGTTACCTTCAGAATAACTATCAACACCTTCGATGCTTGTGATAGTTTTATGAACAATTTTGCGTTCACTATTACTCATTGGGTCCATGACATAATCTTTACCAGTTTCAAGCACACGGCTTGCGGCTTTGCGGGTAAATTCAATCAATGTCTCTGTACGGTGTTCCACGTAATCATGAACATTCAAAATCACAGAGAAATTCTTTGAATAACGGTCATGTAGGAAATTTTGTGAAAGTAGTTGAAGTGATTTCAACACTTTTCCGTGATAGCCAATCACACGACCAGCTTCTGGTGTTTCAATTTGCAAATTGATTTGACGGCGATTGTGGCTTGTTTCCACAGTTACCTCAATATCCATTTCGTAGATGATTTTTTTAACATAATCAGCCACTTCTTCTGTCGCTTTTTCGATATCTTTACTCAATTCACGTTGAGCTGGAAATTCGCTGGCCACAAATTCTTCAAAACTTTGGTCTGTGTTAACAGGTTTTGGTGTGTCTGAAACTTCTTTTGGCTCTACAACTGCTTCGTTAACATCGTCTGTTTTTCCGAGCGCTTCTAAAACTTCTGTATGTCCAGCTTCTTCAAGAATGGTTTGTGTTTTTTTCTTGTGCATGACGATGTCTTCCTTGACAGAATCATCGATGACTTCGCCATGTTCTTCCATTTTTTTAATGATGCTGGCTACTTTACGAAGCTCCATAGTATCTTCAAATTTTGATGATACATGCTCATTTTTTTGATTAACTTCTTCTGGCACACCTTTAACTGCTTTTTGGTTAGCACGGTGAGCAGTGACTTCATTAATCCCTTCAATATCTACTTGAGCTGGTTTCTTACCAAAGCCAAAGAAACCTTTTTTCTCACGAGAAACAACCTTAATATGGGCTTTAAGACGTGACAAATTTAACTCTTTCAAGCCCTTTTCAATAGCATCTTCAACAGTTCGACCTGTGAATATTACCATAGTTTTATCCTCTTACTTTCTTCTCTTTTGCGCTTTCTTTTTAGCACGACGAATCTTAGCCGCATGTTCTTTTTCAGCACGTTCCTTAGCTTCACGTTCTGCAATAATCTTAAATGGATTATTTAACAAAAGGATTTGGAACACTTGGAAGGCATTTGATACTGTCCAATAAAGCACAACCCCTGACGCCAAACGGAAACCAAAGAAGAAGATAATGATTGGCATCACGTAGGTCATAAGCGTTATCGCGAAATTTTTCTCACGCGCAGCTTTATTAGTCAACCAAGTTGAAAGGAATGTAAATAGAGCTGCTAAAACAGGCAAGATATAATATGGATCTGGTTGTGACAATTCAATCCACAAGAAAGTACCTGTTTTCAAGAAAGCAACACGAGTCAATGCTTGATACAAAGCCATCAAAATCGGCAATTGAACGACTAGTGGGAGCATCGTCGCATATGGATTAACACCGTATTCCTTGTAAAGCGCTTGGCTTTCCTCTGTCAAGTTCATGCGGCTGTCTGTATCACGACCAGGATATTTTTCTTGCAACTTTTTAAGCTCTGGCTGCAAGTCTTGCATTTTTTGCCCTGATTTGATTTGCATATTGTAAAGCGGCATCATGATTGCTCGAATGATAATGGTAAAGAGAACAATCCCAACTCCGATTCGACCATTAATCGATAACCACTGAATAGCTTTGGCAAAGAAATAAACAATTTGATCCCAGCCATTAGTTGATGAAGCGGTTACTTCGCTGCGCCCACAAGCAGCCAAAAGTATTAAAGTAAGACTACTTAATCCTAATAATTTAATCTTTCTTTTCACTATTTAGACCTTCCTCATATAAATTGGCAAGTTTTAAAACATGGAGTAAATTTTTCTTCACTTCATGATAATCAAGTTCCTCGACACCTTTACGAGCAATGATAACAAAATCATGATGTCGTAAATTTGGTGACAATTCCATGACAACATGTCGAATTTTTCGCTTGATGCTATTTCGGGTAACAGCATTACCAAGTTTTTTGCTTACAGAAAGCCCTACACGATAGTGGCCTTGATTTTTTTCTAATTGATAGACGACAAATTTTCGATTGGCAACACTTGTTCCCTTGCTAAAAATTGCCTGAAAATCTTTGTCACTTTTGACACGATAGGTTTTCTTCAACGTACAACTCCATTCTAAATTATTTTTATTATACCATAAAAATTTAAAAAGCCCTAACCTCTAAGGATTTTGGGCTTAATATCTTTAAATATTTTATTGGAAAATGCTTTAGGAAGTAGAAAAAATTGTTAATGAGTCGCTTTTAGACTGTTTTTGGCTTCTTTAATTTGCCTTTTGACTTGGTCAAATCCAGTCCCACCAAGAGAATGGCGACGCTCAACAGCGGTGTGTGATTTAAGCGTTTCATAAATGTCCTCATCAATCAAATCAGAAATTTCTTGGTAACGTTCAAGCGGCACATCTTGCAAACAATAGCCAGCTTTAGTACATTCTAATACTAATTTACCAACGATTTCATGAGCTTGACGGAATGGAAGCCCTTTGCTTGCGAGATAATCAGCCAATTCAGTTGCATTTGAAAAATCTTTTTCAGTTGATTCAGCCATATGCTCTTTATTGACCGTCATGGTTTTAAGCATACCAGCCAAAATATCAATAGCCACCGTAATGGTTTCAACCGTATCAAACATGCCTTCTTTATCTTCTTGCAAATCTTTATTGTAAGCCAAAGGCAAAGATTTCATAACCGTCAAAAGCCCAAAAAGATTACCGTAAACACGACCAGATTTTCCACGAATCAATTCTGCCATATCAGGATTTTTCTTTTGCGGCATGATTGATGAACCTGTTGAGAACGTATCTGAAAGCGTCACAAACTTAAATTCATTTGAGCACCAGCTGATGATTTCTTCACAAATACGGCTCATATGCATCATCAAAATAGAACTATTTGCCAAAAATTCCAAGATAAAATCACGGTCAGACACTGCATCAAGGGAATTGCTGTAAGGTTTGGCAAAGCCCATAAGCTCCGCTGTCATCTCACGGTCAATTGGAAAAGTTGTTCCAGCAAGAGCAGCCGCACCAAGCGGTGATATATCCGTATGTTTCACATTAAATTCAAAACGTTCACTATCACGCGTAAACATATTATAATACGCCATTAAGTGATGCCCAAATGAAATCGGCTGTGCGTGTTGCAAATGCGTATAACCTGGCATGATAGTATAGACATGCTCATCAGCCAAGTCCACCAACGTTTGACGCAAATTGGCAAGCTTTTCAATCACTTCATCAAGCTTAGCTTTTAAGTACAAGTGCATATCAGTTGCCACTTGGTCATTACGTGAACGTGCCGTATGCAATTTTCCAGCCACAGAACCGATTTTAGCAGTCAAGAGACTTTCCATATTCATGTGAATATCTTCGTTTGACACGTCAAATTCAATTTTTCCACCCTTGTATTCTGCAAGCAATTCTTCAAGACCTTCTTTGATTTGCGCAGCTTCGTCTTTTGCAATAATGCCTGTTTCACCAAGCATGGTCACGTGAGCAATTGAGCCTTTCAAGTCAAATTCTGCCATTTTTTGGTCAAAAGAAATCGATGCTCCAAATTCTTCAACCCATTTTTCAAGACCAGCTTCAAAACGCCCGCCCCATAATTTATGATTTTCTGTTGCCATAACAATGATACAATGAACCACCAAAACACGTGGCGTTCAAAGCCTTTCTCTTTTCTTATTTGTTAATTAATAAATAAGTCCAAGGAGCGACCTAGGACTTATAGGGTGTTGCCTCACGGGGCGTTGGTCTTAAATGATTCTCACAGGATATCATTATTTAAGCTCGATGCCACTCTCTGTTGACATTAACGAGATAGGTAAGTTATAAGAAAAGAGTCTCAGATGGGGCTCCCTGTCCCCTTTTATCTGAAACTTGGTGGAAATTTTCGGTACTAATCATCGTCATCATGGCTTGCCGTACCCTAAGTACTGCCTGTGCCATTCTTCCTTGATTAGGCTTGAAAATTCCTCACCAATTCTTTTTTTACTTATTAATATTTTTATCTACGGCTCACTTCCTTGATTGATATCAAAGTTACGCCTTAGAAACTATTTTATTTATTTTTCTGTTAACTATTTATTGTTTACTTGTGAGTTAACTTGGGTTGGTAGTCCCCAAAGTTTGATGAAGCCTACGGCTGCGTCTTGGTCAAAGCTGTCAGCTGATGTGTAAGTTGCCAAGTTTTCGTCGTAAAGTGAGTTTGGTGATTTACGAGCCACAACTTGAGCATGACCTTTGTAAAGTTTCACTTTAGCAGTACCGTTAACCATTTTTTGTGTTTCTTTGATGTAAGCAATGATAGCTTCTGTCGCAGGGCTAAACCACAAAGCATTGTAGATAAGGTTTGACAATTCATTTTCAAGAATTGGTTTGAAATGAGAAATTTCACGTACCAATGTGATGTCTTCGATTTCTTTGTGAGCTGTCAAAAGTGTGATAGCACCTGGGCATTCGTAAATTTCACGTGATTTGATACCAACCAAACGGTTTTCAACGTGGTCAATACGTCCAACACCGTGTTTACCAGCGGTTGTGTTTAATTTTTGGATAAGGTCTGCCAATTTTAGCTCTTCGCCGTTAAGTGCAATTGGTTTTCCTTGTTTAAATTCAATATCAACAAATTCTGGTGTATCTGGAGCTTCTTCTGGAGAAGTTGTGATACCAAAAGCAGCCTCTGGTGCTTGATTCCATGGATTTTCAAGGACACCACATTCATTAGCACGCCCCCAAAGGTTTTGGTCAACTGAATATGGATTGTCAAGGTCAGCAGGAACTGACACACCGTTTGCTTTAGCGTATTCAATTTCTTCTTCACGAGACCATTTCCATTCACGAACTGGAGCAATAACTTTCAAGTTTGGATCAAGCGCAGCGATTGCCACTTCAAAACGAACTTGGTCATTACCTTTACCAGTACATCCGTGAGCAATAGTAGTCGCACCAGTTTTATGAGCAATTTCAACCAATTTTTTAGAAATGACTGGACGGCTAAGCGCTGATACCAATGGGTATTTTTGTTCGTAGTAAGCGTGAGCTTGAAGTGCTGGAAGCACATATTCCTCAGCAAATTCATCTTTAACGTCAAGGACGTAAGATTCAACCGCACCAACTTTAAGAGCTTTATCATGAATAAAATCAAGGTCTTTACCTTCGCCGACGTCCATACAAACAGCAACAACATCATAATCTTTCATGAGCCAAGTAATGGCAACTGAAGTATCAAGACCACCTGAGTATGCAAGGATAACTTTTTCTTTTGACATAGGAATACTCTCTTTTCTTATTTTTGTGTTTTTATCAACTTTATGTGTATAATTATACATATCAAAAACAATCCTGTCAACACTTTTTTGAATATTTTTTCAAAAAAAGAGAAATTTTTACGGTTTTATAACAAATATACAGTATATATACAGAAAATAAGCAATTTTATGCAAAAACAATCTCCCCAGTATATCTACTGGGGAGATTGTTTTTCTCATTTATTATAATATTTTTTCAAAACGTTCGGTGTAGAACAAAGCTACTGTCATGATAATCGTACAGATGAATAGGCAAAGGACTGCTACTGTCCATGAACCAAAGAGGTCAAAGCTATAACCAAACAGTATTGGTCCAAAGGCTGCTAGAAAGTAACCTCCTGATTGTACCATCCCAGATAATTGAGCGGTTTGGCTTGGCGTATGAGATTTCATTGAGAAAACGACAAGCAGATATGGGAAAAGGGCGCTAACAGCAATTCCGATTAAAACATTAACAAGCAACCAATAGATAAAGTTGCTTGATTGGAATAACAGCATACCAGTTCCGATGATACCACAAGCAGAGACAATCGCTAACATGATTTTACGATTCTTAGCCGATAAATTAGTGGCTAAAGTTGGAATTGTCAATGAAAATGGCAAACTAATCAATGAATAAATAGAAGCCAAAATACCTGCTGCTTCGCTTGATACACCAGCTTGACTTGCCATTGTTGGTAACCAAGTCATTCCTGTGTAAAAAAGAAGAGATTGCAAACCACCAAAAACAAGCAATGCCAGCGCACGCTTATTTTTCCAAAGCGACCCAACGTGTGCTTCTTCATCCTTTTCAGTCACATGATTGTGGAATGTATTTGGAAACCAGACCACCAAAGCAAGCAAAATCAAGAAACTAAGAAGTAAAATCAACCCTTTCCATGATGTCATCTTGACAATTGGCACAGCCACAGATGAAGCGACCGAAGAAGCTAAGCCCATAGCTGTCGTATAAACAGTCGTCAAAAGCCCAATACGCAACGGTTGATTAGCCAAGATAACGCTTGGTAGTAAAACGTTCATCATGGCAATACTAACTCCAATAATCATAGTACCGAGATAAAGACTTGGTAAATTAATCACGCGCATACTTGAGCCGATAAACATGGCAATCAAAACCATGGTGAATAATTTTTCAAGCCCAAATTTATCTGCCAAGCGCGGTGCCAAAGACGAACAAAAAGCAAACATAATCAACGGGATACTCGTTAGAATCCCTAGTGAATTGACCGAAACGCCCAAACCGTCCGCAACATAGCTCAAAACCGTTGGTATCGTTGTAAATGGAATCCGCAAAACAGCTCCCACTAAGATGATACCAGGAACAAAAAAGCTCGAATAATCTTTTTTCATATAAACCTTCTTAACTTAGAAATAAACAAATTCAATACCTATTATAACAAGAACGACACACGTTTAGAATAGATATTATCAAAGAAAACGTTTTTTACAACAAATTTAAAATATTTCTCAAAATTCATTATTTTAAGCAAAAAGCCCAAGGTTTACATCTCGGGCTTTTATTCTATTATTTCAAGCTGTTAAGCATACTTTCGATGTGTTCAATTGATTTTTCACGACCAAGAAGATAGATAGTATCTGGAAGTTCTGGACCGTGCATTTCACCTGAAACAGCGATACGAATTGGCATAAAGAGATTTTTACCTTTGATACCAGTTTCTTTTTGAACAGCTTTGATTTGTCGGAAGATATTTTCTGATTTGAAATCTTCGTCACTCATCGCTTCAAGTTTAGCTTTGAAAGCTTCAAGAACTGTTGGAACGGTTTCACCAGCCATGAATTCTTTTTCAGCATCTGTCAATTCTGGGAAATCTTCGAAGAACAAGTCAGTCAATGGAATGATTTCGTCAACAGATTTCATTTGTGGTTTATAAAGTTCAACCATTTTTTCAGCTTTGTCAGTCAAACGACCAGCTTCTTCCAAGAATGGTTTCGCCATTGCAAAGACTGTATCAAAATCAGCATTCTTGATGTATTCGTTGCTCATCCAGTCCATTTTCTTTTGGTCAAATGCAGCTGGAGATTTACTCAAACGGTGTTCATCAAAGAGTTTGATCAATTCTTCACGTGAGAAGATTTCATCTTCACCACCAGGGTTCCAACCAAGAAGAGCGATAAAGTTGAATACTGCTTCTGGCATGTAACCTTTTTTACGGTAGTCTTCGATGAATTGAAGTGTGTTAGTGTCACGTTTTGACAATTTTTTACCAGTTTCAGAGTTGATAATCAATGTCATGTGACCGAATTCTGGTGCTTCCCAACCAAGTGCTTCGTAAACCATCAATTGTTTTGGTGTGTTTGCGATGTGGTCATCTCCACGGATAACGTGAGAGATTTCCATCAAGTGGTCATCGATAACAACGGCAAAGTTGTATGTTGGGTAACCATCTTTTTTCTGGATAACCCAGTCACCACCGACGTTTCCACCTTCAAATTCGATGTCGCCTTTAACGATATCATGCCATTTGTAGATACCTGATTCATTAACAGCCAAACGAACAGTTGGAACGATTCCTTTTGCTTCACGTTCTGCGATATAAGCAGCTTTTTCGTCTTCTGACATACCAAGGAATTCGTTGATATAACGAGGTGTTTCACCAGCAGCTTCTTGGCGTTCACGTTCTGCAGCTAATTCTTCTTCAGTAACGTATGATTTGTAAGCTTTACCTTCTGCCAACAATTGGTCGATGTATTTTTGGTAAATGTCCAAACGTTCTGATTGGCGATATTTTTCATGAGTTTGTGGGCTTTCGTCCCAATCTATTCCCAACCATTTAAGGTTTTCCAATTGTGAACGTTCACCGTCTTCGACATGACGTTTACGGTCAGTATCTTCGATACGGATAACAAAATCACCACCATAGTGACGAGCATAAAGATAATTAAAGAGCGCAGTACGCGCATTTCCGATGTGTAAAAGTCCTGTTGGACTTGGTGCATAACGCACGCGAATTTTCTTAGGCATTTTCGTCTCCTGTTGAATTTCGATCATTTCTATTATAGCACAATATTTATCCTTGGAACAAAAAAATCAGCTGAAAACAGCTGATTTCCTAGGTATCTTTCAATATTTGATTTCCAGCGAGTTTTGATTTCTCGTTGTTAACCTAAAACGATCTATTTCCAGACCATTACTTTCCAACTCTATAATCAGCTTGAGGCAGAGCTACTTGATGATTCGATTGCTTTGACGTAGTCGATAGCAATCACTAGCGAAATCACTAAATCAGCAAGACTGTCATCGTAAATATCAACATGGTAAGTCGAGGCTATCTTGAACCATTCTTGATGAATACCTGCCACTTCACGCCCTTGGTCAAGCAGACTAAAATTCATATTCCAAATGTCTTCAGCCACTTCCAAACCAAAATCAGAAATATCATATTTAGCTTTGAGCAATGAAAAATGTTGTTGAATCGTAATCTGTTTACCGTCCACAAAAGTTACCGTAAACCGTTGAAAAGGAAAGCTAAAATGATGTTTGATATGACTAACAAACTGCCCTTGACTATCAGAAATCGTGAATTCCTTTAAAAACTTTAAAAATGATCCTTGAACGGGTTCTGTTGCAAAGTTTTAAATAAAGAATAAAATCCCTTACGGTATCTATGATTTAAGATGGGATTCCCAATAATACCTTGATTTCAGTACAGACCGAAAACCCGAAGAGTGTTCCATTTCTTCGGTTCTTTTTGTATATTCCTCGAATGGTCTCCATGCCCTTTATCGTGGTTGAGGCAGTACGAAGACTTCTATAAAATTTATTACGCCGCTTAATTGGCCGATGGTCCTGCTCAATTAAATTGTTGAGATACTTCACTGTTCGATGCTCCGTCTTGGTATATAAACCGTTCCTCTGCAACTTTCTAAATGCAGCTCCAATAGACGGAGCTTTATCCGTGACAATTACTCTAAGTTCACCAAACTGCTTATGTAGTCGTTTCAAGAATGCATAAGCAGCTTGAGTATCCCGCTTCTTTCGTAACCAGATATCTAAAGTCAATCCATCCGCATCAATTGCTCTGTACAGATCATGCCATTTGCCTTTAATTTTGATGTACGTCTCATCCATTTTCCATGAATAAAAGGATTTTTTATTTTTCTTTTTCCAAATTTGATAGAGTAGTTTGCCATATTCTTGCACCCAACGATAAATCGTCGTATGAGAAACGTTAATGCCACGATCATATAAGATTTCTTGAACTTCACGATAGCTAAGGTTATAACGAAGATAGTAGCCCACGGCTACAATAATCACATCCTGCTGAAATTGCTTTCCTTTAAAATGATTCATCGTCATTCCTCCTGCTATCTTTTTCAATTATTCTACCTTATCTGATAGTAGATTTAAAACTTTGCAACAGAACCCGTAAAAATAACCCCTATAATCTTCATCCTAGATCATAAGGGTTGTTTTTATTGGATTTCCTAGGGGTTATTATCTAATTATAGACCCTAAGTTAAGGAATGTACTGATGTTTTCTAGTATAATCCCTAGTTTGATAATATTTATTGTATTTTTCTGTATTTAGTTATTCGATGATATCGAGGCTAATATGTCAGTCTTCCAAGCAGCCATTGGTTGGTATATCAATTTTTATAATCGCAATCGTATCTCAAATGTTGCCTAAGTAAAAGAAATTCTGCTTTAAATCATATTAGGGTATCACAAATACTTTACAAATATGTTTTACGTCGCATCAAAAACCAGGAAATTAGACTTAGTATAGCAGAGATAATCAATACGGCTAAAACACCATAAGAAGACTTTTCAAACGGGACATGGACATTGATTCCCCAAAAGCCAAAAATAATTGCTGGAATAGTCAAAACAATTGATATCTCGGTTAAGGTTTTCATAATCATGTTTAGCTGATACGAAATCATATTGTCTATCATATTTTCCAACTTGTCCAAATATTGGCTGTAACCTAAAATGATTCTATCCATTGTATCACTTGTATCGTATAACTCATCAATTATTTTTTTAGTACTAAAATCAATATCGTCAATAGTTGTGAAATTTTTTTTAATGAAATCAAGCGCTTTATGGTTAGCTTTATAAGTTATTGACAAAGCTATTATGTATTTTTGAAGAGTCAATAAATCACCAAACGCTGGTCTGAGTGAACCGGTCGTTGATATTTCTGAGTCTAATTCATCAATTTTTTCCTTGACTCCACGAAGGTCGTTAAGCATCACATAGAAATCTTTTTGCACGATCTTTAAAAGTACTTCCTCCACGAAATGATTGACATCACGTAAAACCATATTGGATAAGAGTTCGGGAATGAATTTTAATTTTTGTTTTGTAAAAATTATCAACTTATTTTTAAATACCAAGAAAACAATAGATGTCGTCAGGTTATCTAGACGCCCACCTTCATGTACCTTGGGAAACAAAAAACTTACGAGCAAACTTTTTTCATCGTTCTGATCTATCATCGTGTCACATGCAACTTGATCATCAAACGTTAGTATATTGCCTATTTTAAAGTCATATTTATGTTCAAAAGATTCGATATATTCTCGTTCGTCACCATAAACATAAACAACAGAAGAATTTTTGATATTTGATTCTGACGAAACTAATAATGTATCTTTTGTTAAGGAATAAGTTTTCAGCATTGTAATCCTCCTGCTTTATATTTTTCTCAGAAATAAATGCGTAATTGTTGTGGAATAAATACATTATCAGTTTTAAAAACATTTTGTCTTATGTATGATAACCTGCCAAAAATTTTATCTCACACATTATCTAGACAATCTTGTCTCCAGCTTCTAATGTATTATCTAATTTGTAATTATAAACCCTTTTTATTTTTTCATATACTTTTTTGGCTTGTAAAACACCTAAATTTGTATACTCTCTAATCTTTTTGATAACTACTACGTCTTTCTTATTTTCCAAAATCATAGCTTTAATAATCTGTTGTTCTTCATCCGTCATAGACCGAATTTCTGGTTCTGTAAGAACTTCAATTAAGTTATCACTAAAATTAGATGAAACAAGAAAAAGTATTGCTAAAATTAAAAAAATATCATCATCGGTAAAAAAGTAATAAACAATAAAAAATAATGTAACACCATATAATACCCAGTTTAAATATTTATAGTTCAAAAAATTTAAAAACTTCACTTTATCTCTCTTTTCTATTCAAAATATCAAACAAACATTTTTTGTAGAAATCCTTTTTTCTGCTCTTTCAACAAATCTCTTGAACGTGATAGGCAAGTTGACCAGTTTCATCTTTAATATCAAATTTGCCAGCTAATGACCAAAGTTTTTGTTTAATCTCAAAACTTCTCATCTTTGCACCTCGACATCCTTAATCAGTTTGTACCATGCACTTAATACAAAGATTATAGTACTTCCTTACTTCCTTGAAAATCTGTCAACGAAAAGTCTAAATAGCACAACTCATTTATTTGATTTCTCGCATACGTCCTGTATCCACATCATAAACAGCCCCTGAAATCACAACATCATCTGGAATTAAAGGTGAATTTCGCAAAATAGCAATGTCCTCACGCACACTTTCTTCCACATCAGAAAACGGTAAAAAATCTTTATCATGGACATCAACACCCAAATCACGCTCTAACTGCGCTGCAAAAGCTTCATTTGTAAAACTTTGTGCCCCACAATCTGTGTGATGAAGAACTACAATTTCACGTGTCCCCAATTGTTGCTGAGAAATCACCAAAGAACGAATAATATCATCAGTCACACGACCGCCAGCATTTCGCAAAATATGAGCATCACCAAGCGCTAACCCCAAAGCCTGTGCCACATGTAAACGAGAATCCATACAAGTCACAATAGCAACATGCGTTTTGGGCTTCTGTGGCAAATGCTCTGTACCATGTAAATCAGCATAAGCTTGGTTGGTTTTCAAAAAATTTTCAAAATAAGACATCAAAAGTCCTCCTTGACTACGTGACTAATAAAATTTTTCTTATATTCTATCATTTTCCATACCTCTTGTCGCCTAAAATGACTTTAAATGAGGAAATAAAAAAAGCGGAAATACTCTCCCACTTTTTACGCAAAAACTTGTTTGAGGACTTCGCCCACAGTTGTCACACCAATGACTTGAATATTGTCTGGAATATCAATACCTGACAGTGAGTTTTTAGGAGCATAAACTTTGGTAAAACCAAGTTTTGCTGCTTCGTTGATACGTTGCTCAATACGTGTCACACGACGAATTTCGCCTGTCAAACCAATTTCACCGATGAAGGCTTCCTGTGGATTTGTTGGCTTTTCTTTATAGCTTGACGCAATGGCTACCGCTACTGCCAAATCAATCGCTGGCTCATCAAGTTTAACACCACCAGCCGATTTCAAATAAGCATCTTGATTTTGCAATAAAAGTCCACAACGTTTTTCAAGCACCGCCATAATAAGGCTAACACGGTTAAAATCCAGTCCTGTCGTGGTGCGTTTGGCATTTCCAAAGACTGTCGGCGTTACCAAAGCTTGTACTTCCGCCAAAATTGGACGGCTACCTTCCATGGTAACCACGATAGCTGACCCCGTTGCACCATCCAAACGTTCTTCTAAGAAAACTTGGCTCGGATTAAGCACTTCAACAAGACCACCAGATTGCATTTCAAAAATGCCGATTTCGTTAGTTGAACCAAAACGATTTTTCACAGCACGTAAAATACGGAAGGTGTGATGACGTTCCCCTTCAAAATAAAGCACCGTATCCACCATATGCTCAAGCATGCGCGGTCCTGCAAGCTGCCCTTCCTTAGTCACGTGACCAACAATAAAGGTTGCAATATTATTTGTCTTAGCCAGTTGCATCAACTCTGCGGTCACTTCACGTACTTGTGATACCGACCCTTGAACCCCAGAAATATCGGGGCTCATAATTGTCTGAATCGAGTCAATAATCAAGAAATCAGGCTGAATTTGCTCAATCTGTGCGCGAATGGCTTGCATATTCGTTTCAGCATAAAGGTAAAATTCATTGTCAATGTTGCCGAGACGCTCACTACGTAGTTTAATCTGCTCTGCTGATTCTTCCCCAGAAACGTAAAGAACCGTTCCCTTATCTGCAAGTTGAATAGATACCTGCAAAAGAAGAGTTGATTTTCCGATACCTGGGTCACCACCGATAAGCACCAAACTACCTGGCACCACACCGCCACCAAGCACGCGGTTAAATTCATCCATGTCAGTCTTCGTGCGTGAATAATGAATCGAGCTAACATCCTTTAACTTAGTTGGTTTACTCTTTTCACCCGTCAAACTAACACGCGCATTTTTGACTTCTTGCACCTCAACTTCTTCAACAAAAGACGTCCAGGACGAACAATTCGGACAACGACCCAAATATTTCGGAGAATGATAGCCACACTCCTGACAAATAAATGTTGTTTTTTTCTTAGCGATAGCCCATTACCTCCTACTTATAAATCTACTGTTATTATTTCACTATAAGCAATTTCTTTCTGAGAAACAAATTGGCGCATTAGCACACCGTGGGGCACAATAATAACCGTGTCATATCTACGATATTTTTCCAAAGCGGCTAGAAAACGTTGCTTAACTTGTTCTGCTGTCTCATATCGATAACAAGAGTTTTCTTCTAATTTTCCATTATTTTCCCAAAAAATCCGATAAGCTTTTGCAACAGCTTCTCCTGTGTAATTCAAACTATCTAAATCAGGTCGCCACTCATGAAAGAAAGGCTCAACTAAAAGATCCAAGCCAGTTTCACGTGCGATATAAGTTGCTGTTTCAAGTGCACGAGTTATCGAGGATGAGATAATGACATCAGCAGATTGAAATACCTCTTTTTAGCAACCTCTCGTGCTAAATCACGTCCAAAACCACTATATTTTTCAGGGTTCTCACACCTATCTAACATGGAATAGTCGGGTTCAGAATGTCGCACAAATATTACTCTCATAAAAATCTCCTATCAACTCGCAAATATCACTTATTTGCCTGTTGAACCAAAGCCGCCTATACGAACGCCATCTGCTTCGTCACCGTCAGCAGCTAAGAAAGGCATAAAAACACCTTGAACAATGCGTTCGCCAGCTTCGACCACAACAGTCTCATTAGTAATATTTTTCATTTGTGCAAAAATGTGACCTTCATTAGCAGGATTGCCATAATAATCACCGTCAATGACACCTACCGAATTAATCAAAACCAAGCCTTTTTTACGCGGATTTGAAGAACGGTCAAAAAGATAAAGCACCTCACCAGCTTGCATGTAAGCTTTGACACCAGTTGGCACTAATTTAATCTCCCCAGCTGCAATTTCTGTTGTTTCCGCAGCTTTCAAATCATAGCCTGCAGCGTGTGCTGTTTCTCGCTTTGGTAGCAATGTTTCATCAGTAAATTGTGAAACCAATTCAAATCCTCTAATTTTACTCAATTTGTCTCCTTTTCTCTGTATTAAATCATCTTCATAATTATAACATAAAAGCTATTCATCAAAAAACCTTCCTTGCTTGGAAACAAAGAAAGTTTACTTATTACTATTTTTCCTTACACTATTTAATTCCGTAAATGGTAGGGCAAAAAATAGCAGTAATTTCACCAATGGATAAGGAATAATGAATACAAATAACAAGCACAGTCCAGATATGATATTGTCAATGCAGAAAAAATGTCTAGGACGTATTCTGATACGTGGTGCTAAAAGTGCTCCAATCAAATCTGCTCCACGTTGCACAGCAATCACAAAACCTAAATACCCAATAGGAATTTTCTCCTGCAGTAAATATAAAGGAACAAGAGTCAACAGTAAATCCGTACCCCCACTCAAAAAAGCCTCGATGAAAATAATAAGCGAAGCAAATTTTGACTCTCTAAACGCCTCTACCGATTCTAATAGACGAAGTTTTTCTTTCTCATGCTCCTTAGAAGATTGACTTGTCGCCCTAGTGTCAAGTTAACTCGAAACATAAAATAGATAGCTCCTATAAAAAATGGAATACTAAGTTGCAAAAGGACTAGATATGAAATAAAAGCCAACAAAGAGGAAGCTATGAAATTACTAATAATATCTAGCACATTTGACGTTTTGTATTGAATATTAACAGATTTATCAATCAGCTCGCTATCATTATCCAAAGTTTAAGAAGTAATTTTTATTTGCATGGTATTTAATAACGTTGTCAGCAAATTAAAAATGAAATTCAAACTATACATCCAAAGAACAGCAAATTGATAGTTAAGACACAAAATAATTCCCACAATTACAACTAATTGCGATATTTAAAAAATCATTAACCATTTTTTGTCATTCTTTATGCGATTTAAAAAGGACCTTAGAAAATCGAGGTCACATTAGGAAGCAGACCAAGTAAAGTAAATAAAGACAATTTCGCAGCGTCTATTTGATATACCTGTGCCAAACCAATAGAAAGAACAATCAAATAAAAACTATCCGCTATATTTCTCGTTGAACGACTTAAAATTAAATGATAAAAATTACTCGTAAATGTTTTAATTTTCATACCGATTTATTTTCCAATCTCCAAATCTATCTTCCCTCTTCTTAATTATCCCCTATTTTATCACGGTTTAACATAGTTTTTAAATATAAATATATACTTTTATGAAAAATATCATTTTTGCTTTCAAAAAATTTTATTGCCAACAAAAAAGCAGGACTAGCTTGAAACTAATTCTGCTTTTCTTGTATTAAATTTCTTTTCCCTCGAAGGTAAAGCGGATGTGTGGGAATTCTTTTTCACCGTCTTTTCCGACCATAAATTCTTTGGCTTCTTTTTTGATTTGGGTGAAGTCAATGCCCTGCATTTTAGCGGCAAAAACACAGCCACAATAACATTGACGATAGATGTCATATTCATCGCACATTTCTACTGAACGGCGGTAGCCATTATTTTTCTTGAAATCGCTTGGTAAGTACTTGGTTGCATAAACTTTTTGGACTTCGATTCCCACGCTATTAATAACCTGTGAATTTTTGTGCGGACTAATGGTCAAGGCACTGGCAAAATAATCAAAGCCAAGCTCAACAGCCATTTTTGCTGCCTTATCTAAACGGTAATCAAAGCAAACACGGCAACGCTCGCCACCCTCAGGTTCCTCCTCAAAACCATGAACTTTTTGAAAATACTCCGACGGGTCGTAAGGCGCTTCAATAAATTGAACGTTATTGCCTGTTTTTTCATTAAAATCCGATACAAATTTTTGAACGACATAAGCTCTACGGTAATATTCTTCCTTGGGATGAATGTTTGAGTTGGCAAAATAAACCGTCAAATCAGCATATTGCGTTAAATAATCTAAAGTATAAGTTGAACAAGGTGCGCAGCAAACATGGACAAGAATACGTGGTCGAATCTCTTCTTGCATCCACCGTTTTGCCATTTGTTGCATGACACGGTCATAGTTGATTTTTTGATTGGGATTCATTTTGGATAAAATCTCTTCTAAATCAATCAAAACTTATTTCTTCCTTTCCTAGTAACGTCATTTCATTATACCACAAGTTATTTTTCAAAAACATCATCTAAACACCTTGAAATTTCCCCTTATCACAAATAATTCCCCAATTACCTTTCCAATAAAAAAGACAAACAAGGGGCTCTTGTGATATAATGGAAATGAAATCTTGCTCGTTTGAGAGAGGAGAAAAAATGACAAGACAAAAAGTTGCTGTCTTAGGGCCTGGTTCATGGGGAACGGCTCTTGCACAAGTATTAAATGACAACGGACATGATGTTTGTCTTTGGGGAAATATCCCAGATCAAATTGAAGAATTAAATACAAAACACACAAACACTCGCTACTTTAAAGATATTACAATCTCTGAAAATATCAAAGCGACACTCAATTTAAAAGAAGCACTAACAGACGTTGATGCTATTTTATTTGTTGTACCGACCAAGGTAACACGCTTAGTCGCAAAACAAGTAGCTGAAACACTTGACCACAAAGCTGTTATCATGCATGCTTCTAAAGGACTTGAACCTGGCACACACGAACGTCTTTCTACTATTTTAGAAGAAGAAATTCCTGCTGAATTGCGTTCTGAAATCGTTGTTGTCTCTGGACCAAGCCACGCTGAGGAAACAATTGTTCGCGATATTACATTGATTACAGCTGCTTCAAAAGACCACGAAGCTGCTAAATACGTTCAAGAACTCTTTAGCAACAATTATTTCCGACTTTACACTAATACTGATGTTATCGGTGTTGAAACAGCTGGTGCTCTTAAAAATATCATTGCTGTTGGTGCTGGTGCCCTCCACGGTCTTGGATACGGTGATAATGCCAAAGCAGCTGTTATCACACGTGGACTTGCTGAAATCACTCGTCTTGGGGTTAAAATGGGAGCTAATCCACTAACTTATAGCGGACTTTCTGGTGTCGGTGACCTTATCGTGACAGGAACATCTGTTCATTCTCGTAACTGGCGAGCTGGCGACGCACTTGGCCGTGGTGAAAAACTCGAAGACATCGAAAAAAATATGGGTATGGTTATTGAGGGGATTTCAACCACTAAAGTTGCTTATGAACTTGCTAAAGAATTAGATGTTTACATGCCAATCACTAGCGCTATCTACAAAGTCATCTATGAAGGTGGCGACGTCCGTGGAAGTATCTTAGGTATGATGTCAAATGATTTTCGTTCTGAAAATGAATGGCACTAATATTAGAATTGTAGTATAATTTAGTTCAGTATAGTTAATTTATGAAAAGGAGTTCTCATATGAGAAAAGTTAGAAAAGCCGTCATTCCCGCTGCTGGTCTTGGAACACGCTTCTTGCCAGCCACTAAAGCACTCGCTAAAGAGATGCTTCCAATTGTTGATAAACCAACCATTCAATTTATCGTCGAAGAAGCCTTGAAATCAGGTATTGAAGACATTTTGGTTGTTACTGGGAAATCAAAACGTTCAATCGAAGACCACTTCGATTCAAATTTTGAGTTAGAATACAATTTGGAACATAAAGGGAAAACTGACCTTCTCAAACTTGTGAATGATACAACAGCTATTAATCTTCACTTTATCCGTCAAAGCCATCCACGCGGATTGGGAGACGCCGTTTTACAAGCCAAAGCTTTTGTTGGCAACGAACCTTTCGTAGTTATGCTTGGTGACGACCTTATGGACATCAATAAAAATAAAGCTGTACCATTGACAAAACAACTGATCAATGACTACGAAACCACACACGCATCAACTATCGCCGTTATGTCTGTACCACACGAAGAAGTATCATCTTACGGTGTTATTGCTCCTCAAGGCGAAGTTATTGACGGACTTTATAGCGTTGAAACATTTGTTGAAAAACCAGCCCCTGAAGATGCACCAAGTGACCTTGCAATCATCGGTCGTTATCTTCTTACTCCAGAAATCTTCAATATCCTTGAAACACAAGAACCTGGATCTGGTAATGAAATTCAATTGACAGATGCCATTGATACCCTTAATAAAACACAACGTGTTTTTGCACGCCAATTTAACGGTGACCGCTATGATGTCGGTGACAAATTTGGCTTTATGAAAACTTCTATTGACTATGCCCTTCAACACCCTCAAATCAAAGATAGCATGAAACAATATCTTATCGATTTAGGTAAAGAATTAGAAGCTGATTCAAAAAAAGAAGAAACTAAATAAAATACTATAAAACAATCCCTTAGAAAAATTTCTAAGGGATTTATTTTTATCTTAACGCAGCTAAAATCAAAATAAGATTTAAAATAATATACGCACCTGCCGCAAGCCAACGTTGCCAAGATTTAAACATATCTTTTTCTACAAGTGTTGGTAAGAAGATAGCACATAAAATACCACCAACAAGACCGCCAATATGTCCGATAATCCCGACACCTGGGGTGAATAAATTAAAAAGTAAATTAATCAAAATCAACAACTGGTAATTGCGCCCCAATTCTTTCAAAAAAGGATTTCTACCAAAATAGCCAACTACCATAATAGCTGCAAAGACACCAAATAGCGATGTTGAAGCACCTGCCGCAATCACATTTGGCGTAAAGAAAAGGGTAAAGACATTTCCAACCACTCCTGATAACACATAAAGCGCCAAAAATTTATGATGCCCCCAAATCTGCTCTGCAATTTGTCCAACAAAATAAAGTGTTAAGGCATTGAAGAAAAAATGTTCCCAACCGATATGAACAAAAATTGGTGTCACTAAACGCCACAATTGCGTCGGAGCTAGGCTAACATAAGCACCATACATGCCACCAAAATTAAGAATCGCTTGCCAAGAGGTCGCATTACCAAAATACACAATCTGCATTGCTAAAAAAACGAGTGTTGTTAAAACCAATAAAAATATCGTTATTGGACTTCTTTTAATTTCATTTTTCATCTACTAAAAACCTCCTTCACAGCTATATCATGACAATCTGCCTGAAACTCTGCTTTCTGAAACTCATAAATCGTGCTAACGGTATGTCCGTCATAATCAGCTAAATAACGGTCATAGTACCCGCCGCCATATCCGATACGAAAGCCAACTGAATTGAATCCTACGCCCGGAACATGAATGATATCAATTTGCGATTTATCCACAGCATTAGCTACCACTGGCTCCCACAGACCAAACCTCGTTTTCTTCAAATTATTCGTATCGTAAGGGCAAAAAATCATTTTTCCTTTGGAATAAGTCTTGGGAACAAGAATTTTTTTCCCATCTTTTTGGGCTTGATTGATTAACAATTGCGTATCGTATTCAAAATCAAAAGCTAAATACGTTGCGATTGTTTGCGCATTTTGATAAGCTGCCGACGCGACTAAATCTTCTAACAAATCCCTATCTTTAGCGATTTTCTCCACCTTGTCATGCTCTTTTAACTGAGTCAGAATAGCTGCTCTTAACTGTGATTTTTCCATGCTATTATGATAACACAAAACTGGTTTTTTACTTAGTAAAAATCTTAAAATTTATTTTAAGGTTTCTTTAAGGCTTCTCCGATATACTGTAAACATCCTAAATAGCGGTTCTCCCAAACCGCTGGGAATTAGCTCTTTTGGAGTTGTTCCCTTTTCATAAATCTCCTGGACATGATTGAGAAATCATGTCTTTCCCTTTTTAAGCCGCTAACTCCCAATAGCGGCTTTTTTGTTACCTAAAAAAGAACTTGAGTTTTGATTCTCCAAGTTCTTTTAGTTATAACTACTCCGCTTTTTCTTTGAGAAAAGCTGAAATCTCACTAACCGCAAATGGTAAAGCAGCTTCATTCGGGCTCATTTGTGGGTGATGAAGCGCATAAGGCGTATCAACGCCAAGCCAAAACATCACACCTGGAATTTTATTTAAGAGGTAACCAAAATCTTCTCCAGTCATCGCAGGTGGGCAATCAATCAAATTAACAGCCTCTCGATTTCGGAAGAACGCCATTAAATCTTGTGCCAATTCTGGATTATTTTCCACAGGCAAATAACCACCTTGTTTCAAATTGACATCAACTTCCATACCGAAGCTAGCAGCAACACCTTTAGCAATTTCTGTTAAACGCTTTTGAATGTGCAAGCTCATATCTTGCGTCAATGTCCGAATAGTACCATGCAAGCGCGCCGTTTCAGCAATAACATTATTGGTAGTTCCAGCGTGGAAAGAACCAAAAGTCACTACGCCACCTTGAATTGGGTCAACATTACGGCTAACAATTGTCTGTACTTGTGTGACAAAATACGAAGCAGCCACCAAAGCATCATTTGCTTCATGTGGAAAAGCAGCATGACCTCCTTTTCCTTTAAACGTCACCAATACTTCACAAGTCCCTGCAAATAATGTTGAGGTATTGGTCGCAATATCACCAACCTTGAAATCAGAGCGAACATGAAGACCATAAAATTCATCTGGTTTCCAATCGCCAAAGGCATTATCTTGATACATGAGCATGCCACCAGCTTCATTCTCCTCTGCTGGTTGGAAAAGAAAGAGTACATTATTTTTTGGCTGCACTTGCACCAATTCATTAAGTAATCCAAGCGCAATGGTCATGTGCATATCATGACCACAAGCATGCATGCGTCCCTCGTGCTGGCTAGCAAATGGCAAACCAGTTTCTTCTACAATAGGCAAAGCGTCAATGTCTGTTCGCCAACCAATCGTCTTTTCAGGAGCCAAACCATTTAAAAAGACCAGAATCCCTGTTCGCCAAGTACGTTGCTCTACAAAACCTTTTCCAGCCGTAATTTCTGCAATACGCTCCAAAAGATAAGCTTGTGTTTTAAATTCTTCCAAACCAATTTCAGGAATCTGGTGCAAATCACGGCGGATATTAACTAAATCTAAAGTCATATTTTTTCCTTTATTTTTTAAAAGGGAGTGGAACAAATAAAATCTCCAGTGGAGATTTTATTCATGAGCCTAGAAATTAAAAAGCGAATCGGTAATTTCAAAAAAATTCGATTTCGTCGTCCCACCCCCGCAAGGTTGAGTAGGGTTGTAAAAGCTGATTCATCAGCGTATTAGAACCCACTCAACTACTGCGCCTTGCTTACTACAACTACATAAGTAATGAAGCTGAGCATCTTTTATCTCAACTTCCTTTATTACAAATTACGCAAAGCGTCTTCGAGTGCTGTTTTTTGTTGTGTTTTGGCATCAATTTCTTTAATGACACGCGCTGGAACACCTGCTACAACAACATTTTCAGGGACATCTTTGGTAACAATAGCTCCCGCAGCAACAACAGAACCATTACCGACTTGAACCCCTTCGATAACGACCGCATTAGCACCGATAAGGACATTGTCTCCGATACGAACTGGGTCAGCTGAAGCTGGTTCAATTACACCTGCAAGAACGGCACCTGCACCGATATGGCTATTTTTACCAACAATGGCACGACCACCAAGAACAGCACCCATGTCAATCATTGTTCCTGCACCGATTTCAGCACCAATATTAATCACGGCACCCATCATAACAACCGCATTGTCTTCGATTGTTACTTGGTCACGAATGATAGCCCCTGGTTCGATACGAGCATTAATACGGCGTTTATCAAGCAATGGCACCGCTGAATTACGACCATCTTGTTCAACAACGTAATCCTTATTTTCAGTTAAATTTGCTAAAAGTGGCTCAATGTCTTTCCAGTCACCAAAAAGCACATTACCAAGCTTAATGACACTTTCTGGAACAGCTGCTGCCAATTCACCTTCAAATGTCACTTTAACATTTGTTTTTTTCTCCGCATTTCCGATAAATGCGATAATTTCTTGAGCAGTCATTTTTTGTGCAGTCATATTTAAGATACCCAGAGCGTTGAAGCGGCTCACAGAGCCTTTCAATCGAAAAAAAGTAAAGCAGAACATCTACTACTAACCAGTTTTCCCTTTTAGCTCAGATACAGTTATTCAAACCTCCCCTTGCTAAACACTCAAATCCTTCTAATTCAAATTTTATTATATAATTTACTATTATAACAAATATTCAGAAAATTGGGAAAGAAATTTGGTTATTTATTCACCCCAAATAATTTTTTCACTCAAAAAAGACCTCCTTCAGGAAGTCTTTCAAACAAACTCAGTTACTTACTGGAGTGAAAATCAATTTTGCTGAATCTGCTGGTACTGCATCATCTGTATTATAAAAAGAGGTTGTGATAATTTCTCCTTCAGATAGTTTAACAGTAACGTCCATATTACCTGGATTTAAAGATTGACTTCGTTCATCACCAGATTCCTCATTATAAATTCCTATATTCCAACCCAAGTTTTCAAATTCAGTATCCATCGTCATGTTTGTGCTTAAAGTATATGTTCCAGCTGGAATATCTCTACCGACAACATAATTGCCAATTCCAATTTCATTTGATTGTGAAACATTCTCAACTGCTGTAAGTTTGATTTTAGAAATATTTGAAAAGTCTAAAGTGTCACCTTCAAATAATATAACTCTGATTACTGACGGAGAAGTTGTATCCCCACTGTCTGTCGAAGCACCAGTCCAGTTGATATATAGTCCAGAATACGTCTTACTTCTATCACCCATGATATTGCCATTGCCACCAGTAATCTCTAAATCATAGATTCCAGGCTTAATATCACCAGATTCCCCAACAGTAATTTTTCCAGTTATATATAACTCATCAGTAGAAACCGAAGAATCTGCCAATTTATTAATTTCTTCTAAGAAACTTGCTTCCTTGCTTGATTTAGTTTTAGAAGCAACTATATTTCCTGTTTTATCTGCACTTGATGAATTATCCATAGCAGAATCAATCGCTGCACCGTAGGCAGATTGAGTTATCAAAACAATGATAAATGCTAATATTGCAACAATAATTGAAACTAGTGATAAAACCTTTTTATTTTTTCTATTAATTATTACTGATATGGCGCCTAGAATAAGAGCTACTAAAGCTAAAGCAGCTGAACCATTATTGATAAATGGCATCCAAGAAGTTAAAAGCGCTATTCCTCCTACAACAACCGCAATTATCGCAACAACTTTATGTTCATTATTTTTATTTTCCATATTTTATTTCCAACGTTCTAAATTCTTACAATTACTCTTGAAACTTTTTCAAACTAGCAAGGTATAGTGAACCACCAATAATAGCTAAAATTCCACCAACCCAGCCTAAAAATGGGATAATTGCCAAAGCTCCTCCAACAATTAGCAATACATTAGGTGCTGAACCAATACGGTCGTCATCTTTATAATATACAGAACCTACAATTCCAAGAACTAAAATAGCAATTTTAACAAATAAAGCTAAAGTGCTAGCTAGTGTCGTTGAAGTAATTGAAATTGCTGAACCACCATTGTAAGCAGTATCAAGTGTAGTTGCGACATCATTTAATACGCTTGCTGTGATAATAAAGACCGCTATTAGCAGAAAAATTCCTCCGACAAGTCCTACAATCCCGTTAATTAAAGCTAATTTTTTTGTTTTCATAATCCTACTTCTTTAAGTTATAAATTACACTATAAAATATTAATCATTATTATCCTTGGTTTCTTGTAATTTTTTCCATTTTAAGAATTCTTGAAATTCTTGATAATCTTCCTCACCAATAAAGCTTGAATCCTCTACACTTTTAGTAGTTTTATCATCTTCCATTGTTGGGGAAACAAAATCAACAACATTATTCACAATGGAATTTTTAGTCTCTATTTTTTTCTTTTTAAATGTTTTTCCAGACTTTATTGCAGCATCAGCATTAATCTTATTGTTAAATACATTACCTAAAATAGCACCTAAACCAACCCATTTTCCTGCTTTGGTAAGTCCATCGATAATTTGTGCTAAAACAGCTACCATAAGTATCAGAAACATGAGACTATACATCATTGCAAAATCTCCAAATAATAGTTTGAGAAGTCCTGAAAAAATGATAATAATCGCTAAAATTCCAGAACAACCAAGTAAAGCTTTACCAACATTATTATTCATTTAGTTCACCATTCTTATTGTAAAGCTATTGCCATTTGATCTGTATATGATTTTAGACTGTCACGATAGTCCTTTAAATACTCTACTATACTTTCTTTTCCAGTAATTCTAGCATTTCCTAAAGAACCATACGTTTCTTTTTGTGTTTCTACACTAGAAGTTACAGAATCTCTCATTGATTGATAAGATTCGGCATCTCCTAAACCATATTGTGAGACGACTGCTTCATAATTTGAAATGTATTCATTTACGATAGCTTCATACATTTTCAAATAATCATTATAGGTCACAATACTTTCAATTGTTGAATCAGACGTATCTGTTGGATTAAAATCACTATTAACTGCTTCTGTTGAGCTTGATGAACTAACCACAGTTTCAGTTGAAGAAATTAAATTAGTTGATTCAGTAGTGCTACTTGTTGAAGTGGTATCTTCCTTAGAAGAACAAGCAGAAAGAAATAAAACAGACAGTGCAGTTATAGCAATTAACGCTAGTTTCTTTCTCATATTTTCGTATCTCCATTTTTCTTAAAATTTTCCACAACCATTATATATATATATAATTTTTGTCAATCGGTTTTAGGGAATTTTTTAAGGAAATTTTAAGGAATTTTTTCACGCAAAAAAAGCTCCCTTACGGAAGCTTTTTTATCTGTGTATTGATGAATTAAAGACGTGCGTTCAATTCTGCTGACAAGTCTTCAAATCCTGGTTTTCCAAGAAGAGCAAACATATTTTTCTTGTATGCTTCTACACCTGGTTGGTTAAATGGATTAACAGCGTTAAGGTAACCTGAAAGACCAATTGCCAACTCGAAGAAGTAGATTGTGTAACCAAGAGTGAATTCATCTTGTTGAGGAAGTGTCAAGAACATGTTAGGAACACCACCATCAGTGTGAGCAAGAAGAACACCATCAGTTGCTTTTTTGTTTACAAAATCAACATCTTTGCCTTGAAGGTATCCAAGACCATCAAGGTCTTCTGACAATTCAGGGATAACAACGTTTTTACGTGGTTTGTCAATACGAACAACTGTTTCGAAGATGTTACGGTAACCTTCTTGGATGAATTGACCAAGTGAGTGAAGGTCAGTTGAGAAGTTAGCAGATGTTGGGTAGATACCTTTTTGGTGTTTACCTTCTGATTCACCAGCTAATTGTTTCCACCATTCACCAAAATATTGAAGTGATGGTTCGTAGTTAGCCAAAATTTCAGTGATGTAGCCTTTACGGTAAAGAACGTTACGAATAGCAGCGTATTGGTAAGCGATGTTTTCTGAGATTTCAGCAGAAGTCAATTCTTTACGAGCAGCGTTAGCACCAGTCATAAGAGCTTCGATGTCGATACCAGCGGCAGCGATTGGAAGAAGACCTACGGCAGTCAATACTGAGAAACGTCCACCAACGTTATCTGGAACAACAAATGTTTCCCAATCATTAGCAACAGCTTCAACTTTAACAGCACCTTTAGCTTTATCAGTTGTAGCGTAGATACGTTTGTTAGCTTCATCTTGACCGTATTTTTCAATCAAAAGTTCTTTGAATACACGGAAAGCGATAGCTGGTTCAGTTGTTGTACCAGATTTAGAGATAACGTTTACTGAGAAATCTTTATCTTTAACGTATTCAATAAGGTCTGCAAGATAAGTTGAAGAAATTGAGTTACCAGCGTAAAGAATTTGTGGACCTTTACGGTCTGCAGATGCTTGAAGGTTATAGAAGTGGTTGCTCAAGAAGTCGATAACCGCACGAGCTCCAAGGTAGGAACCACCGATACCGATAACAACAAGAACTTCGCTGTCTGATTGGATTTTAGTAGCAGCTTTTTGGATACGCGCAAATTCTTCTTTGTCGTAGTTTTCAGGAAGGTCTAACCAACCAAGGAAGTCAGAACCTGGACCTGTACCTTTGCGCAAATATTCATCAGCAGCGTTGACTTGTGGTTGCATGAAGTCGATTTCTTCTTGTTCGACGAATTGACCCAAAAGTTTTGAATAATCAAATTTAATATGTGTCATTACAATACTCCTCAAAAAATTAAATTTCTCCTCTATATTACTCTTTTATGCATGATTTTTCAATGATTTTTACTAAATTATCTCATTTAAATAAAGCGTTTACCAAGTTGCTGAAAACTTTCATGAAACAACCATTTTGTGATGAAAATTTCACAGATTTTTACAGTTATAGCCACGTCACAACACAGATGACACTTGATTTGTCTAAGCGATTAAACATGATTAAAATATTTTAAGTTATACCCTTATTTCGCCCCTTTTAGTCTCTTAAATAAAAAATAATCCTCTGAAACGATTGATTTCAAAAGGGGATAGTTTTATATACAAAAAGAGCACACACCTACAATCGCTTAGGGCTGCTGGATTCCTCCCCTGACCCACTTCACGCGCAGATGTTGCTCCAAAGAATATTATATCATAATTTCTAGATTATGCAAACTAGGACTGTTCTTTAGTAACTTGTTTGGCTGCTTTTTTCTTTTCACGGTTTTTACGGAAAAAATCTTGCATGATAGCTGCACATTCAGTCTCTAAAATCCCAGTCTCCACTCCCACTCGATGATTGAGACGAACGTCCGTCAGAACATCATAAAGACTGCCTGCACCGCCAAATTTTTGATTGGCAGCCCCATAAATCACTTGCGGAATGCGGGCAAGCCCAATAGCTCCGCTACACATCACGCAAGGCTCAATGGTCACAAATAGGGTGCTATCTAGCAAACGCCAACTACCTTCGTTTTCATTGGCATCATCAATCGCCATGATTTCAGCATGCAAAATGGCTTTCTGACGTTCTTCACGCGCATTGTGTCCACGTCCAATGATGTCACCGTTTTTCACGATAACACAGCCAATTGGGATTTCCTCTTTTGCTAGCGACTTTTGCGCTTCCTTGAGCGCTTCTCGCATGAAATATTCCTTTTCTTCTTGTGTAAATTCAGCCATTATAGCTCACCAAGTTGCCATGATTTGTGTGGCTCAGCTAAATCAACAGGAACACCGTCAGCATAATTTTCTGCTTCTTTTTTAAGCACTTGAAGGTGATTTTCGGCATCAATACCTTGTGGTGGAACTGGTGGCGTATGCGTCAAGACAAGGTATGTCACACCTGCAGCCTTGGCAATTTGCCCTGCTTCTTTGGTTGTCAAATGCGCTGGATGATTTTCATTCCCCGCATAAAGGTAAACATCTGCCAAAAAGAGGTCAGCGCCTGCAGCAAATTTATCCAAGCCTTCAAAATAGCCTGTATCACCAGTGAAAACAAGTGTTTGTCCCGTTGCACGTTCGACAATACGAAAGGCGTAGCAAGGAACAGGATGAACGGTTTTGATAAAGGTAATGTCGAATGGGCCGATCTTCTCAACACCGTTGACATCATAGGCTTTCCCTTGAGAAACGCCGTCCAAAGTCAGTTTAGTAAATTCTTGTTCATCTTCGGTATGTCCGTAGATTGGCAAAATTTTAGGCTCCCAGAGATGTTTGGGATATAGTTGGAAATAATGGCGTAGCACGCCTAAATCAGCAACATGGTCAGGATGATAATGTGAAATAATCACCGCATCCAAGTCAAGTGGGCTGATTTCTTTTTCTAGTTCTGTGACAGCACGGCTTCCGCAATCCATAAGCAATTGAAAACCGTCCTCACTCGTAACGAGATAAGAGGTCGTGCCGCCGTCTTTATATGGGTAAGCTCCCCAGCAACCAAGTGTTGTGATTTTCATCGTAGAATCCTCCTCTAGTAATGCTTACTCACATTATAACATTTTTTGAAAACTATCTCTTACGAAACCATCAGTCTATCTTTAAATTTATAGGCTACAACACTAGCAATAATTGCCTTAATCGTATCTCCTGGGATAAATACAAGATTTGATAAAAGAGAAGTCAACAAAGGTGTGTGTATATAAACAGATAGATAAATTGCTCCCATCACATCAACAAATAAAACACCGCCTAGTAAAATTGCAATTAAATTATTAATAAAAGATGATGTCTTAAAAATTTTCAAAATCACATTGATTAGAATTGGCACAAAAAACCAAGCAACCACATAACCAGCTGTTGGTCCAGCAAAAACAGCAAACAAAGTGCTACCAGAAAATACTGGAATAAACATTCCTAAGAGAAAAAATAAAAGAATTGATAAACACCCTTTCTTCCAACCTAAGAGCACACCTGCCAACATAATTCCCAAATTTTGCAAAACAATTGGAACAGGGATAAAACCCATTGGAATGGCTGGAATAAAACCTAAGATGATAAGAATAGTTGCCATCATCGCAATATAAAGTAAATCTCTCAAATTTTTCATAAACTACTCCTTAAAATAAATACTTTCATGTAACCGACAGTTTGGATTAAAGGCGTGATGACAATACGGACAAGCCCTTTTTTTGTATTCAGCAAAAGTCAAAAAATGATAACAACTGCCACAAAGAACAGGTGAGGCAGCTTTTACCGAAACTGATTCAAAAGGGTGATTTCGTAGCTGATTATGACACTGATAACAAGCAAAATAGTCTTGGCACTTACCACACTTGAGAGCAACAACATCTCGTTTTGTATGATAATGTTTGCATCTTCTTTTACTATCAAGATTAATTCCATAAATTATCATAATCATCAACCTCCTAACAAAGTTTACTACTTTATTTATTTTTAGTCAACTAGTTTATTTTTATTGGTTGACTCTTTTTGGAATCTTCTCACTGATAAAGCGCAAAAAGTCTGGAGCAGCTTTGCCCCAGACTTGGTATGATATTAGAAATTACGGTCACTCTTGTTATAGCCGTAGCGTTCAAAGAAATCTTCGCGGAATTCCAAGAGATTGTCATCCATAATAGCTTGACGAACTTTTTTCATCAAGTTGACAAGGAAGTAAAGGTTATGATAGCTTGTCAAACGAAGCCCAAAGGTTTCATCAGCTTTAAGCAAGTGACGAATGTAAGCACGTGTGTAATTGCGGCAAGTATGGCAATCACAATCATGGTCAAGTGGTGTGAAATCTTCTGCGTAAGCTGCATTTTTAACCACCAAACGCCCTTCACTTGTCATACATGTTCCATTTCGAGCGATACGTGTTGGAAGCACGCAGTCAAACATATCCACACCGCGGATAACACCGTCAATCAAACTATCTGGTGCACCAACACCCATAAGGTAACGTGGTTTATTTTCTGGCAACATTGGCACTGTGAAATCAAGCACCTCATTCATTTCTTTGTGTGATTCTCCAACGGCAAGTCCACCAATTGAATAACCTGGGAAATCCATGCTGACCAAGTCACTAGCTGATTGGCGACGAAGGTCTTTGAAACCAGCACCTTGCACGATACCAAAAAGCCCTTGGTCATGTGGACGACGATGTGCTTTCAAGCCACGTTCAGCCCAACGACTTGTACGTTCGATTGATTTTTTAACGTAATCATACGGTTGGTAGAATTGAGGGCATTCATCAAAGCTCATCATGATGTCCGAGCCAAGATTATTTTGAATAGAAATGGCTTTTTCTGGTGAAAGGAACATTTTAGCACCGTTAAGATGGTTTTTAAAGGTCACCCCTTCCTCGGTGATATTACGTGTATCAGCCAATGAATACACTTGGAAACCACCACTATCAGTCAGAATCGCTTGGTCCCAGTTCATGAATTTATGAAGTCCACCAGCACGAGCGATTAATTTGTCACCTGGACGTAACCAAAGGTGATAAGTATTTGATAGGATAATCCCTGAGCCCATTTCCTTGAGCTCTTCTGGCGATTGTGTTTTAACCGTTGCTTGTGTCCCAACTGGCATAAACATTGGTATTGGGAATGTGCCGTGTGGTGTGATAATTTCACCCAAACGCGCACCTGTGTGTTTTTCTTTCTTAATTAAGCGATACTTAATCGGATAATCTGTCATTTTCTTCTCCTAGCTACCACAAAAAACAGTTGTGGGCATTTTTTAATATTGTCATGATTAAACAGTAATCAAACTGAGAATTTGAGACTGAAAAGCTCATTAATCTTTTGCCTTGTATTATTAAAAATACAAAGCACAACCTTTACGATTTTACCAAAAATCACATCTTTTGTCATGTCTCTCTGATTTAGTGTGCTATCTCTAATACAATATGATATAATTGAAAACGTGGAAGTAACTATTTTTTAAGGGAAGTAAAGGAGGTCCATTATGAAAGCTTCAGAAACACGTCGAAAAGCTAGAGAATTTCTTAAAACACTCTCTGGTAAGTATCAACTGTTTATTGTTCCTATTGTGTTAGCGATTCTTACCGTTTCAATTTCTTATCATCAAGCGATTTTTACAACAAGCAACGGTATTGAATTTAGCATTACAGAATCAGTTCCAAGTATCATTGGAATTCTATCTACACTATTTCTTGCGTCAGCAAGTTATGCTGTACTTGATGTGATTCGCCTCAAACGCGACCACGTCGAAGTAGGGGACAACATGATTGTCTTTTCAAACGAATTATTTGGGAAATACGTTTTGACAGCTCTTTTGAAATGGCTATTTATCTTCCTCTGGTCATTGATTGCTGGTGTTGGAATGTTCATTTTCGTTATCGGAGTTACTTATGCAGCTGTGGATGATTCTGCTGCGGGCTGGGGCATTGTGATTATTGGTTTGATTGCGATGATTGCAGGATTTGTACTTGCTATTATGAAAAACTATTCATACAGCATGACAACCTACATCCTTTATGATGATGTCCAAAACGGCACTTATGAAGGTCCTCGTAGCATTATTGATAAGAGTACAAAACTAATGAAAGGAAACAGATGGCGTTTCTTCTGCCTACAATTTAGCTTCATTGGTTGGCATATTTTAACAGCATTCACTTATGGTTTACTTTACTTCTACACACTACCATATACCACAACTGCTATCCTCTTCTTCTACGAAGATTTACTAGAAAATGCTGAATAATATAACAAATCACCCTAGCCTCGCTAAGGTGATTTTTTTATGTTCAGGTTTATGACCAAAGTCCAACTTGAACTTTTACTTATCCTCGTAATAGATCATAAAAGATTTGCCTGTTGCTTTTAGTTTTTCTTGGCATTTTGGGCAAATACCATAAGCTGTCAGTTGAATTTTTGTGATTTGATAACCTGTTTGTTCATAAGCTTCTTTACCAATATCAATGGCATCAACATCCATAAAATCAGCAATTTCACCACAGTTCTTACAAACAATGTTAATGTGCTGATGTCCCATAAAATCATAGTAAGTTGTGGTATCATTTGTTACTTTTAACTCAGTAACAAATCCTTCATCAACCAATACTTTCATATTGTTATAAACCGTTGCTAAACTCATATTAGGGTGTTCTGGTAATAGGTCTCTATAAATTTTATCGGCACTAGGGTGCTCATGACTATTTATAATATAAGCAATAATGGCTTTACGAGTCTCCGTTATACGGATGTGTTTCTTTTTGAGATGCTCAATGACATTCTCATAGGCATCCAAAGGACGGTGGTGAGTGTGAACATCCATTATAGCTCTCCTTATCTAATTTACTAAGTTAATTATAACATAGTTTAAAAAAGTACATGTCAAGATACGCTCACCTATTTTATTACAAAAATCAGATAATTTCAAGTTACTGAGAGATTTTTTAGTAAAAAATTGATGAAATCGGATTTCTTTACTTTTGGATTTTTTTATAAATACCGACATAAATTTCTTGACTATTTCTCGGATTTGGTCTTACAATATATTTATCGTTAACGACATAAAATAATTAAAAGAAGATCAACAGATGACAAAAACATTTAAAACTTTGGACGATTTTTTAGGAACTCACTTTATTTACACTTATGATAATGGTTGGGAATACGAATGGTATGCTAAAAATGACCACACTGTTGATTATCGTATTCATGGCGGTATGGTTGCTGGACGTTGGGTCAAAGACCAAGAAGCTAATATCGTTATGCTCACAGAAGGTGTTTATAAAGTTGCTTGGACAGAACCAACTGGTACTGATGTTGCCCTTGATTTCGTGCCTAATGAGAAAAAATTGAACGGTACGATTTTCTTTCCTGCTTGGGTTCATGAACATCCTGAAATTACAGTTTGCTTCCAAAATGAACACATTGATTTAATGGAAGAATCCCGCGAAAAATACGCTACTTATCCAAAATTAGTCGTTCCTGAATTTGCTCACATTACCTATATGGGTGATGCGGGGCAAAATAACGAAGATGTCATCTCTGAAGCACCATACGAAGGCTTACCAGACGACATTCGTAATGGGAAATACTTTGATGATAATTACAAACGTTTGAAAAAATAATTATCTAATCTGGCGAATTCTTGCTATACTAGTTATAAACAACTATTCATTACAAGGAGGTCTTATGCCTAAAGAACGTCTCTTACCCTATATCATTTTGGGGATTGTCAAACATTCTTCACCGATTACTGGCCAGGCTATTACGAAACAATTTGACAATGAGATTGGCGAATTTTGGCGTGCTTCTCATAGTCAGATTTACCCTGAATTAAAACGTATGTCCAATGACAATTGGCTCAAACAAACGACCTCTGAAGATAATGCTAAGGAAAAATATTACCAATTAACGAGTGAGGGGGAAGCAATTCTTTCTAACTAGTTAGAGGAGACGGTCGAGGAAGCGCCTATTCAAAAGGACCTTTTCTCTTTAAAAATGTTCTTTATCCACGACCAATCTAATCCACGGATTTTGTCCTTATTAGAGGAAGAACGTCAGATTTTGCTAGAACAGCTGGCGCATTTTAAAATGCGAGAAAAATTACTTTTTTCAAGCCCAAAAGATATTAATCGCGCCTATGGTCACTACCTTATCCTAAGCCGCGCCATTTCACGCGTTAGCAGTCAATTAAGCTGGATTGAGGACACTATCCAGCAATGGCAGAAACATCAAAAAAACTGAGAGTCCGCAAAAAGCGACTCTTAGTTTTTTTGTTAGCTTACAATCCTTGATATTCAATCTTGATACATTTGTTCATGACAATTTTATCACGTCCTGCAGCTTGTAAAATATCAGCAGCTTCTTGACTTTCTAGACCAAGTTGCGCCCAGAAAATGTCGGCATCTGTTTCAATGAAATCTTTGGCAACTTCTGGTAGAAATTCACTTCGTCTGAAAACATCAACAATGTCAATGTGGACAGGAACATCTTGAAGTCTAGCATAAGCTGTCTCGTTTAAAATTTTCTGTCCTGCTAATCTTGGATTGACAGGAACAATCGTATAGCCAGCTTCTTGCATGATTTTTGAAACACCATAAGCTGGACTATTTTCACGATGTGATAAACCAACAACAGCAATAGTTTTGGAATTTTTTAAATAATCAGCAATCACATCTTGACTAGGATTTTGAAATGTTGTCATCTGGCTGCCTCCTTTGTATGACGTTTTTCTTAAGTATAACATAGTTGATGCAAAAACCAAGCTGAGGTATAAACGAGGTATAAACGAGGTATAAAAGTGCTCAATTCTTTGTATATTATAGTATTAATTGCAAAGCGCAGTAGTTGAGTGGGTTCTAATACGCTGATAAATCAGCTTTTACAACCCTACTCAACCTTGCGGGGGTGGGACGACGAAATCGAATTTCTTCGAAATTACCGATTTCTGTCCCACTCCCGGTTTTTTATTTCTATTTTGCTTCGTACCATGTTTGTCCTACATTTTCGTCTGCAATGAGGGGTACTGATAAGTCAATCGCTGATTCCATGGTTTCTTTGACCAATGTTTTAACGGCTTCAAGTTCATCTTTTGGTACTTGAAGAATGATTTCATCGTGTACTTGTAGAAGCATTTTTGTCTTGAATTGACCGTCAACTAAGGCTTTGTCAAGGTTAATCATGGCAATTTTGAGAATGTCAGCTGCGCTACCTTGGATTGGTGAGTTGATGGCTGTGCGTTCTGCAAATTGACGAATATTGAAATTACGTGAATTAATATCTGGCAACTCTCGGCGACGGTGGAAAAGCGTTTCGACATAGCCTTTGTCTTTGGCATCACGCACCACGCGCTCCATGTAATTTTTAATGCCTGGGTAGCGCTCAAAATACGTTTCAATGTATTGTTTAGCCACTTTACGTGGAATGCCGAGGTTATTAGCAAGTCCATAATCCGAAATGCCGTAAACAATACCAAAGTTAACAGCCTTAGCATTACGACGGTCATTTGGTGTGACATCTTCTGTTTTTTCAATGCCAAAGACACGCATGGCTGTTGACGTATGAATGTCTGCTCCTTCACGGAAAGCCGCAATCAAATGCTCATCATTTGAAATGTGAGCTAGAACACGCAATTCGATTTGTGAGTAGTCAGAACTTAAAAGCACTTCATCTTCTGTCTCTGGGACAAATGCTTTACGAATCAAGCGCCCTTGTTCTAAACGTACTGGAATGTTTTGCAAGTTAGGGTCAACACTAGACAAACGACCTGTTTGCGTCAAATCTTGTAAGTAACGGGTGTGAATTTTACCATCCTGCAAAATGAAATCCTGCAAACCAACGATATAAGTTGATTGCAATTTGGCAATTTGGCGATATTCCAAAATTTTAGATACGATTGGTGAGATTGGCGCCAATCGTTCCAAGACATCCACCGCTGTTGAATACCCTATCTTGGTTTTCTTCGTGTAGCTTGTTGGTAATTGCATCTTGTCAAAAAGCAATTCACTCAATTGTTTTGGCGAATTGATATTAAATTCCATGCCCGCCAAATCGTAAATTTCTTGTGTCAACTCATCGATAATAGCCTGGTTAGAAGCTTCCATTTCTTGAAGCGTTGTTTTTTTAACCGAAATACCTGCAATTTCCATTTTAGCAAGGACATTTGCCAACGGTTGCTCTATGTCAAAGAGAAGGCTTGCTTGTTGGTGTTCTGTCAACTTGTCTAGCATGACTTTCTCAGAATGGTTCAAAACCACAATCTTACGTGCTAAATGGCTGAGCAGCACTGCTTTTTCAGGAACGGCACGCTTAACCCCCTTGCCATAAACAGCTTCGTCACTATCTAAAACATAATCCGTGTAAAGTCGTGCAATAGTTGACAGTTCATTGTCATCAACCGTTGATAGGAGGTATTTTGCCAAACGGCTGTCAAATGCTGGCGCTGGTAAATCAACACTCAAATGACTAAGCAAGACTTTACTACGTTTAAAATCGTAAGTTTTGATTGGTTTAGCTAGCGCTGCTTTGAACAAATCGTCCTTGAGAAGTTCAAGATTGGTTGACGCATAAATCACCTTGTCATTTCCCCAAGCAAAGCCAATGATATTTTCAACGTGATAATTATCACCTAAAATTTCAAAATAGAAAAATTGGTCATCCGTGAACATATCCGCACTCAAGCTATCCACCTCGGTGTAGCTAACGTCGAATTTTTCTTGTTTTTTCGGAGCACCTAGATTGTCTTTAAATTGCTTGAAATCCATTTCATCGTAAAATGGTACTAATTTGTCCAAATCTGGTCCTTGATAGTTGATGTCGTCCAAACCAATGGTAATCGGTGCACTGATATTGATAGTCGCTAAAGTCTTAGATAAGAAAGCTTGCTCTTTATCATTAATCAAGTTTTCTTTCGTTTTAGATTTTTTCATGCCGTCAATGCTTTCGTAAACACCTTCAAGGCTGCCGTATTCTAAGAGTAATTTAAGACCAGTTTTTTCGCCAATTTTTGTAACGCCAGGGATATTATCTGATTTATCCCCCATGAGCGCTTTAAGGTCAATGAATTGTTTAGGGGTGATTCCCATTTTTTCCATGAGGTAGTCTGGGGTGAATTCTTCAAATTCTGCCACACCTTTTTTGGAAATTTCGACGGTTGTGTTGTTATCAGCTAATTGAATAAGGTCTTTATCTCCGCTGACAATGGTAACGTCGTACTCGTCCTCATTTTCAGCTAATTTATCCAATGTTCCGATGATGTCATCAGCTTCATAATTTTCCAAATCATAGAAAGTAATACCAAGCGCACTAAGCATTTCACGAATGTAAGGCAATTGCTCACGGAATTCATCTGGCGTTTTGGCACGACCTGCCTTGTAATCTTTGTACATTTCTGTACGGAAAGTCGTCTTACCAGCATCAAAAGCCACCAAAACGTGCGTTGGCTGAACTCTTTCTAATAAATGATTGAGCATGAGGTGAAAACCGTAAATGGCATTAGTATGCAAACCAGCACGATTTTTAAAGCGATCAATCTGATTATACAGTGCAAAAAAAGCACGATAAGCAACGGATGACCCGTCAATTAAAAGTAATTTTTTCTTGTTTTCCATGGCTTTATTATAACATATATTGAGCTTTCGTTTGGCTTTGGAAGGTTGAAGAAATCCTTTTTTCTGAATTTCCCTAAAATGACACAAAATCTCCACTTTTATAACAGTTTTCTTGTCTTGGAGTTAATAAAGGCATTGATTTCAAAGATTACGGTGAATTTTCTGGTTTTCCTGTCTTTAACGGAAAATATTTTTTTCTCTTAAGATTTTTTTAAGGCTACCTTTTTATACTTTAACCATTCCTAAAACTTTCACAGCTGGCTTTGCTAGCTAACGTTCACTTTAGCACCCCCAAGCTAAGTGAATGTATCTTTTTCATAATCTCCTTAAAGTCTAGCCTCTAGCTAGGCTTTTTGTGTTGAAAAAAACACTTCCGCTATGCTGGAAGTGCCATTTTATCATTATAAATAATTCACTAAATACATCAAAATTGGGACAATGAGCATAGTGAGAAGGGTTGATTCGGTCACCATAATGGCTGCGTAATCTGCGTCTGCTCCGTAAAGTTTTGCGACAACGGGGGCGTTTGTCATGACAGGCATGGCTGATTGGATGATAAAGACTTGTTTCATTAGTAATGGCATTTGCGTGTGGCTAACAATCACCATCATTAACAGCGGAGCTACAACAAAACGCCCTAAAAGGACTAAAACATTGTCCTTACTAAAACGCAAACCTAACAGCCCTGCATTTGCCACCGAAATCCCAATAAAAATCATCGATAGCGGGATCGTAAGGTTGCCCAAATATTGAAAGTCGCTAAGTAAAAAGGCAGGCAGTTGGATGTTCAATAGCACCAAAATCACCCCAATAATAAAACTTAAAAGCGGTGGTGAGAAAATTTTTCGTAAACTGTCACGAAAGTCAATCGTGGCAGAATGACGTCCATCTTTTTGGATAAAATAAGTTCCAATCGTCCAAAAGAAAGTCGTGTTGCACATGTAATAAACCAAAACGTAAGGAATGCTTTTATCGCCAAAAAGAGCTTGATTGATGGGCAATCCCACAAAAATGGTATTGGAATTAAAAAACATAGAGACAAACAAGCCCTGATGTTTTTTATCTACAGCAAATAGCTGCGCTACCGCCATAGCAATCGCAAGTAAAATAATCATCGAAAGAGTAGGAAAACGCAACTGTGGCAGCATTTTTAACAATTCATCAGCCGTAAAACGACCAACAATCGTATAAATCATGTAACATGGTAAAGCCACTTTGGTAACCAATTTTGCAATCAAAGAGGGAGTCTGGTCATCAAACCAACCTTTTTTAGCTAAAACATAGCCCACCATAACCATGACCAAAATAACTAAGACACCTGAAATACTGTTCACAAACGTTGTCATTACTTACTTCCTTTTAAACGAATTATTTTCAGTATAGCATATTTTTAACATTTTCTTAAATACTTTTCGTAATATTATTCATTCCTAGCAAAAAGCCTAAAAACTTTCGTCTCAGACTCTTCACCTATTCAATTTATTATTCATTTTCTGAATCAAAAACTTGCTCTACATTGTCATGAATATCTTCTTTGATTTCTTTTGTTTCAACAACTGACTCTTCACCTAGTTGTTGATATTCTACTCTGTCTTCCTTGGTAAATTTCTTATCATTGTCATATTTTTTAGAAATCAGTGAAATCATTCGACGACGCAAATGTTTTTCGTCTTGGACATTGCTCTTTCCACGAATCCAAGCTTGCAATAAAACAACCAACATAACCATGCCAATGTAACCAAGAACTGGATACATAATAGAAACGAGTTGTTTGAAACCAAGAAATGACAAGACATACCCGCTAACAACAAAAATAATTAAGTAACGCTTGAACTGACTACCACCTTGACTTTCAGAAAAACGTTTAGCTAGTGAGTAGTACAAACTGAAAGCCGTATTGAAGATAAGTCCAAACACCACAAGTGCGTAAGCTAGGGCGAACCAGGGATGGATCTCATTGGCAAGAACTAGTATTGGAATGTCTGCTGAAGCAATCTTTCCAACATTTACAAATAAGACAAGTGATGTTACAGCGATAATAAGGCCAACAATTGCACCACCAAGAGTACCAGCTTTTTCAGCCACGCCAATACGAATAATTGAGCCACCAAGAACAAAAGCCATAGAAACACCAGTCATTACACACAAAGCAAAGTAGTTTAATACAGACACCCAAATATTTGGCATGTTTGTCGGAAGTGTCTTAGCCACTGCATTCAATTGAGTAAAATCAAATGATTGTCCGATAAGCGTATGACCAGCAATATTCAGCACCATGATAATAACAATCGGCGTAAAAATCCCGATAATCTGAGTAATTTTTTCAAAATCAAGAAAACTGACAAAAATAACAAGGAGAGCACAGATTAAAGCTCCTAACCAAGTCGGTAATCCAAATTGTTGATTAAGGTTAGACCCCGCTCCTGCTATCATGACAAAACCAATGACGTAACAAGAAATAATCAAGGCAATGTCAAGTACACGATTTGTAAATGGGTGAGCGATTTTAGAAAGAACTTCTGAGTGGTCATTTGAGCGATAATAACTACCAAGCGTTATAATGATACGTCCAAAAATCGCATTCAAAATCCCCAAAACAATAACGCCAATCATTCCCCAAACACCAAATCCCACAAAATATTGTATCAAATCCTGTCCTGAAGAAAGCCCAGCACCAACAATAATACCAACATAAGCCAATGCAATTGATAAAATTCGTTTAACCATTTTTCCTCCTTTTAAATCAGGTAACATTAATAGCTTATCAAAACCAGATTGAACAAACATTACTTTTGTAACACAGAAATAACAATTATTGTTTTTTGATGAATTATTTCTTAGCTTTATTTTCCACAAAAAACTCTAAGCAGGTTTCACCTGCTAACTCATGACAGAAAAAGAATCACCGACTATAATTAAGGTGAACAATACAAATCCGTGGTGTTTAATAGGGCTTTGCCTAGCCTGTACGAAAAACTGGATGAACAAGGGTCGTGAGATAACTCGAATACGTCTTGAACGTGAAAATAAAATTACTATCAACCTCTTGTTCTATTATTTAATGATAGAATCGGAGGTTTTTATTATGGAAGTTATGATTGAAACATGCTGTGGTATTGATGTTCATCAAAAGTCTATTGTCTGCTGTATCTTAGATGGTCCACTAGACACTAACAAGCCTAAGAAGATTCAAAAGAAATTCGGAACAACAACTGTGGCACTTCAAAAGGCTTTAGCTTGGTTAAAAGAAAATCATGTAACTCACGTCTTCTTTGAAAGTACCGGTCAATATTGGTTGCCACTTTTCAATATTTTTTTCAGATTTAGTACTTTTACTCGCCAATCCCCAACACACCAAAAATGTTCCTGGACATAAAACTGATATGAAAGATGCGGAATGGATTGCACAACTTGGAAGATGTGGACTTATCGAACCTTCTTACATACCGAGTCCTAAAGTAATGCAATTACGTTTATTAACTCATCGACTACGGTCTTACAAACAACGCCAAACCCAAGTTAAAAACGAAATTCATAATCATTTACAACATGCTAATATTAAATTAACGAGCCATCTTTCAGATGTTTTCTCTAAAACAGGACAATCTCTTTTAACTCTTTTCATCAATGGAGAAGCTATGGATTCTGAAAGTGTAGCTTCTTGTATTCATAGACGTATAAAAGCTAGTCCAGAAGAGTTAGGGGAAGCTATGAATGGAAAGTTATCACTAGAAGACCGTTTTCTTATTAGCCAAAGTTTAGAAGAATATCAAATGTATCAAAATCTAATTGAAACATTAGAGAGTGAAATCAAGGATTATATTAAAAAGGAGTTTCCCTGAAAAATACAGAATACTTCAGAGTATTCCGGGATTAATGAAAACTGTGCAACTACTGTTTTGCAGAAATTGGACCTAATGTTCAAGCATTAAAATCAGATGGACATTTAGCATCTTGGGCTGGATTAGGTCCGGGTTCGTCTGAAAGCGCAGGAATTAAAAAATCATCTCATATTACTCAAGGAAATCGCTATCTCAAACATGCTCTAACAATGTCGGGATTGATTGCGGCACACTCTAAAGATACGACTTTTTCATCACCTTACTATAGAATTTCCCAAAGAGGAAGTAAGATGAAAGCGGTAATTGTATGTGTACATAAGATTCTCAGGATTATTTATAAACTACTCGCTACTCACCAATCTTACCAAAATGAAAAGGTGTTAGAACCGAGGCAACAGTTCTAACACCTATTTTTGCGCTTTTTAAGCCGTTTTTTTTAGCATTATATATTGAATAATTTGTAAACTTAGATATTTGCCCAAACAGACTCAAGAATATTCGTTTGGTCGCGGTCTGGTCCAACTGAGAATGTTGAAATGCGAACACCAACAAGTTCACCAACACGACGAACGTAGTTACGAGCATTTTCTGGAAGCTCGTCAAGGCTACGGCAACCTGTGATGTCTTCTGACCAACCTGGTAATTCTTCATAGATTGGTTTACAACGTTTCAATTGTTCAAGACTTGCTGGGTAATGGTCAATGCGTTCACCGTCAAGGTCGTATGCCAAACAGATTTTGACCGTATCAAGACCTGAAAGAACGTCAATTGAGTTAAGTGACAAGTTTGTGATACCAGATACACGGCGGCTATGGCGCATTACAACTGAGTCAAACCAACCAATACGACGTGGACGTCCAGTTACTGTCCCATATTCGTGACCGACTTCACGGATACGGTCGCCAACTTCATCAAAAAGTTCAGTTGGGAATGGTCCGTCACCAACACGGCTTGTGTAAGCTTTACATACACCGACAACTTTGTTGATTTTACTTGGACCAACACCAGAACCGATTGTTACACCACCAGCAACTGGGTTAGATGATGTTACAAATGGGTATGTCCCTTGGTCAATATCAAGCATGACACCTTGTGCACCTTCGAAAAGGACACGCTTCCCAACGTCAAGAGCATCGTTCAAGATAACTGATGTATCTGTAACGTAATCTTTGATTTGTTGACCATATTCATAGTATTCTTCGAAAATGTCTTCAAATTTGATTGGTTCGCATTCGTACATTTTTTCGAAGAGACGATTTTTTTCTTCCAAATTCACGCGCAAGCGTTCTGCAAAGATTTCTTTGTCCAAAAGATCAGCAATTCGGATACCGACACGTGCTGCTTTATCCATGTAAGCAGGTCCGATTCCTTTATTTGTTGTCCCAATTTTATTATCACCCTTAGAAGACTCTTGCAAACGATCAAGTTTAACGTGATATGGCAAAATAACGTGTGCACGGTCAGAAATACGAAGGCTATCTGTCGTAATTCCCTCATCATGCAAGTATTTCAATTCAGTTACCAATGATTTTGGATTGACAACCACACCATTTCCGATAATAGAGATTTTCTCTGAGAAGAAAATACCTGACGGAATCAATTGCAACTTAAATTTCTTACCGTCAATAACGATAGTGTGACCTGCATTGTCTCCACCTTGATAACGTGCAATCACTTCAGCATCTTGAGACAAGAAGTCTGTGATTTTACCTTTTCCTTCATCACCCCATTGGGTACCAACAACTACTACTGATGTCATATTCTGTTCGATATGGATACTAACATTTGTACAGCGAGCAAATAAAAACGATACTAGCTAAGATGAAGCGTCACGTATCTATCTCCAAGCTATAAAATTGTATCTTCATCCTTTCTTGTACAACATGGCAGGAATCTCACCTGCGAGTTTGTCTTACAATTTATTATATGATATTTCTGACTTTTTTTCAATATTTGATAACAAAATATTATTTTTCCCGAACGTTTTTTGATTTTTTTGACAAAAACAGCTTTAAACACACACTTTTTCGACCTTCCGTTAAAAATTCATCCAGTAATCATTTCCCACAAATGCAACAGTTACTTTATTTCCTGAAAAAATGCCTGAAAATTCTGGCAAAATGTGTCAAAAATCTTGCTTTTTTAGCAACTTTTCCCTAGAATAGTTTTACATTTATGAAAAACGACCGACTATTTTTTTATTTTGACAGGATATTTATCACTAAAGAACTGTTAGATTAATGAGGAGATTGCCATGAAATTGAATGGATTATTACAAAAATCACCCGCGACTCTCCCTATCCTTCAAGCAACTTTTGGCTTAGAAAGAGAGAGCCTTCGCATTAGTAAAACAAATCACAGAGTTGCCCAAACTAAGCACCCTAAATGTTTGGGAAGTCGCTCATTTCACCCTTACATTCAGACGGATTACAGCGAGCCACAGGTGGAGTTAATCACTCCGATTGCCAACTCTACCAGTGAAGCCCTACGTTTTCTTGGGGCTATCACAGATGTCATTGGGCGCTCAATCAACAAAGATGAGTACCTTTGGCCTTTGTCAATGCCACCGAAACTATCGGCAGATGAGATTGCTATTGCCAGTCTAGAAGATGACTGGGAATGCCAATATCGTGACCATTTGGCCAAAGTGTACGGCAAGATGCTTCAATCCATGTCTGGAATTCACTACAACATGGAGCTTGGGGCTGACCTTGTGACTGCTCTTTTTGAAGAAAGTGACTATACCTCTCTAATCGCCTTTAAAAACAACCTCTACCTCAAATTAGCTCAAAACTTCCTACGTTTTCGTTGGTTATTGACTTATTTGTATGGGGCTTCGCCAATAGCAGAGCAGGGATTTCTTGACAAACCACTTGAAAAGCCTGTTCGCTCACTCCGCAATAGTCACCTTGGCTATGTTAATCATGACGACATTCAAGTATCCTACCAAAGCCTTGAACGTTATATTTCTGACATTGAACATTATGTCAATTCTGGTCAGCTCATTGCTGAAAAAGAATTTTACTCAGCTGTCCGACTTCGTGGCAGCAAACACAATCGCGATTATTTAGAAAAAGGCATTACGTACCTTGAGTTTCGTTGTTTTGATATCAATCCTTTTGACAATCGCGGTATCACCCAAGAGACACTTGATACGGTGCACCTTTTCGCCTTGGCACTTCTTTGGTTAGATGATAGCTTTGCTATTGACCAAGATATTGCTGACGCAAAAGCGCTTAATGACCGCATCGCTCTTAGCCACCCGCTTGAGAAATTGCCACAAGAAGCACCTGATGACCTTATCCTTTCTGCCATGCAAGCAGTCGTTGAACACTTTGATTTGCCAGAGCATTATCACACCCTACTCGAAAATGTTAAAGCACAGATTGAACGCCCTGAATTGACCATTGGTGGACGTTTAGTGACAGAAATTGACCACCTCTCTTTGGAAACATTTGGGCAAGAAAAAGGACAAGCCTATCACGACTATGCTTGGCACGCTCATTACGCCCTCAAAGGCTATGAGAATATGGAACTTTCCACTCAATTATTGATTTTTGATGCCATTCAAAAAGGAGTAAACGTTAATATTCTTGATGAAAATGACCAGTTTCTCAAACTTTGGCATGGTGACCATGTTGAATACGTCAAAAATGCCAATATGACTGCCAAAGATAATTACATTACACCACTTGTCATGGAAAATAAAGTAGTCACGAAGAAATTACTAGCGCAAGCAGGCTTCCCGGTCCCAGCTGGACAAGAATTCGCCGACAAAGATACCGCGCTCCGCTATTTTTCACAAGTCAAAGACAAGGCTATCGTTGTCAAACCAAAATCGACTAACTACGGACTAGGTATCTCAATTTTCAAAGAACCTGCTGACCTTGCTTCTTACCAAAGCGCTCTAGACATTGCCTTTGCTGAAGATGACACGATTTTAGTTGAAGAATTTATCTCTGGAACTGAATATCGCTTCTTCGTTCTTGATGGTAAATGCGAAGCGGTGCTTCTGCGAATTGCTGCTAACGTGGTTGGTGATGGTACACACACGATTGCGGAATTGGTTGACCTTAAAAATCAAAATCCACTCCGCGGCTACAATCACCGTTCACCACTTGAAATCATTGAACTAGGCGATATTGAACGCCTCATGTTAGAGCAACAAGGATATACACCAGATGACATTCTCCCTGAAGGTGTCAAGGTTGATTTACGCCGTAACTCTAACATTTCAACTGGCGGTGATTCAATTGACGTTACCGAAACCATGAACAAATCTTATCAACAACTAGCAGCTCAAATGGCTAGCGCTATCGGTGCTTGGGTTTGTGGGGTAGATTTGATTATTCCTGACGAAAATCTCAATGCTAGTAAAGAAGAGCCAAACTGCTCGTGTATCGAGCTGAATTTCAATCCAGCAATGTACATGCATACTTATTGCCACGCAGGAAAAGGACAAGCATTGACACCAAAAATCCTAGCAAAACTCTTCCCAGAAATCTAAAAAAATTTTTGTCACACCTGTAAACAAAAAATCTGTCTCAAAGTACAGTCATTACTTGTCATCAAACACCATTTTGCGATAAAATAAATACAAAATTAGATAGAAATGGACTGACTAACATTATGCCACGTTATGGTAGACCTCCAAGAGGTGGAAACGGTATTTTCACCGCTATTATCGGAGTTATTATTCTTATTGCTTTGCTTGAGAGCCTTTTAGAAATCATTTTACCTATTATTCTTATTGCAGGGGGTGGGTATGGTGTTTATTATTTGGCAACCAAGCAGACACGACTTGAAAAAGTCAATACCGAACAACGTTTACAAGATTTAAAAGATAGTATTAGACTGGCTGACCGCCAAGTTAAACTTTTGGATAATTACCTTGATGAAAAAGATTACACGCAATATGTTGTCGTTGCGCGCCAACTATTGCCCAAAATCCGCAACATCAAAACTGAAGTCACTGACTTAAAATCCAAAATGGACCTCAAAATCTCTAAACGTATCCTTCAGAAAGCAGAGAGTGTCGAGAAAGATATCTTGTTGCAACTGGAAAAATTGGACGTTTCACCAACAACACCGCAAGCTTCAGGTGAAGAAAAAGAATTGCTTCAATACGCTCCCGAGTTGACCAAGCTTTACAACAACATTCAAAAAGACCACTTAACCATTCTGGAAAAGATTGAAAATGCGGATAACAAGGAAGAATTAACCGCCCTTCACGAAGCAGACATGGAACGTTTTCGAGATATTTTAGAGGGCTATCTCAAAATCAAAAAATCGCCAAAAGATTATTACAATGCCGAGGAACGTTTGGCACAAGCCAAAACAGCTATGGAAAAATTTGACTTGGCATTAGACGAAACCTTGAGAAAACTGAACGAAAGTGATTTAAAAGACTTTGATATTAGCCTTCGTATGATGGCTGACGATGACACAAACTTATAATGTTGCCTTGCACATAAAGGAGAATTCTAATGGCTGATACTTTCAACTTTGATATTGATAAAATCGCTGAAAATGCGATTACAAAAACAGATAAAACAACTGAAATTATTGTTTCAAGCGACACCAGCTCAACAGGACAAGTCTCATTCTACGACAAATTGTCACCTGAACAACAATCAGCAATTACAGCTAAAGCACCTGCTTTGGTTGATAATTTCGTTGCTGACCAAAATGCTCTTCTTGATTTTGGAACATCAGCTGTTGAGGAAGTCAACACGACTGTCAATCGCATTTTGTCAGAGCAAAAGAAACTTGAAATTCCTCAAGTAGATGAATTGCTCAAAAACACCAACCGCGAACTAAATGGCTTTATCGCAAAATACAAAGACGCTAAACCTGCTGAGCTTGAAAAGAAACCAAATTTCTTGCAAAAATTTTTCAAACAAGGTAAAGACACTTTGCAAGAATTCTATTTTGATTCGCAAAATATTGAACAAAAAATGGATGGCATGGCTGCCGCTGTTGTCAAACAAGAAGAAACCTTAGCACGTAACATTGTCTCTGCTGAAATGCTTATTGAGGACAATAACAAATCTATCGAAAATCTTGTCGGTGTCATTGCTTTCATCGAAGCCGCTCAAACCGAAGGTGCCAACCGTGCTAGCCAACTGCAAAACGAAATTGCTACGCTTGATAGTGCAACGCCTGAATACCAAACAAAATCAGACGAATTGGCACGCATGACCGAAGTTATCAATACATTGGAACAACAACACACCGAATATCTCAGTCGCCTTTATGTCGCTTGGACAACAACGCCACAAATGCGCAACATGGTTAAAGTGTCATCAGATATGCGTCAAAAACTTGGTATGCTACGTCGCAACACCATTCCGACAATGAAATTGTCAATTGCCCAACTCGGTATTCTACAACAATCGGTCAAATCTGGCGTAACTGCTGATGCTATTGTCAATGCTAATAACGCTGCACTTCAAATGCTTGCTGAGACAAGCAAAGAAGCCATTCCAATGCTCGAACGCACAGCACAAAGCCCAACCGTTTCAATCCAATCCGTGACCGCACTTGCTGAAAGCCTCGTCGAACAAAATAACGGCATTATTGCTGCAATCGACAACGGTCGAAAACAGCGTGCTCAACTCGAAGCAGCCGTTGTCAAATCTGCTGAGACAATCAACGATTCTGTTAAAATTCGTGACCAAAAAATCGTTGAAGCTCTCCTCAACGACGGTAAAGAAAGCCAAGAAAAGGTTGAGAAAACAAACGTTACAGAAGAAAATTAAACTAAAAAAGCGAATTTCTCCTCGCTTTTTTATCTTCTCATTTTTATTTGATGATTACGCTTTACAGCTCACAAACTAGCCCATCAAATTTACTTTGTGTTATAATGTTCTTATGGATAAACTTATAAAATCAATTTCAAAATCTGGTTCTTTCCGTGCTTATGTACTTGATAGCACTGAAACAGTTAGAACTGCACAAGAAAAACATCAAACACTTTCTAGCTCTACTGTTGCCCTAGGTAGAACACTTATTGCCAATCAAATCCTAGCTGCTAATCAGAAAGGGGACAGCAAAGTAACCATCAAAGTTATTGGTAATAGCTCACTTGGTCACATTATCTCTGTGGCTGATACTAAAGGACATGTCAAGGGCTACATTCAAAATACTGGCGTTGATGTTAAGAAAACCGCTACTGGAGAAGTCATTGTTGGACCGCTCATGGGTGCTGGTCAATTCGTTGTCATCACAGACTACGGTACAGGTAACCCTTACACTTCTTCAACACCACTTGTCTCAGGTGAAATTGGTGAAGATTTAGCTTTTTATTTGACTGAATCTGAACAAACACCTTCTGCCGTTGGACTTAACGTTCTTCTTGACGACAATGACAAGGTCGAAGTCGCTGGTGGCTTTATGTTGCAAGTCCTTCCAGGTGCTTCTGAAGAAGAAATCAACCGCTATGAAAAACGTATCCAAAAAATGCCTGCCATTTCAAAACTTTTGGAATCTGACGACCACGTTGAAGCTCTTTTAAAAGCAATCTATGGCGAGGATGAGTACAAAGTCCTTGCTGAAGAAGAAATCGGCTTTAATTGTGACTGTTCACGTGAACGTTTTGAAGCTGCTCTTGTCACTCTTGGTAAAGACGAACTTACAGCCATGAAAGACGAAGACCACGGTGCCGAAATCACTTGCCAATTCTGTGGTAAAACTTACAACTTCACCGAAAACGACTTGGAGGGATTAATCAATGACTAAACTCAGTTCATCATTTATGATTGGTAATGTTGAAATTCCTCACCGTACGGTGCTAGCACCCATGGCAGGAGTGACGAATTCTGCCTTTCGTACGATTGCAAAAGAATTTGGAGCTGGCTTAGTTGTCATGGAGATGATCTCTGAAAAAGGTCTCCTCTACAATAACGAAAAAACTCTTCACATGCTTCACATTGATGAAAATGAGCATCCAATGTCAATCCAATTATTTGGTGGTGATGCAGACGGACTTAAACGCGCAGCTGAATTCATCCAAGAAAATACCAAGGCTGACATCGTTGACATCAATATGGGCTGCCCTGTGAATAAGGTTGTCAAAAATGAAGCAGGCGCAAAATGGCTCACAGACCCTGATAAGATTTATCACATTATCAATGAAGTTACTTCTGTTCTCGATATTCCATTGACTGTCAAAATGCGTACTGGCTGGTCAGATAGTGAGCTCGCCGTTGAAAATGCACTTGCTGCCGAATCAGCTGGTGTGTCTGCCCTTGCTATGCATGGACGTACCCGTGAGCAAATGTACACTGGAACATGTGACCACGAGACACTTGCTCGTGTTTCAAAAGCCATTACCAAAATTCCATTTATTGGAAACGGTGATGTGCGCAGCGTCCACGATGCTAAATACATGATTGAAAAAATCGGTGTTGATGCCGTTATGGTTGGACGCGCAGCCATGAACAATCCATACATCTTCACCCAAATCAATCATTACTTTGAAACAGGCGAAGAACTGCCAGACCTTCCATTTGTCAAAAAATTGGACATCGCAGAAGATCACCTCAAACGTCTCATCGACCTCAAAGGTGAAAAAATCGCTGTCCGTGAATTCCGCGGCCTAGCCCCACACTACCTCCGTGGTACCGCTGGCGCTGCTAAAATCCGTGGAGCCGTCTCACGCGCAGAAACCATCGACGAAGTCAAAGAAATCTTTAACAGCTTACGATGATTGGGAAATTTCACCGACAACAAACCCAAAAACAGCTGCTAAGTTTAACTTAGCAGCTGTTTTTATTTTATTATTAAGCAATATCAAATTTGAGTTGCCCTTTAGAAACACCGATTTTAAGGGTATTTCCACTTGCCAATTCGCCTGATAGAATAAGCTCTGATAATTCATCTTCAACTTTATCTTGCAGAGTACGGCGGAGCGGACGAGCTCCCATTTCTGGGTCGTATCCAATTTCGGCTAAATATTTCAATGCTGATGGTTGGAATTTTAGCGTAATATCTTTTTCAGCTAGTGTCGCAATCAATGGTTTAACCATGATTTTCACGACATCACGCATATTTTCTTGAGTTAAGTTGTGGAAAACAACTTTTTCATCAATACGGTTGATGAATTCAGGTCGGTAAGTTTTTTTGAGTTCTTCCATGATGCGTTTTTGCATTGCCTCATAATCATGAGCCATATCACGCGCACCAAAACCAACTGTCTTTTCATCACGCAAAGCGGTTGCCCCAAGATTTGATGTCATGATAATAATCGTGTTTGAAAAATCAACTTTACGACCACGACTATCCGTCAGCACACCGTCATCCAACACTTGGAGAAGCACATTGAAAATATCTGGGTGGGCTTTTTCAATTTCATCAAATAGAAGCACAGAATAAGGTTTGTTGCGAACTTTTTCAGTCAATTCGCCACCTTCTTCATAACCGACATACCCTGGAGGAGCTCCGTTAAGACGGCTCGCCGCAAATTTTTCCATGTACTCAGACATATCAAAACGGATAAGAGCAGATTCATCATCAAATAGCAATTCTGCTAGTGCCTTAGCCAACTCTGTTTTACCAACACCCGTTGGACCCAAGAACATAAACGAGCCAATCGGACGTTTGCCTGTACGAATGCCCGCTTGATTACGACGAATAGCACGACTAATCGCTGAAATAGCTGAATCTTGGCCAATCACACGCTTATGGAATTCTTTTTCGAGGTTCAAGTATTTCTTACTATCTGCCTGTGTCATTTTCTCAACAGGAATACCTGACAAACGACTGAGCGTTGCCATAATATCATCTTCTGTCACAGCAGTTGGTTTACGATTTGGCTTCTTGCGTGACTCTTTCAGCAATTTCGTTGCCAATTTGAAATCACCTTCCAAAATAGCTTTATCAGCAGGTGTCAAAGTAGCTGGCGCTTCTTTTTTCACCAAACCTTGAACCGTTGCACTTGCTTCATCAAGCAAATCAATCGCTGAATCAGGAAGATTTTTACTTGTCAAATAGCGATGCGCAGCTTTGACAGCCGTTAAAACAGCTTCATCAGAAATCACCACATTATGAAAATCTTCATATGATTTCTTTAGTCCAAGCAAGATTTGGTAAGCATCTTCAACACTTGGTTCTTCAATGGTAATCTTAGCAAAACGGCGAGAAAGCGCCGCATCTTTTTCGAGATGTTTTTGATATTCTTCTTGCGTTGTCGCACCAACCATATGAAGCGTACCACGCGCAAGTGCTGGTTTTAAAATATTAGCCGCATCCAAAGTGCTGTCAATTCCAGAGCCTGAACCCATAATCGTATGCACTTCGTCAATGAATAGAATAATATGACCGTCTTCCTCAATATCTGAGATGATTTGGTTCATGCGTTCTTCAAAATCACCACGGAATCGCGTACCAGCCACAACGCTCATCATATCAAGCTCTAAAACACGCATGTCTTGGAGTTCATACGGAATCGCACCATTGACAATTCGCTGTGCCAAACCGTAAGCAAGAGCCGTTTTACCAACACCAGCTTCCCCTACTAAAACTGGATTGTTTTTCGTTTTGCGGCTAAGCACCTGCACCATACGAGAAATTTCTTTTTCACGACCAATAACAGGTTCTAATTTTCCTTGACGTGCCATCTCTGTCAAATCACGCGTGAAATCTGACAAATCCTCCGCTGTTGACTGTGGTTTCAGCATTTCAGAAAAAGCACCGCCCATTGTCGATTTTTTCGGCTTACGAAGTTCATGAATAGCTTTGATATTTTCCTTTGTAAAACCAGCATTACGTGCCAAACTCTTACGCAAATCAATCAAACGAGCAGCGTCACCGTCTTCTTTGTTTTTAAAACCAGCAACCTCTAACAAACGTGTGGCAAATAAATCAAGGTTTAACAACATCGCATAAAGCACGTGTTCTGTCCCGATTTCGTTACCACCAGTCACCTGACAAATAGACTCAGCAAATGCTAAAACATCACTAAGAGCTTTAGATTGTTCCACAAAGTGAACTCTGTCAACATCCGTTAACGGTGATTTCCCAATGGCTAAAACAGCTGCCGCTTCATATTCTTCATAAGCAATTTTAGTTTGGTATTCCGCAAATGTTAGCCCTGCGACTGAGTCATGGATAGCAACCATAGCTAAAAGGACGTGCCAACTTTCTAAATATGGGCTTTCAAAACGCGCTGCTTGGTATTGAGCAACACTGAAAACCTCTTGCATTTTTATCGAATACTCACTCATAAATGGAATCCTTTTCTATCTAATCTTTGTAAAATTTTCCGCAACATATGCGCCCTAATCTCTGGAGCATCTTTGCCAAGAACATCATCCGAAGCCGTTGCTAAAATCAAATTTCCTTCACGTTCAGTAATGATTTTTTCATCAAATAGCAACTGAATCAAATCCGTGAAAACCTGCTCACTAATACGTTCACCAATGTTTGACATAAGATTACCAAACATTTGATGTTGATCTGAAAAACGCACTCTGGCAATGCGGATATAACCTCCGCCACCACGTTTACTTTCGACAGTATAACCACGACTTTCCGTGAAACGCGTTTTAATCACATAATTAATCTGACTAGGAACAACTTGAAAGGTATCTGCCAAGTTTGACCGCTTAATTTCAGCAATACCTGATTGGGCAAGTAATTGCTTAATGTATTCTTCAATACTATCAGATGTATTTTTTGCCATTAGCTTCCTCCTTTTCAAGATTAATGACCATTTCCAAATGGACTATATTTGACTATAACTGACTATTATTATAACAAAAATATCCTTTTTAGGGGAGAATGAGCCCTACTAATTTAGATAAATCTAATATCTCCATCTCGAGTTTCATAAAAATAAAGGCAATCTATCCAATACAGCATTTTGAGCGAATTCAGCAAGCAAAAATTGAGTGCTCTAACACTCAATTGTGTGCGCTTTGGCAACTAAAAAACGCCAATCGTCTGCGAAAGGAGGTGTGTTAGTATGTTGTGCCAAGCTCTTTATTTTGGTTATCGTTCGCAATATAGTTAACTATGTTGTGATTCCTCTAGCACGCCTATTTGGAACGAAATGGATAGAGAAGCATTTTGATGATAACAAAAAATAGTTGTCCTTCTCTGAGACGTTGCAAGGTTGTTAGCGATAATAAAAAGTACCTTGGCTTTGGCTGGCAAGGTGCTTTTCTTGTGTTCAGATATTACTCTGAAATTCCCCTTGCTGTTGCAATTATTCTAGCAGGAGTTAATACTCCTGTCAAAGAAAGGCAATCAAATAGCCAATCACACCAAGCATAATGCCATTTTCAGCCCAAAATAAGGCAAAAGAATTTCAACGAAAGACAGATTTTAGTTGTGTTTGCTCAAGTGATAGGATACAATAAAATCTGTAACAAACGAAAGGTTTCAAGTAAATGAACTATATTATTACATTTTTGATTGCCATGGTTCCTCTTGTAGAACTTCGTGGCGCTATTCCTTATGCAATCGCCACTGGTATTCCAATGTGGCAAGCACTTATTATCGGGGTTATCGGCAATATGCTTCCCGTCCCAGTTATCTTCTTCTTCGCACGTCGTGTGCTTGAATGGGGAGCAGATAAACCAGTTATCGGTGGTTTCTTTACTTGGTGTTTGAAAAAAGGTCACAACGGTGGAAAAAAACTAGCTGAGACGGCTGGTGACCGTGGACTTTTTATCGCCTTATTGCTCTTTGTTGGTATCCCAATTCCTGGAACAGGTGCTTGGACTGGAACATTAGCCGCATCAATCCTTGATTGGAACTTTAAACAAAGCGTTATTGCAGTTATGCTCGGCGTTATCCTCGCAGGACTAGTCATGGGAACATTAACAATTCTCGGCCTAGGAGCATTTAGCTAAAACAAAAACAAGAGCTTAGAAAGCAAACTAAGCTCTTTTAATATTGTTTTTTTATCAACTGTTAGCAAGATTACTCAAGCATACAAAACCACCTGCGATTTCTATCTCAAGTGGTTATTTTTATTAGCAAGCTATTCTTACTTGTTAAGTGCTGCTGCCATTGTTGCTGCAACTTCTGATTCAAAGTCGTTAGCAGCTTTTTCGATACCTTCACCAACTTCAAAGCGAGCAAAAGTAACAACTTTAGCATTTACTGAATCAAGGTATTGTTCAACAGTTTTGCTGTCGTCCATGATGTAAACTTGTGCAAGAAGTGTGTATTGTTGGTCAACTTTAGTGTTGTCAAGCATGAAGCGATCCATTTTACCAGGGATGATTTTATCCCAGATTTTTTCTGGTTTGCCTTCTGCTTTAAGCTCTGCTTTGATATCTTCTTCAGCTTGAGCGATTACTTCATCAGACAATTGTGATTTAGAACCGAATTTCAAGTGTGGAAGAGCTGGTTTGTTAACCATTGCACGTGATTCGTTATCTTGATCGATTTTGTGGTTCATTTGAGCCAATTCAGCGTGGATGAATTCTTGATCAAGTTCTTCGTATGAAAGAACTGTTGGTTTCATAGCTGCAACGTGCATTGAGATTTGTTTAGCAAGAGCTTCGTCGCCACCTTCAATAACAGTTACAACACCGATACGTCCACCATTGTGTTGGTATGCACCAAAGTGTTGGTCATCAGTTTTTTCGATAAGAGCAAAACGACGGAATGAAATTTTTTCACCGATAGTTGCAGTTGCGTTAGCATAAGCTGCTTCCAAAGTTTCACCTGAAGCCAAAGTAACTTTAAGTGCTTCTTCGTTGTTAGCAGGTTTTTGTTCAGCGATAACTTTAGCTGTTTCTTTAACCAATTCAACGAATTGTGCATTTTGAGCAACGAAGTCAGTTTCAGCGTTAACTTCAACAACTGCTGCAACGTTACCGTCAACATAAAGACCAGTCAAACCTTCAGCGGCTACGCGGTCAGCTTTTTTAGCTGCTTTAGCCATACCTTTTTCGCGAAGCAATTCAATTGCTTTTTCCATGTCACCGTCAGTTTCAACAAGTGCTTTTTTAGCGTCCATGACACCAGCACCTGTTTTTTCACGCAATTCTTTTACTTGAGCTGCAGTAATTGCCATTTTTTATGTCCTCCAGGATTTTTTGTTTTCCAAAATAATAAAAACGAGACAGAGCGGTTTGCTTTCTGCCCCGTTTTAAAGCATATTAAAGACTGTTAAGCCTTAAAATCTTATTCGTTGTCGCCTTCTACAACTTCAACGATTTCTTCGATTGAGTCAGCTTGTGCTTCTGATGCAAAATCAACATCTGCATCTTCACCTTGACGTCCTTCGATAACAGCATCAGCCAATTTAGATGTAATCAATTTAACGGCACGGATAGCATCATCGTTTGCTGGGATGATAACATCGATGTCATCTGGATCAGCATTTGTATCAACCATTGCAACAACAGGGATACCAAGTTTTTTAGCTTCTTTAACAGCGATTTGTTCTTTGTGTGGGTCAACAACGTACATTACGTCTGGGATACGAGGCATATCTTCGATACCACCCAAGAATTTTTCAAGACGAGCACGTTGTTTGTTAAGAAGAGCAACTTCTTTCTTAGGAAGAAGTTCAAAAGTTCCATCTTCTTCCATACGTTTGATTTCTTTCAAACGAGCGATACGTTTTTGGATAGTATCCCAGTTTGTAAGAGTTCCACCCAACCAACGGTGGTTGATGTAGTATTGACCAGCACGTTCTGCTTCTTCTTTAACAGCATCAGCGGCTTGTTTTTTAGTACCAACAAACAAGATAACAGCGTCGTTAGCAGCTGCATCACGAACGAATTCGTAAGCTGCGTCAACCATTTTTACAGTTTGTTGAAGGTCAATAACGTGGATACCATTACGTTCTGTGAAGATGTATTTAGCCATCTTAGGGTTCCAGCGACGAGTTTGGTGACCAAAGTGAACACCAGCCTCAAGAAGTTGTTTCATTGAAATTACTGCCATGAGTAGTTTCTCCTTTTTATAATGTTTTTTCCTCTCCCAGACTTCATCTTGCAAACCCACCCATAAAGAGCAACAGGTTCACAATACATCCAGAATGAGTATTTGTTGCATAATACAACTATCATAGTTTACCATAAAAGCCCCACTTTGACAAGTCAAATGCGACCTTAAAAAAGCTTTTCTTTAAAGTATTTTGGCAAAGATTTTTGCATACTTCCTATCATAAAATATCTTCCATGATAAATTCTTGTTCCCTTATCACAAAAATAAAAGCCCGACAGAATCGGGCTTTTGGGTGTAAACACATTATATAAAGGCGGTAGACGGATTTGAACCGACGATCAAGCTTTTGCAGAGCCGTGCCTTACCACTTGGCTATACCGCCATAACAAATAATATTTTACCTTAAAATCTAAATGGCGTCAAGTAGATTTCTTAAATTCTGAACTTATCTTACCGATTCTATTTCCTTATAAAATAGGGGATTTATGCTATAATACTAAAAATCTTTGGAGGTGTTTTATGAAAAAACTAAGTCCTAACAGTCACATTCGCGTACTCAGTCCGTCAGATTCAATTGCTCGCTTGGGTGGATTTGAAGCCAATCTTTCTGCCAAAGAAACGTTAGAAAATATAGGATTTCGTATGTCATTTTCAGAACATTATTTAGAATCTGATATGCTTTATTCTTCTTCAATCAAGAGCCGTGTTGCTGATTTGCACGCTGCTTTTGCTGATGACTCTATTGATGCTATTCTGGCTACGATTGGTGGTTTTAATTCTAACGAACTGTTGCCCTATATTGACTACGACTTAATTGCCAAACACCCTAAAATCATCTGTGGATATTCGGATTCGACGGCCTTTTTGAATGCTATTTTTGCTAAAACTGGAAACCTCACTTACATGGGACCGTCATATTCTAGTTTTAAAATGAAAGAAGGTCAAGATTACCAGAGCAAGGCTTGGTTAAATGCCATGACAAAATCAGCTTACGACCTTGTTCCAAGCCAAGAGTGGTCAAGCGACCCTTGGTATGACCCAACACAACCACGTCATTTTATGCCAACAGAATGGAAAATTTACAACGCAGGGAAAGCTTCTGGCACTATTATTGGTGGAAATTTATCTACTTTTGGACTTCTTCGCGGAACACCTTACGCCCCTCAAGTCAACGATTATATCCTTTTCTTAGAGCAAGCAGAAGCAGATAATTACCTTGATTTTGACCGCAATTTAGCAGCCATTTTACAAGCTTACTCCAATCCAAAAGCGGTGATTATCGGACGCTTCCCAAAGGAATGCCAAATGACACCCGAAATATTAACCTATATCCTAGACAAGCACCCACTTCTTAAAACCATTCCCGTCATGTATGACCTTGATTTTGCCCACACTCAGCCACTCTTTACAATCACTATCGGCGCACAAGCAAGTATTGACACTGATACTTTGAGTATTCATATCGAGGAATAAATACCCTAAAAAAGAATAATTAAAATATTTTCATTTGCAGATTTTCAAATAAACCGATTTCATCAATTCCTCTGCTAAAATGGGGTTATAATCTAAGGAGGAAATCTACTATGTTGAAACGCTTAATTAATTTATTACCTATTCTTATCTTTTTGCTTTTGCCACTTAATTTAATAAAGCAACCCTTAATAATAAACCTTAAACAAAACTCTTTTCATGACACAAAAAGAACCGCCCTTATCCAATCTCTGTAAGGGCGGTTTTTATTTGTTTAGTTTTGATCAAAAAGACTTGATAGATTTGCCTTTAAGAAAGCAACAATAATCGGATTGCCAACCTCTTCGACGCAAGCAATATAATGTTCCAAATCAGAAAGGTCATCTGACCCACTTTCGATATGGGCAATAATTTTTTTCGAGAAATTCAAGCAAATCGTCACAAACATATCTTGATAAGTTATGATTTTCTCCAAACATTCAATAAAATAAGTCCTTGGTAAATTTTGCGATAACTAATCAAGGTCAAAATCAAGTTCAGAAAAACAAGCTCTGCACTTTTCTTATGATTTGGCAAAGATAAATACAATTTATCTCACTCACAAATGCTTTTCCAAGAAAAATCAAGTCATCATCAGATAAAATGGTCATTGTATTACCAAAAATGTAAAGCTCATACTCTGTCCATTCTTCTATCTCATAAAGATAAGATGTCAAAAAATTCTTTTCGTCTTCTGTGATAACATAGCTAGAGTACAAAGAATGAATCGTAATCTTAATCATTAATTCATTTAAACGATTGTAAACATCAAATGATTCGGTATTTTTATCAGTCTCAAGCAGACGACGCAAACCGTCAATATCTTGCTTGTTATACAAATCAGAGATGACATTTCCTAGTTTAAAAAAACTCGTTTCTTCGTAATTATTAATGGCATGACCAAATTCTGAAAAGGTCATGTGAATCCCTGAAATAGCAATCAACAGTTTATCCGCCGCTAACATGGTTTGACCATTTTCAAAACGTGACAAGTGCGAAACTGATAAATTAGCACGCGCAATATCTTTCAATTTTAAGCCCCGAACAATTCTTAATTCACGGTACAATTCACCTAATTGCATTGACTTTTCAAGATTCATACAGTCTCCTTTATGTCAAATGTTTAATCACCATCAAATCTCAAGTGATTATTTTCATGCGTCCAACTGACCAATAACCATGCCTGTCTTTACGCTTTGAATACATATTTCCCACAATTTATCGCATTGTTACAATATAACACCATTGTTTATGGTAACATACTTTTTTTAAATTCATTTGAAGATACCGTTAATCCTTTGTTCCAAAAATAACTACCGCTGCTCAATTATCAAGAATTACTAAAAGAGAAATAAACGAAACACAGCCTCTCCTATATTCTGAAGGTTAACAAATCCCAACAAAAAAGCCGAGCTAAAATGCTCAGCTTCAAACTTTTTTCAACAAATCACCAAATGATAACGCGTTCTTCTGGTGCGCGCCACATTGGGTCTCCTGCTTTGATGTCAAATTCTGTGTGGAATTCATCAAAGTTTGTCAATGTAACATTGGTACGAAGTTTTCCTGGTGCGTGAACATCAATGCTTGCTAGCATTTGCATATATTCATCACGCGCTTTCATGCGCCAAATCGTCGCAAAGTTGATGAAGAAATCACGTGCTGAGAAATTCTCATCTTGTTTTGCAGCTTCGAGCGCACAAGCCACACCACCAAGGTCAGCCACATTTTCAGAAACAGTTAATTTACCATTGACTTTCGCACCATATGAATCTAAACCATCAAATTGGTCAACGATTTTATCCGTACGTTCTGTAAAGGCTTTGTAATCAGCTTCTTTCCACCAGTTATTGAGGCTACCATGTTCGTCAAATGATGCGCCGTTGGTATCAAAAGCATGTGAAATTTCATGGGCAATAACCGCACCAATACCACCATAGTTAGCAGATGAACTTTGTTCTAAACTGTAAAATGGGGCTTGTAAGATAGCCGCTGGAAAGACAATCTGATTTTGTTGTGGGTCATAGTAAGCATTAACCATATGGGCAGGCATATGCCATTCACTACGGTCAACAGGCTTATTCCATTTACTCCAGCTATGTGCGATTGAAATTTTAGCAAGATTTTGCGCATTTTCAACTAATGACAACGAGTCATCAATGATTTTCTTAGCATAAGTTTCTGGCAATTTTTCAGGATAACCAATGTGTGGTGTAATCACGTTTAATTTAGCAATGGCTTTATCACGTGTTTCTTTTGCCAACCAATCTGCTGATGTCAAACGTTTCTTGTAAACATCAATCATTGTCGCTACTTTATGCTCCACATCGGCTTTGGCCTCTGGAGAGAATTTTTGCCCAGCATACCAAAGGCCAAGTGCTTGGTTATAAGGACCTGAAGCTAAGTAATAAGCCGCTTTTTTCTTATCCATAGCCTGTGGTGTTCCTGAAAGCGCACGACCATAAGCACCTGAAAGCACACGAATATCATCTGTTAAGTAATCGTTAAACGCCCCCGTAGCTGATAAAACCAAATCCGCCTTTAGCAAATCCCAGTTCTTTTCGGAATAATAGTCAGCAGCAAATTCTGTCCAGAAACGTTCTTCAGGAACAATCACTTTGTCAGGAATTTCTCCCAAAATTTGCGTAAAAATAGCGTCCAAAGGCAATTCTGGTGCTAATTTTGTAAAATCAGCCCAATCATATGGGTGATAAAGTTTGACGTATTCAGAAGATTCTTCACGTGACAAAACATATTTAGCGACTTTGGCATCTAGTTCAATCACCTTGTCAAGCAAGTCTTTCGTTTCTTCAGCTGAAAAACCAAATTTTGGCAATAATTCTTCTTGCATTTGGCGCCAGATAGCTAGTAATTCTTTACCTTTTTCGTTATCTTCGGCATAGTAAGTCGTATCAGGCAAGATTGTTCCAGGAGCTTCTGCCCAAAGAACATTAAGCTGCGCGTTCATGAAATCTGGGGCAACACCAAATGGAAATTCATTTGGTTTTCCTGCCATTTCAAAATCTGCAATTTTGCCTGCAAATTCAGCAAAAGAATCCAAGTTTTTGTATTCTTCAATCAATGGAAGAACTGGCGCGACACCAACTTCTTCACGTTTATCATAATCTGAAGTCATACGATGAAACTTGATATAGTTTTGTAAAATACTATCCTCTGGTACATCTTCGCCGCTAAGCCATTTATCTGTTGTCGCCAACATTAAATCTTCAATCTCATCGGCTAAATCTGAAAAACCACCTGTACGTGGTTTATCATCAGGAATGACGGCTGTTTTTTCCCATTCACCATTGACAGCATCATAAAAATCGTCTTGATATCGAGTCATAAAAAATCTCCTTTAATCTATTAGAACCATTTTATCAAAAAAACGTGAGAATAGCAGATATAAAGCGCATTTGTTAGAGATTAAATAACAGACTTTCTGACACTTTTTCGCTATACTTAGGGCAAGGAGGCGACTATGACTAAAAAACATTATAATTGGGCAACCCTAGGAACTGGTGTCATTGCTAATGAATTAGCACAAGCACTTCAACAACAAGGGCGAAAACTCTATTCTGTTGCTAACCGTACTTATGATAAGGGGCTGGCTTTCGCTGAAAAATATGGCATTGACAAAGTTTATCAAACTATTGATGAGGTATTTGACGACCCTAACGTAGATATTATTTACATCTCAACGCCACACAATACACACATTAACTTTTTGCGCAAAGCCCTAGCAAACGGCAAACACGTTTTATGTGAAAAGTCAATTACGCTTAACGCTGACGAATTGGACGAAGCTATCAAGCTAGCTGAAGAAAATCACGTCATTTTAGCAGAAGCCCTGACCATTTTCCATATGCCAATTTACCGCAAGCTTTCAGAAATCATTGCGGCTGGAAAACTCGGTGAATTGAAGCTCATTCAAATGAATTTTGGTAGCTACAAAGAATACGATATGACAAACCGTTTCTTTAATCGTCAGTTAGCTGGCGGTGCACTTCTTGATATTGGTGTCTATGCTCTTTCTTTTGTCCGTTGGTTTATGACATCAACGCCAACTCAAATTGCTTCCCAAGTAAAACTAGCTCCGACAGGAGTCGATGAACAAGCTGGGATTTTGCTAACTAACAGTCAAGGAGAAATGGCAACTCTGACGTTAAGCCTTCACGCCAAACAACCAAAACGTGGAACAATCGCCTATGATAAAGGCTATATCGAACTTTACGAATACCCTCGTGGTCAAAAAGCGGTGATTACCTATACCGAGGACGGACATCAAGAAGTCATCGAAGCTGGAAGTACCGCACTCGCTCTTTCCTACGAAGTCGCTGACATGGAAAATGCCGTTTCTGGTCAAGAAAATGCCATGCACCTCGACTACACCAAAGACGTCATGGACATTATGACAAAACTCCGCAAAGACTGGAACCTCACTTACCCAGAAGAAGAATGACAACACACAAAATGAGCAGGGAAATCTCCCTGCTCATATATTTTTACCCGCCAGATTCGGCTCAAAGTGCTATGGGGGAAATGGAAATACACCATATCATGTGATTATGCTCTATGCTTGTTTAATACTATTTATCATCCTTATGGGGATTGACATCTTTTTGGGAAAATGGTTGTCTAACAGAGTGTCTAAACTGCTTCTTTGCACATCATGTCTTGCTATTCTTGGCATGATTATCACTGGGTAATCGGTATGACATGTGATAAATTTGCTCAAACAAACGACTTAACACGTATCAAAACGTTTGGTATTCCCATTAATCCACACAGTCGTCTTGAAAAAATCGGCTATGGTTTAGCCATTGTATTGATATTACCATTCTGGTCATTATCCTACTTTCTTTATAAATTTTCTTGATAAATGGCAAGTGTTTGATAAGGTTTTAAAGTGATTTTTTCAGAAAGGTTTGTTTCTGGATAATTGCTTAACAAAACTTGTCCTGACTGATAAGCTTCTGACAAATCAAGCTCAACCTCTTTAGCAAAAAAGTTATTCAACACCAGCAACTGTTTTCCGTCAAAATGACGTTCAAACGCATAAATATAAGGTTTATTTTGATAAGCTGACTGATAACTTCCTTCCGCAATAATTGGCAAGTCTTTTCTCAGACGAATCAATTGTTGATAGAAAGTGAAGATTGGTCCGCTTTTTTCATTTTCAACATTAATGTCACGATACGTTTTACCAACTTTCAACCATGGTGTGCTTGTTGAAAATCCTGCATTCTCTGAAGCATCCCATTGCATTGGCGTACGGCTATTGTCACGTGACTTTGCTTGAATAATGGCAAATGCTTCAGCTTCTGTCTTGCCTGATGTCAGTAATTCTTGATAAGCATTTAAACATTCAACATCAACATAATCAGCCATAGTGTCATAATCTGGATCGAGCATACCAATTTCTTCGCCCATGTAAATATATGGTGTACCACGAGACAAATGAATGGCTGCCGCTAACATAGTCGCTCCCTCATTGCGGAAGTTTTTAACATCTATGAAACGATTAATCGCACGAGGTTGGTCATGATTATTCCAGAAAAGTGCTGACCAGCCACCACCCTCACTCATTTTATAATTTTTATTAATTCTTAATATTTAATTTTCACTAATATAAGATTACATTTGTCATTATCTAGACACTTGCTCACAAAATGATATGGCTTAATCTTTCAGAATATGATACAATGCTAACTTGATTGTATATAATTTTTTGTCTTTTCAGAAATATTACATTATTCGAGTAAAGGATTATTTTATGCCACATTTATCAAAAAAACAGCATCAAATTTTGGAAACCAAAAATCGCTTATCTAAAGCACTTTATCTACTAGTTACTGAACGCCATTACGACAAAATCACTATCTATCACATTTTAGAAAAAGCGGGCGTCTCGCGGCGAACCTTTTACCGATATTTTAATAGCAAGTCTGACTTAATGGACTACTGCTTAGATAACTTTATTGAGGGGTATTACCTCCAACGTGACAATTTTATATTAGCACAACAGGCAGAGGACATTTTCCTCGTCACATTAAATTTCATGTACTATAATCGTGAATTTATCCGCTCACTTGTCGAAAGTGGACATTTCTCGCTTTTAACTGCAAATTTTAATGACAAATCTGAACTAATATATAAAACAATGGACCTTCCTTGGTGCGTTGAGGATTCCTCCGACCATAGCATTGACTATATATCAAAAGGATTATTGGGAGCCTATCTCAATGTCCTGCAATTTTGGTTAACCAAAGATGAACCCGAAAGACCAGAACATATCGCCAAGAATCTTGCACTGCTTTTTAGTTCCATCTCAGGTTACTTTGACAACGCCTCACAAAACTCTAACAAAGCTAACTAAGTTAATGGAAATTAAGGGTGTTTTTTTACCAGATTTTTCACTATTTATGAGAAAAAACAGTTTTTCTCATTTATTAATATATTGTAAACCTATAGTTGACAGTATTGTCAAACGAATTAACAATCTCATTAGCAATAATTAGCTTTTTACACCGTTAGGGTTTACATTGGTATTGACAGTTGTTTAACAAGCTTTACAATTTTTGACATCGTTTTCTCACTATAATCGTCCTTAAGTGACCAATGTGTTGCCAAGCACACATTGGTCACTTTTTATGTTCTCGCAAGTTTATAACTACATGTTATCGTAGCACCAAAAAGCCTAGCATAGACAACGAACCTAACCCCAAGAGTTCGGTAAGAATCTAACAATTGGGATGCGGTTTATTATCCGTGCTAGGCTTTTATTCATGAAATTTTCTGTGGACAAGTCAAAATATTCTGCAAATACGTAAAAAAGCCGAAAATCACCAGCTTTTTTACACAGATATCAACACTTATTCACAGCTTGTGGATAACTACGGTTATATATTGGGGATAACTTGTGTATAAATAAGGTGAAAAGTCTATAAAATCAAGCTTTAGCGCTAATCCACAGAATTTAAAAACACCTTGTTTATAACTCATTTTCACAAGAAGAAATTACCACAAAACTTACTAAAAACCTTTATTTCAAGGCATTTCTAACATTTTCAGTGAAAAAAGAAGTTGTGTACTTTTCCACAGCTTCTATTATTTTTAACTAAACTTCCACAATCTGGGAGAAATTGCTCAAGAATTTACTATTTTCTGTGCTATTTTCCGCTACCTATGGCTTAAATTTACTATTTTTCTACTTATTTTGCAGTTCAAAACGAAAAAGAAAGAACCCCGCTAGCGGAGTCCTTTCAGGAGATTATGAAAAAGAAAAGTTTTAGGATTGTTTATAGTATATAAAGACTTGCTTAAACTTACCTTAAGCTAAAAAATTATTTTTCTGAATAAGGATAGCCCAAATGTTCATAAGCTTTTTCAGTTGCCACACGACCAGTACGAGTGCGCATAATAAAGCCTTTTTGAATCAAATACGGCTCATACATATCCTCAACAGTATCACACTCCTCAGCGATATTAACGGATAGCGTTCCTAAACCGACAGGACCACCGTTATAAACCTCAATCATGGTACGCAAGATTTTCTGGTCAATGTAATCAAGTCCCTCATGGTCAACATCTAACATCATCAATGCTTTATCGGTAATACCTTTTGTGATAATACCATCTCCCATAATTTGGGCGTAATCACGTACACGTTTTAAGAGACGATTAGCAATACGAGGTGTTCCACGACTACGTCGTGCCAATTCTTGGGCAGCTTCATGGACAATTTCCATTTCAAAAATATCTGCCGTACGTTCAACAATTTCTGTCAAATCTTCAACGTCATAGTATTCCATATGCCCAGTAATGCCAAAACGAGCACGTAAAGGATTAGAAAGCATACCAGCACGTGTTGTCGCACCAATCAAGGTAAACGGTGGTAAATCCAAGTGAACACTACGACTAGTCTCGCCATTGCCAATCATGATGTCAATATAAAAATCTTCCATGGCACTATAAAGCACTTCTTCCACAGCCATTGGCATACGATGAATTTCGTCAATAAAAAGCACATCACCAGGTTCCAAATCATTCAAGATAGCAACCAAATCACCAGCTTTTTCGATAGCAGGTCCAGATGTCTGTTTTAAATTCACCCCTAATTCGTTAGCAATCACAAATGCCATTGTCGTTTTACCAAGACCAGGAGGTCCAAACAATAGCACATGATCCAAAGACTCATCACGTAATTTTGCTGCCTCAATAAAGATTTTTAGCTGATTTTTAACCTTATCTTGTCCAATATATTCTTTTAAAAACTGTGGACGAAGCGTGTGCTCCACAAATTCCTCATCACCCATAATATCATTATCTAAAATTCTGCTCATATCCTTATTATACCAAAAGCAGGACCCACAGTGAATTGTTTAGTTAGGAAATTCCTCTAATAGCAATGATAACCAGCAATCTTATTAATAAAAAATTGTCATCTACTTAAATTAAACAGAAATTCCACCAAAATGAAAAAATTGAAGAATGAAGTTTTCTCCAATTTTTAATTTATAAACAAGTTAGTTTTTATCTAAAATAGCCTCTAAATATTATTAATTGCTATATTAACAGAATATTATTGCGAGCGAAGCGAGCACCAAAACGATACTTTGTGCTGCTTAAACAATCTGGGAGATTGTTTAAGGTTGCAGATAAGAGAAATGAAGTTTTTCCTACATCTCGGAAGTTTTAAGAATTCCTTGGGTTCCTTTAATAGTCCACTGGACTATTGAACCTGCCATCGGCTCAAAGCATCCAGTGTAAGGTTTGAGGTCTGAGCCTAGAAATAAAAAAGCAAGGAATCTAAGGAAAGTATCAAAAAAATATTTTTCCTTAAACTAAATCATCACGGCTGACTTGTTCAAATTTTTGGTCACCGTCATTTAATTTATCCCAAATGACAACCTCACCAGCTTTCAACGACTTTTGCACGTCAATAATACGTTGATTAGAAGAACCACGGAATTGCAACATTAAATTCTTCTTAGTAATATCAAAACGCCCATCAACCAAAATATCGATTAAACTAAGCATTTCTAGCTTATCTGGCGTTTCTTGCATCATTTCTTCCCACGTATAACCTGTCCAAGACCAAATATCCTTTTCAGGCAATTCACGACGCACGCGCTTGATTAACGGCAACAGAATCCCCGTATTAAGAAATGGTTCACCACCAAGAAGCGTTAGCCCTTGAACATAAGGTTGTGCCAAATCAGCCATAATTTGCTCTTCAAGCTCTTGTGTATAAGGCATACCAGCCTTGAAAGACCACGTTGCCGCATTGTAGCAGCCTTTACAGTGAAACATACACCCAGAAACATAAAGAGAATTACGCACACCCTCACCGTCAACAAAGTTAAAAGCTTTGTAGTCAATGATTCGTCCTTGACTTAATTCCTCTGACTTCCATTCACCAGGCTCGGGCGTATTCCAACTTTTTTCTTCCATCTAGTCCTCTTTCTATTTTTAATTTACACTTATCCACAGGTTATTCTTCATCCAAATTTATCCAATAACGCTCGGTTGACTCACGGACATCCTCTAAAATACCACCATTTGCCAAAATCACCTTTCGGCTAGCAACATTATCCGTGTGACAAGTCACCAAAGCTTGCTTGATATTTTTCTTTTTAGCTTCTATTAAACCTAGGTGAAGCTGTTCCTTAGCCAACCCCTTATGACGATCTGACGGACGAATCGAATACCCAATATATCCCCCCTTATTTAAGAGATTATCATTTAGACGTAAACGTAAATGCAAAAATCCTAGAGCCCTTCCGTTATCATCAAAAGAAACAAATTGAATCGCTGGAACAAACGTTGACGGCACATCAATACCCATTTCACTTAATTGATTTCTTTCAATCCAGTCCTCGTAAACAAAGTTATCCACAGACCAAAAACCGCCGTCATGAGCAGATTGTCTTGTCTCAAATTCTTTCATCATGTCAATAACAGCTGCTTTATCTGATAATTTAGGTCTTCGTAATTGCATAAACGGTACCTCTATTTGCTTTTCTTTTTAGCTTTTTCTAAAAACTGCGCTTTCAACTGACTAACACGTGCTTTTTTGTCAGTTTGCACATTTGAATGTTTTTCGTGAAAACGTTCAATTTGTTGCATACCCTTATAATCTAACTGATATTTTCCCATATGCTTTCCTTTCATTAAACTATCTATTAATACAATAAAGAAGCTGGGACAAATGTCTCCAGCTTCAATATGTCCTGAAACTGTCTAAACCATATTTATTAACGCATTTTCCATATTTGATATAAGTGATAGAAAGTCTCAAACAAAGAAAATGACTCGTTTAAACTAAACAGGAAAAACTCCCAAATTGACAGGTTGGTAACATTGTCAAGAATTGAAAGCCCTGTTATTACCCATTTTAGCCTTTATGTTTACTGTAGTCACCAGAATTTTTAATTGTTGATCCGTTCATGTGTTTTACACGAGCAGAAATTTCTTTGTGACGACCATTAACCATTGGACGAGCTTGTGGGTTTCCAAGATAGCCACAAGTACGTTTAACTACATCTACTGTTTTAGGATCGCTGTTACCACAGTTTGGACAAACAAAACCTCGTTCAGTTGGTGTAAAATCACCCTCAAATCCACAATTATAACAATGGTCAATTGGCGTATTTGTTCCAAGGTAACCAACACGGCTGTAAGCATAATCCCAAACAGCTTCTAGAGCTTTTGGATTTTGTTGAAGAACTGGGTATTCACAGTAGTGAATAAATCCACCTGTTGCACCTGCTTCTGGATAAGCTTTTTCAAAGTCTAATTTTTCAAATGGTGTTGGGTTCTTACGAACATCATAGTGGAATGAATTTGTGTAATATTCTTTATCTGTAATGTCTTTAACGATACCGAATTTTTCTGTGTCAAGACGGCAGAAGCGGTCTGTCAAGCTTTCAGACGGTGTTGAATAGATTGAGAAATGATAATCAAATTCATCTGACCATTCTGTACACAATTTTTTCATCTTACGAATGATATCAACGGTGAATTCTTTGGCTTCTGGATTTGTTTCCCATTCTGGACCATAAAAGACTGTACCAACTTCGTAAAGTCCGATATAACCAAGTGAAACCGTTGCACGGCGATGACGGAAAAGTTCATCAACATTATCATATCTGCCGAGACGTTTACCAAAAGCACCGTATTGGTAAAGAATTGGCGCATTTGCTGGTGTCGCTTCTTTGACACGTTCTACACGATAAACAAGTGCATCTTTAGCAATACCCATACGTTCGTTGAAGATTTCCCAGAATTTATTGATGTCGCCATTTGATTCCATAGCAATACGTGGAAGGTTTACAGTCACAACACCAAGGTTCATACGACCTGAGTTAACTTCGACACCATTTTCATCTTTCCAACCTTGTAAGAATGAACGGCATCCCATTGGTGCTTTAAATGAACCTGTCAATTCAACGATTTTATCGTATGAAAGAACGTCTGGATACATACGTTTTGTCGCACATTCCAAAGCTAATTGTTTAATGTCATAGTTTGGTGTTCCCACTTCAAGGTTAAGACCACTCTTCAAAGTGAAGATAAGTTTAGGGAAAATAGCTGTGCGGTGTTCGCTTCCAAGACCTTTTATGCGGATTTCAAGAATCGCTTTTTGAATTTCACGTTCAAACCAGTTCGTTCCTAGACCAAATCCAAGAGAAGTAAATGGTGTTTGTCCATTTGATGTAAACAACGTATTAATTTCATATTCAAGACTTTGCATAGCATCATAAATATCTTTTTTCGTTTTTGTACGAGCATAATCTTCACGACGGTCTTCTGCTACCCAATCTTGAGCATCTTTAAGGTGTTTTTTATAGTTAAGTTCAGCATATGGTGCCAAAAATTCATCTATACGGTTAGCTGTACAACCACCATATTGGCTTGACGCAACATTCGCAATAATTTGTGAAATTTGCGCTGTTGCAGTTTGGATAGATTTTGGACTTTCTACCTCAGCATTACCAATCTTGAAGCCATTTGCAAGCATACCCTTAAAATCAATCAAACAGCAGTTTGTCATCGGAGTGTATGGGCTGTAATCAAGGTCATGATAATGAATATCACCTTTTTGGTGAGCATTGGCAACGTGAGCTGGTAACATTTTAAGGCCAATTGATTTACCAACAATACCTGCAGTCAAGTCACGTTGTGTATTGAAAACTTCACTATCCTTGTTAGCGTTTTCATTTACGACAGTTTGGTCTTTTTTCAATAGTTTATCAATCGTAAAGTTGATGTCTGTCGCTTGAGAGCGCGCAAAATCACGTTTTGTACGATAATTAATATATTCTTGTGCAATCGCGTATTCATTTGCTTCTAAAAGTTCATGCTCAACGATATTTTGAATTTCATAAATTTTGACATTATCTTTGAAGCGATCAAAAATTTCAGCAATGATATTATCTGAAATAGCTTCCAATTTTGCTTCAACAACTGGTGACATTTTTGTCACATTATTACTTGCTTTAACCAAAGCATTATAAATTTTATCTGCATCAAAGTTCACAGAACGTCCATCACGTTTGATAACTTTGACAGCTGGTTGAGTCGCAATTGTTTCTTTTTCTAATGTAATCATATGAACACTCCTTCTTACTCGTCTATTATAACACGCAAGAAAAAAAAATCAATATCTTGTGGTCGTTTTTTTATTAGACCACAAGATATTGCGTTTAGTCTCTATTTTTTATGATAGACGGTAAAGCCTGATACACCGCTGATTGAGACCTCTTCATAGTTTGAAGAAATATCATTTTTTATCGTATCAGAAATTTTTTCATCATTATTAACCACAATATATGACGCTAGATTTTGTAACAACTCATCTTCTAATATTTTTTCATTAGATGTTTTAGTTGTATTCACAACAGGTGATGTAAATTGTGAACTACTTGCTAATTGACTCTTAATACCAATCTTAGATGACGTATCCCAGACATAAATCTTATCGTTACTAGATGTTTGTTTTTTCAAATAGCTTGCAATAGTCGAGCGTTCACTATCAGTACCAGATGATAAGAAATAAGAAACCACAGGTTGCCCTACACCGATAATAAGCAACAAAATCGGAAAATAAAGATGACGACTTAGATATAATCCAAAAATGCCTTTGTCATCACTAGATGATTTTTTACGACGATGTGATATTTTCGTTAAATGGCGTTGATAACATTCACTCAATACCATTGCAGTTAACAACAAACCAAAAGGCAATACTATTAATAAATGATAGAAATGGTAACTTTGTGACAAAAGATCTATGATTAAGAAGCCTAAAAAAACAAGAAAAATAAGCCATTTAGATACCTTGTCATTAGCTCCCTTGATGATTTTTCCAAAAGAAAAGGCACCAAGTAAAATCCCTGAAACTAGAGCCACAACAACTTGGAATAGCAATGTCAAGATAAAATTACTATCACTTGTCGCAAAATACGTAAATTGATAAACAATTGCTTGAGAAATATAGGATGATAATACCTGCAAATTTAGGATAAAGTAACCAACTGTGTAAAAGACAAGAATTGTTCCGAAAATGATACACAATAATTGATAAAATCCTCGAGCAAAATGTTTTTGTGTTAAATTATAAACGATAATAGTTAGGAAAGAAATTCCCCAGAACACCAAAGTACGTGGCTCTAAAAGCATTGCTGCTGCGCCAGCAAATCCATAAAGGATAAAGGCTTCGTCTTTGATAATATCCGCAAAATATTTTGTTAGGAACCACAAAGATACCATGACAAATGGCATCGCAAATTGGATAGGGTACAGACCACCAAAACCAAGAGCAATGTTTAATAGGTAAAAAATACCACTAAAAGCAACTGCTACACGTTGACTGCTAGTAAAGTAATTGACCAATTTATAGAAATAGATTCCTGACAAGTAGAATGTTGCAATTTGAATTGGCACCAACCACAACGTAGAACCAAGATAGTAAGCCAAAGCAATCAAAGCATAATAAAGAAAACCACCTGTCGCAAACATATCTGTAAACGGAAGTTGTCCTTTAGTAAACATTAAACCAATGTAAAGGTTTTGAGATTGCACACTATTTGCCATATCTGTAAAGACTGGCATTGATACAGACAAACAACTAATAACAACACTCAATATTAAAAGGTAAAGTTTATGAGGTTGTGGGACTTTTGTTCTTCTAGACGCCTCTTGGTGACTTTTGTTCTCACTAACCTTACGAGCTGAACGACTTGAACAGCTGTAAGATTGTGCAGTACTCTGATCTACATTTACTTGTTCTGATGTATTCACTTATTCTCTCCTTGAATTATCATACTTTAAGTATAACAGAAACTAATCATTAGTCAATTTAGGGAGTATAGCACAGTAAACTAAAATTTCCCTAAAACGGTGATAAGTCTTGGTTTTATAGCGCTTCAAGAAGCTTCTTTCTTCTTGGCTCAAACACGCTTTCTTTGTCATGATTCACACCTCCTTTACTTAGTATTCGTAAAAGAGCATGAAAAAAAGCATAGGCACAACCTATACTTCCCTTCAACATATCAAGACAATATCAGTCCTCATCTAAAAAACTATTGAAAACTTCTTCAATCATATCCCACTCAGCATCTGAATCTTCAGGAATTGGTTGAAGGTCTCCTTCAGTTCCATCTTCATTTTCAGTAAATGAGTAAGCTTGAATTTCAATTTGTCCTTGTTCATCTTCTTCAGCACCCGCTGGTACCAAGAGAACGTAGTTTTTACCAAATTCTTCACGACCATCAATAGTCAAAAGAATTTCAAAAAGTGTTTCATTACCTTGTTCATCTACAAGTGTAATAACTTCATGTTCGTGATCATGATTATGATCGTGATTATGGTTATGTGCCATAAAGTTTCTCCTTTAATGAATTAATGATTAGATTAAAACATTCTATCTAAATAATTTTGCAAAATAAGCTGTGCAGCCAGTTTATCAATAACTTTCTTACGTTTTCCACGGCTAATATCAGCTTGTTCAACCAGCATTCGCTCTGCTTGGACAGTTGTCAAACGTTCATCTTGATAATCAACAGGAATATTGAAAAGTTTGTTGATTTTATCGCCGTATACTTTACTAGCTTCCACGCGAGGGCCTTCTGTATTATTCATATTTTTAGGCAAACCAACAACAAACTTATCAACCTTATACTGTTTAACTAACTCTCCAAGTCGTTCAAAACCAAATTCGCCAGCTTCTTCATCAATTCTGATAATTTCTACGCCCTGTGCTGTAAAGCCTAGCGGATCACTGATAGCAACGCCAACTGTTTTTGAGCCAACGTCTAGTCCCATGATTCTCATTTCAAGTCAATTCCATTTCCTTTGAGATAGTAGCGGACAAGCTCTTCAACAATTTCATCTCGTTCGTATTTACGAATTTGATTTCTGGCATCATTGTAACGAGGAACATAAGCAGGGTCCCCACTTAAGACATAACCAACAATCTGATTGATTGGATTATACCCTTTTTCATCGAGAGAACGATACACAGTTGTTAAGGTTTCACTAATTTCTTTCTTGTTGCTATCGTCTAAATTAAAGCGTACAGTTTCATCTGTAAATCCCATACTTACACCTTCTTTCTAAAATAGCTGTCACCATTCATTATAGCTTATTCACAAAGATTTCACAAGAATCTGACTTTATTTCACCAAAGTTTATTTTCATTTTCAAATCCTTCGTTTCAATTGTCCCATTAAGCAACCTTTGCTCCCCATACCTCAACTATCACCGAACTTTTTACTATCTTTATAAAAATAAAAAAGAGCAAAGCACTCGTTTTTTCCACGCGCAATCAACTACTATAACCTTTAAAAATTCTTTGGTTCTAACAATCCACGCTAAGGAAAATATTAAAAAAGCTCCAAAACGGAGCTTTTAGATATTTATTACAGTGCTGCACGAAGGCGAGCTTCTGCATTTTCCACATTACGAATGGAACGTGGCAAGAAAGCACGAATATCATCTTCTTTGTACCCTACTTGAAGGCGTTTATCGTCAATCAAAATTGGGCTCTTCAAAATACGCGGATTTTCTTGAATAAGGTCAATAACCTCGCTCAGACTTAAATCCTCAATATCGCAATCAAGTGCTTTTGCGTAACGGTTTTTAGATGAAACGATACTTTCAATCCCGTTTTCAGTTTTAGTTAATATCGCTAAGATTTCTTCTCGTGTTAGTGGTTCTTTTCCTAAATTCTGTTCTTTATAAGGGAGCTGATGAGCGTTTAGCCATGTCTTGGCTTTCTTACAGCTTGTACAACTTGAAATTGTGTAAATTTTAATCATGTGCACTCTCACTTTCTATCCCATGATAGTTGTATTATAGCACACCAACCTTTACAAAAACATAGGACTTAAGACCTATTTTTTCAAAAAGTCAATTAAAAAGATTATTTTTTTCAATAAAAATCTAAAAAATCATTTGTAATTTTGAAAACGCTCCATTTATTTCTGAAAAAATCGAAAATTAACTCAAATATTTTCAACTTAGATTGACATTCTTACACAAGAAAACCCTGAGACAATTGTCCCAGAGTTTTAATGTTATTATGAATTATTCTTCGATTTCGATAGCATCATCTAAATCAAGAACAACCTCGTCAACATTATCATTAGTTGCTGCTGATTCTTCAACAATATCTGCTGCTTTCTCATCTTCGGTTTCTTCTACGAGACCGTAGTGAACACGTACTTTGTGGTCGATTTCATCAAAGACTTCTGGGTGTTCTGCCAAGTATTTCTTCGCATTTTCAGAACCTTGTCCGATTTTCTCACCGTTATACGAGAACCAAGCACCTGCTTTTTTGATGATGTCTAAGTCGCTAGCAATCTTAACAAGCTCACCCGTACGTGAAATTCCCTCACCATACATAATTTCAACTTCGGCTGTTTTAAATGGTGGCGCAACTTTGTTTTTAACCACTTTGATTTTAGTTTCTTTACCAACATTACTATCTTTTTGGTCACCAGAACCTTTGATTTGTGTGTTACCACGGACATCAAGACGAACTGACGCATAGAACTTAAGCGCGCGTCCACCAGGTGTTGTTTCTGGGTTACCAAACATCACACCAACTTTTTCACGCAACTGGTTGATGAAAATCGCAATTGTTTTTGTTTTGTTGATTGAAGCTGACAATTTACGCATTGCTTGACTCATCATACGAGCTTGCAAACCAACGTGACTATCACCAATGTCACCATCGATTTCGGCACGAGGTACAAGGGCAGCAACAGAATCGACAACGACGAGGTCAACAGCACCTGAGTCAATCAATTTTCCTGCAATTTCAAGACCTTGTTCCCCAGAGTCAGGTTGTGACAAGAGAAGCTCATCAATGTTAACACCAAGAGCCGCAGCATAAGCTGGATCAAGTGCGTGTTCGGCATCGATAAAGGCAGCAATTCCACATTCTTTTTGAGCTTGTGCTACCGCATGAAGCGCAACAGTTGTCTTACCAGAACTTTCAGGTCCATAGATTTCAATGATACGCCCTTTAGGATAACCACCTGCACCTAAAGCAATATCAAGAGCCAAGCTACCTGAACTCATGACTTGAACTTTTTGTTCAGCACGTTCACCAAGGCGCATAACAGCTCCCTTACCGAAATCTTTTTCAATTAATTTCAAGGCATCATCAAGCGCCTTTTTACGCTCATCACCAAATTTTTTAGTGATAGCTTCTGTTTTCTTTGTCTTCTTAGCCAAATTTTTCCCTTTCTGTTTGTTCGAGATACTAACTCTATTATACCAAATTTTAGCCTTGTAATAAAGCTTGACGTACTAAGTTGAAAGCATATAAAGTAGCAATATAACGGACGTCTGAACGGCTTCGTCCACCTAGAACAACACGAATAGAATGAACTTTTTCTCTAGTAGCAATACCAATAAAAACTGTTCCTGCTGGATGTCCTTCTAAGCTATTTGGTCCTGCAACACCTGTCAAACCGATACCAAAATCAGCATCTGTCAATAAACGTGATTGCTCTGCCATTTTTTCAGCTGTAAAGTGACTTACTACACCATGTTCTTGCAAATCTTCAAGAGGAATGTGAAGCATTTTTGATTTTTCTTCTATACTATACGTCACAAATCCGCCATTAAATACTGCAGATGACCCTGAAAAATCAGCGATACTAGATTGGAATAGCCCTGCAGTCAAACTTTCTGCCGCTGTAATGGTTTTGTGCTTTTCTTTCAACAACTCAAAAACAACACGCGCCATACTGTTATCATCACCATAGCCATAAAGTAACTGTTCAAGAAGAATACCATTTAATGTTTTTTTAGCTAGAATTTTATGCTCTAGAGCATCCAATTTCGCTTTTGCTGACGTCACATCATTTGCCTTGGTTGATAAACGAAGGGTCACCTCACCTGTTTTCGCATACGGAGCAATCGTTGGGTCTGTTTGATTATCAATCAAATCTGTCAAAACGGTCACTAACTGGCTTTCACCAATACCAAAGAAACGCAACACACGTGAATAAAGCTGCCTATGGCCTTCAGACAATAAAGGTACTAGAGAATCCAATACCATTGGTTTTAATTCACTCGGCGGTCCAGGGAGAACAACATAGGTCACGCCATTTACTTCTAGCACGCCACCAACAGCCAAACCAGTGCTATTTTGCAACGGTATTGACCCTTCAATCAGCTGTGCTTGACGTTCGTTATTAGCCGTTCTAGCAAACTGCGGACGTGTCGCAAAAAATTCGTCCAAACGCTTGTTAGCTTGTTCATCAAAGACTAAATCGCGTCCCAAATATTTTGCTAACGTTTGTTTTGTTAAATCGTCTTCTGTCGGACCAAGCCCTCCACATAAGACAACTAATTCACTTCGCTTGCTTGCTAAATTAATAACTGATAAAAGACGTTCTTCATTATCACCAACAGCTGTTTGAAAGAACACATCAATTCCTAACTTGGCAAATTCTTCCGATAAAAATTGAGCATTTGTATTTGTGATTTGTCCTGTTAGAATTTCTGTTCCCACAGCAATGATTTCAGCTTTCATGATTGCCACCTACTTATCTATTCGTAATTTAGTTTTATTCTATCAAAAAAAGCAACAAATTTGCTGCTTTTTGCTACAAAGCCAGATTTTAATGAGAAAATATTAGATTAATATGTTGTCAACTTACTTTGCTACTTTGTCAACCTAGGCTGTTTTCTTAACCATATTGTTTTCTTAACCATATAATGACTAGTAAAAACAAGAAAAGTAATGATGCCATAAAGTTGACTGCCATGACTTGTTCAACAGCAAATACTTTTACCATTAAGCTCAAAAGGCACAATAAACAAATACTTCCCAAGCGACTAATGGTCGATTTAAAGGAAACAAGAGACGAGATATTGTCAATTGACACCATTTTGTTGAAGTAATAATTTAAAATAAATTCAATGACATAAAAACAAAGATGAAAATAAAATAAGCTGGCAATAACACCCTGTCGTGGTTGCTTTCTTAACTCGATAAAACTATCTGTAATCTGCTGTTTTAAAACAGAAACATGGTTCTCTTCTAGTGTCGTATTTTTTAGATTTTCATTGAAAAAGAAAAACGTCACAAGAGTTGAAGCCACTAAAAAGGCAATACCTAAAAACATAAATATTGATACCAATGCTTAGATAGAGAACACCACCCAAACTACTTCCCAATAAAAGTCCGACAATTTCCAAACGATTATTGAGCGCTAGAAATTTTCGAAGGTCGTCCTCACGATGAGCCATTTTTAATTGATTAATAATGTAGGCATCAAGCGTTCCACTATCCAAGGCCGAAGCAATCCCATAGCAAAATCAAGCAGCAAAGATAAGGTAAAAATTGTTACTAAAAAGGACAAGCAAAAACATTTATAGTCTATCAAAAATAACTTTGATAGACTATAAATGTTTTTGCGGGAATAATTGTCTGCAATCAACCCACTTGGAAATTCAAATAAAACAATCGCAATGCTATAAGCTGATTGAACGATCAAAATCTGCAACAAACTTAACCCTTTTGACAATAAAATAACCGTTAAAATCAAGTGCGGCATGGAATAAGCCACCGTAACTAAAAAATTTGCCAAAAGGTAAACAAAAGTGTTCCTAGTAATACTTTTCATAACTCCCACCTACCCTCATCGTATAAATTTTTCTTTACAGAAGACTCTTATTTCCCGATGATGTCAAGATTTATTTGAAACTTTAAACTAAACCAAAAAAATAATCTTTTTGGCAGTTAGCACCACATTTACACCTGATTGACAACCATGTAAACCTCATCAATGCTTTTTCTTCCAATAGAGCTAAGTAACACCGACACCTAGGATTAACCCCATCCCCTCAAAAAAAATACCAATCGACCAGACTTCACGGTTAAAGCACCAAAAATGATTAAAACAAGGAGAATTAGTAGTATTAAAAAACATTTGACATAGTTTTCTTCTTTTTTCATCCATTTCACCTATAAAAGCTGACCAAATCACCAATGTTCAGCTTTCCTTTTATTGATATTGAGCTACGGCTGCTTTGATTTCAGCGATTGTTGCGGATTGGCTTGGGTCACTAGTGTCAAAAGTAATCGTACCCTCTTCAGTTGTCAAACTACCAACAACTGTAGACTCTGCGTCATCGGCCGAATCACCAATTACTGGTGCTTTACCAATAGGATTTGTCCCATCATCAATGACAACGATACGCTTATCGTCTGAAAAATCTTCAAACAAACAAAACTCATCTGGATTATCACCAGTGGCTCTAAAGTATTGAACAAATTCTCGAATAGTTGTATTACTAATCTGTGCCACCTCATCATCAACTGATGATTATTGTTCCACGACTGTATCTTTAGTATCAGCTGTCACAACCTTAGTTGGTTGAACCGAAGTTTGCCTTGTTGTCAAACCAGCACCAAATGCGCCTAATAAGGCAAAAGCTGAAAGTGATATAATAATATTCTTTCTCACCATATAAAACCTCCTTTAGTCTATCATACACCGAAAATAAAGTAAAATAACATTTTGTAGCGTTTAGTAACACAAATTTTTTAGGAGATTAGGATATGCGTTGGGATTTTGAAAAAGTTTATAAGGATATTCGGCAATCAAAAGGGTTAACATAGGAAGAAATTTGTGGTGACATGCTCGCCCGCTCTACTCTAGCTCGTATCGAAAGCGGTCAAGTTATCCCTAAATTTGATACTTTCATTTTTCTTCTCCAGTAAATCAACATGAGCTTGGAAGAATTTGAATACATTTACAACGTCTATCAGCCAAATGAACGTCAAAAATTATTAAATATCGCTAATAACAATCTATCAATTACCGACAACACCAAACTCTTATCTCTCAAACAACAATGTCAAGAATATCTTCAAACACACCATGACATACCGATTCAACAACTTCTTGACAGACTAACTGTTACTATCCACGTAAGAGAATTTGGTGGCGAATCAAAAGATACTACCTTTCAAGAAACAACTCAGAAAATTTGGCATTACCTTGAAAAACAAAACACTTGGTATCAGAATGATTTCAAATTACTATTAACAATTCTTTACCATTTTCCACTAGAGACTCTGAAAACAATCACTCCCAAAATTTTAACTAACTTAGTCAAATACACCAACCTTTACAACATCAAGCCGTTGCAATTGACCTTGTTAACCAATCTCGCAAGCATTTATCTGGACAATCGTCAAACCAAAGAATGTGAAACATTTTATCTAGAAGCTCTCAAACTTGCTAAGGAATTAAAACGCTATGACCTTTTAGGAATTGCGCAAGTCCGCCTTGGCATTTGTCGTGATGATAATAGCTTAATTGATAAAGGAATGTCTCTACTGCACTTAACCGAAGAAGAAAAGATTTTTGAAAGCACTTGAAAAAGAAGTAGCAAAGCATAGGCAAATTTAAGCATATAAAAGCACTCCCCAACTGATAAGTTGAGGAGTGTTTCATGTGAAACAATAGCCAAAAAAGCTTTAAATTAAGCTTTCATCAACATTTTAAGGCTTGATTTGATGTATTGTTCTGCTGTTTCATTTGTTCCTTCAAATAACTTACGAATTTTCTTGAGCTCTGCAGCTTTATAGCCAAGGGCCAAAAGAGCTTCCATAGCTTCCTCAAGCTGCTCGTTTGTAACTGTTTTTGTCTGAGAAGCTTTACTATTTTCCACCGAAACATCGACAAATTTTCCTGCTAAATCCAAGACCATTTGTTGAGCTGTCTTTTTTCCAATTTTTGGAAATTTCATCAAATACTTGATATCACTAGTGTCAATCGCATTGACAAGCCCTTCATTATCATCAACCGCAATAATCGCTAGCGCAGTTGTCGGACCAATCCCAGAAACTGAAATCAAGTTAAGAAAAACAGCTTTTTCATCTTCTGTGTGAAAACCAAATAACAATTGCACATCTTCACGAATGACTTGGTGTAAATAAATCTGAACCTCTTGGTTGACAAGGTCTGAAAAACTGTATGGGTTAGCAACGTTGACGATATAGCCCAGCCCTCCAGCCTCGACAACAATGTATTTGGCGGTAATTTTAGTTAATTTTCCTTTGATATAATCATACATCTTAGTATTTTCCTAACTCTCTTAAACTTGTGTGATTTTCTTGAATACGGCGGAACATTTTTTCCATGTCAGCTTTGGTAAAGTTGACAAGAACTGGACGTCCATGTGGACAGTTATAAGGATTCTTACATTGTGATAACTGAACCAAAAGATGTCGGGCGGAATAATCATCAAGAATGTGATTCGCTTTGATTGAGCGTTTGCATGACATCATGATTGCCAATTCTGCACGATATTTCTTCACCGATACTTCATTTGTCAACAACAGCATATCACACATCTCATAAACAGCCGTCTCAATTTCCTCTTCTTTCATCCAAATTGGGTGTTCACGGAGAATAAAAGTGTTGTTTCCATATGGTTCTAGATAAATATCAACTTGATTTAACAGCTCCATTTTTTCTTGCAACTTAATAAAATCAGCTCCAGAAAACTCAAAAAGGTATGGCATGAGAAGCTGCTGTAAAGAGCTGTCAACGTCGCCGATTTTCTCACGATAATATTCATATTTAACACGTTCTTGAGCAGCGTGTTGGTCAATGATATAAAGCCCACCATTTCCCTGTGCAAAAAGATACGTTCCGTGCATTTGTCCGAAATAATCTAATTCTGGGAAAGTTGATGACTCCTCATTATCAAGGCTTTCAATCATATTATTGATTTTTGTCTTGTTTTTAAAATCGAGATTATCATGTTCATCATCTTGACTATCTACTTCGGAACGCTGCGCATATTTCACTGATGTTTGTTGTTTGTCAACTTCCTTGACAGAGTTGTCAACCTCATTGAATAACTGTACTGGTTGCTCTTCAACCGTATCTGACTTGACAAAGAAATCACGACGTTCTTTATCATAATAAAGATCTGTTTGTTTCAACGGCAGGCTCGTTTGCTCTGGTTTCGGAAGCCCACGTGTGCTTGATTTCGCCAGATTTTCTAGAGCATCAGGTATCAAATCTTGCTCACGCAGACTCTCTGCAATAGCAGAGCTGATTAAGCTCATCAGTTCTTTTTCCTTTGAGATACGAACTTCTTGCTTCGTTGGGTGAACATTGACATCAGCTAAATAAGGGTCGATTTGAATGTCGATAACAGCAATCGGAAAACGTCCCACCATCAATTTTGAACCATAACCGTCCAAAATCGCACGATTGAGCAAAAAGTTTTTAATATAACGACCGTTAATCAAAATCGTAATATAGTTTCGGTTCGCTCGTGTCAATTCTGGCAGACCAATGTAACCAGACACTTCAAAATCGAGGTCAGCATTCGAAATCTCAATCATTTTTTTAGCCGTATTAAGCCCATAAATACCAGCAATTGCTTGTCGCAAATCACCAGTGCCAGATGTTGTTGTCATTTGACGACCATCATTAATCAAGCTAAAAGCCACCTCTGGGTGCGCCAAGCTCAAACGATTCACCACATCAACAATATGAGCTAATTCGGATTGGAGACTTTTCATGTATTTAAGACGCGCTGGCGTATTATAAAAGAGATTTTCAACCATAATTTTGGTTCCAACGGGTGTAGAAATCGGTTCTTGTTTTTCAATTTCACCACCTTTGGCTACTAGCAATGTTCCATAATTTTCATCTGCCGTTGCTGTTTTGACTGTAAAATGACTAATGGAGGCAATTGACGGTATCGCTTCACCACGAAAACCTAATGTCCTTATACGGAAAAGGTCAGCTTGATTTTTAATTTTACTTGTGGCATGGCGGTGCAGACTTAACGCAACATCATCTTGAGTAATTCCTTCGCCATTATCTGTCACTTGAATTTTCTTTAAACCAGCTTCTTCAATTTCAATGGTGATTTGGCTGCTCCCTGCATCGATCGAATTTTCCACCAATTCTTTGACAACGCTAGCTGGTCGTTCAATAACTTCACCCGCCGCAATTTGGTTAGCCAAAACCTCTGGCAACTCAATAATTTTACTCATTATTTATTTATTAGCAAGCCTTTTAAAGGCAGCCTTATTCCTTTCATTCTTGCTTGTTTATCTTCTATTATAACACAAACTAAAAAGGCAATCTTCTTTAAGACTGCCTCTTATTGTTACAACATATTTTTTAATTCATAAATAACATTCATGGCTTGCATTGGTGTTAAATTCATCAAATCAACTTTTTTGAGTACTTCAATCACTTCTTGGTTAGATGAGTCATCAGCAAATAAACTTAGTTGCTCTGCCACTGGTTCTGCTACTTCAGATTTTACAGTAATTGGCTCAGCTTCTACCACAGGGGTCAATTGAAGCTGCGCAGCACCTGATTCTAAATTCGTCAAGATACTGTCCGCACGTTGTAATAATTCTTCTGGTAAACCAGCAATTTTTGCTACATGAATTCCGTAAGATTTGTCTGCTGGACCTTCTGCAATTTTATGAAGAAAAGTCACATCACCATTTTTCTCAAGGGTAGCAACGTGCACATTGACAAGATGCGTCAAGCTTGTTGACAAATCTGTCAACTCATGATAATGGGTTGCAAACATGGTCTTAGCACCGATATGGTTATGGATATATTCAATGATTGATTGCGCCAAAGCCATACCGTCATAGGTTGCTGTACCACGACCTAGCTCATCAAAAAGAATCAAGGATTGAGAACTTGAACGTTTGATAGCTTGATTAGCTTCCATCATTTCCACCATAAACGTTGACTGTCCTGAAATCAAATCATCAGCCGCACCAATACGCGTGAAAATCGCATCAAATACTGGTAAATTGACACTTTCAGCAGCTACATAAGACCCCATTTGAGCCATAATAACTGTCAAGGCAAGTTGACGCATATAAGTTGATTTACCACTCATATTTGGACCAGTAATCAGCTGAATGTTGATATCGGCATCAAACGTAATCGTATTAGGAATATATTCTTGCGTTCCCATAACTTTTTCAACAACCGCATGACGACCTTTTTCAATCTTAATTTCATGGTTATCGTTGAATGTTGGACGAACATAATGATTATTCTCTGCAACAACGGCTAAACTTTGTAAAACGTCAACGGTTGAAATCGCCTTAGCCAAGTCTTGCAAACGTGTAATGTAACGCTCAACTTGTCCACGAACGCGCATAAAAATATCATATTCTAAGCTTGCTGATTGCTCATGTGCCTCCAACATCTCACCTTCAATTTTAGCCAATTCTGCCGTTCCGAAACGCTCTGAATTTTTCAACGTTGCCTTGCGGAAGAAATAATCTGGCACTAGAGAGAGATTGGAATTTGTCACATGGAAATAGTATCCGTCTTTTTTATTATAATCAATTTTTAGATTGCTAATCCCACTTGCAGCACGTTCCTTAGCCTCAATTTCTGCAATCCAGCTAGTCCCCTCGCGCATAACCTTACGGTATTTATCCAAAGTCTCATCAAAGCCTGTACGGATAATGCTGCCTTCTGTGATAACAGCAGGGGCATCTGGGTCAATAGCTGAGCGAATCAGTGATTCTAGCTCTGGCAAAGTGTCAATGCTATTGACAAGCTTATCAAGGTGAGGGCTTTCAAACGATTCTAAAATTGCCTTAATTGTTGGCACTTGTGCCAAGGTATGACCGAGTTGTAATAAATCTTTTGGATTAGCTTTTCCAAACGACACACGACTCGCTAAACGTTCAATATCATAAACACCTTTGAGACTATCCGTTAAATCACTACGCTCAAAGAAATTATCTAGGAAAACTTGAACAATATTTTGGCGTTCCTCAATCTGTACTTGGTTCACCAAAGGGCGGTCAATCCAATTGCGCAATAGACGCATTCCCATAGCCGTTTTAGTTTCATCTAGTAACCAATAAAGGCTACCATGTTTTTTACTTGTTCGAGCATTTTCTAATAAATCCAGACTAGATTTTGTCGTGTAAGACATTTGCAAGTAATCTTTGATTTCATAATGAACCAATTTTTGCAAATGACTTAGCTCACGTTTTTGCGTTGTATGAACGTATTGTAGCAATTTCTCAGCTGCTGAAATTTCTAAGGCCGTTAAATCTGGGTCGATTAAATGTACATCTTCATAACGTTCTTGTTCAAACGATAAGAGTAAATTTAATTGTTTGACTAAGCTATGTTGCTCTGTTTCAGAAAGCTCATAGCCAACAACAATTTCACGCGCTTTAAGGTTCAGAATTTCACTCCTAAGACTTGAAAAATCAGAAAAACTTGTTGAGAAAAATTCACCTGTTGACACATCCATATAGGCTAGCCCAAACGTTTTGCCGTCAGAGTCAATAGCCACCAAGAAATTATTAGCATTATCTGGTTTAGAAGAATCAACCGCAGTCCCTGGTGTAATCACTTGAACAACTTCACGTTTAACCACACCAACGGCTTGTTTAGGGTCTTCCATTTGCTCTGCAATTGCCACCTTGTAACCCAATTCTACTAATACATCAATGTATTGTTGTGCAGAATGATAAGGGACACCTGCCATTGGAATTGGATTGTCAGCATTTTTATTACGACTAGTTAAGCTAATCTCTAAAATCTGTGCAGCCTTAACCGCATCATCATAAAATAATTCATAAAAGTCTCCCATGCGGAAAAGTAAAAAAGCATCTGGATAATCTTTTTTTACATCCAAATACTGTTGCATGCCTGGAGAAATTTTATCTTTTGTCATTATTAGTTAACTCCTCGTTAATTTTCGTTTCCAAGTTTTTCGTGATGTATTGAACCAAATCACTAGCATCTTGCATCTTGTTACGATAATCTTTGACAATCGGGAGATCCGATAAGTCTTTTTGTAGCTGGTCAGCTTGTTTTCCTGCTGCTTCTTCAGCCACTAACTTGTCAATCTTGTGATAAAGCACAGCCTCCTGCTGATAAGCTTTCATATCGTCAACAAGACTGTCAAGTTCTGGAAAAGTTTTGATTTTTTGTTCTACTTTTTGAAATTCTTGCACACTGTCGTGCTTTTGAATAGCTTGAACTAACTTGTCCACTGCTTGGTCGTACTTACTCATAAGCTCGTTGATAAGTCTCTTTCAAATGCTTGAGCTGTCTCTTCATCTTTACAGATAACAAGCAAAGTATCCGCACCTGCCACCGTTCCAAGAATCTCTGGAATGTCGCTACTATCAATCAAGTTTGCCAAAACATCTGCTTCACCAAGATTAGTATGAAGAACAAGCATGAACCCAGCACGAGCAACTTTCAAAATATATGAGCGGATATTAGCACCAAAAGTTGTCTCTGATATTTCTGATAAACTATAATAAAGCTTACCTGATGAATCACGTAATTTCAAAAGACCAATCTCACGAAGGTCACGTGACAAGGTTGCTTGAGTGACACTAATCCCTTCTTCTTGCAAATGACGCTTGATTTCTTCTTGTGTTCCAATATGACCTGATTGAATCAAACGTTTGATTCGATTTTGACGTTCTATTTTATTCATATAACTTTCCCTTTGTGTATATTTATCCTCAAAATTATACCAAAAAAAAGAAAATTTTTCATCTCTCTTTTGCGCTGTTTTCCTTATGATAACTTATTTTTACTGCTTCAAACGTTTTCTTTCAGCTAGTCTCGTGTATTTCTTATTTTTATGTTAAAATAATATGACTAACTAATTTAGGAGAAACTCATGGATACAAAACGTACAATTACTGAGCGCATTCAAAATATTGTTCCAGAATTAGACCAAGAACAAATTATTAATCTACTTGAAATTCCAAAAAATTCTGATATGGGTGACCTTGCTTTTCCTGCTTTCTCATTAGCAAAAATCCTTCGCAAAGCACCCCAAATGATTGCTGCTGATGTTGCCGAAAAAATGGATGCAACTGGCTTTGAAAAAATCGAAGCTGTTGGTCCATACATCAACTTCTTCCTTGACAAGAAAAGCATTTCTGCTGATGTTTTAGGTCAAGTTATTGCACACGGAAGCGACTATGCTAGTCAAAATTTAGGAGAAGGTCGCAACGTTGCTATCGATATGTCAAGTCCAAACATTGCTAAACCATTCTCAATTGGACACCTTCGTTCAACCGTTATCGGTGATAGCCTGGCTAATATTTTTGAAAAACTCGGCTATAAAGCTGTTAAAATCAATCACCTCGGTGACTGGGGTAAACAATTCGGTATGTTGATTGTTGCCTACAAAAAATGGGGTGACGAAGAGGCTGTTAAAGCTCACCCAATCGACGAGCTATTAAAACTTTACATTCGCATCAATGCCGAAGCTGAAACACAACCAGAACTTGACGAAGAAGCTCGCGAATGGTTCCGTAAATTGGAAGGTGGCGACGAAGAAGCTATTTCACTCTGGCAATGGTTCCGTGACGAAAGTCTTGTTGAATTCAACCGTCTTTACGATGAACTTGGTGTTTCTTTTGATAGCTTTAACGGGGAAGCATTCTACAACGATAAAATGGACGAAGTTGTCGATATCTTGACAGAAAAAGGACTTCTTGAAGAATCTCAAGGTGCTCAAGTCGTTAACCTTGAAAAATATGATATCGAACACCCAGCTCTTATCAAAAAATCTGACGGTGCAACACTTTACATCACACGTGACTTGGCTGCCGCTCTTTATCGCAAACGTACTTACGACTTTGCCAAGGCCATTTACGTCGTTGGTAACGAACAATCTGCTCACTTCAAACAATTAAAAGCTGTCCTTAACGAAATGGGATTTGAATGGAATGAAGATATTACTCACGTTCCATTTGGACTTGTTACTAAAGAAGGTAAAAAACTGTCAACTCGTAAAGGTAATGTTATCCTTCTTGAACCAACAATTGCCGAAGCTGTCAAACGCGCTGAAGACCAAATCAATGCTAAAAATCCTAACCTTGCTGACAAGGAAGCAGTCGCTCACGCTGTTGGCGTCGGTGCTATCAAATTCTACGATTTGAAAACAGACCGTTTGAATGGCTATGACTTTGACCTTGATGCTATGGTATCATTTGAAGGTGAAACTGGACCTTACGTACAATATGCACATGCACGTATCCAATCTATTCTTCGTAAAGCTGACTTTACACCATCTATCAACCAAGTTTACAGTCTTGATGATGCTGAAAGCTGGGAAATTGTAAAACTTATCCAAGACTTCCCACGTATCATCAAACGTGCCGCTGACAACTTTGAACCTTCTATTGTTGCAAAATTTGCTATCAATCTAGCCCAAAGCTTCAACAAATACTATGCACACACACGTATCCTTGATGAAAGCCCAGAACGTGATAGCCGCCTAGCACTTAGCTACGCTACTGCAACTGTTCTAAAAGAAGCGCTCCGTCTTCTTGGTGTTGAAGCACCAAACGAAATGTAATTATTTCTTTATAAAAGCAAAAAGAACGAGATTATTTCTCGTTCTTTTTTTCTTGATCTTTTTCTATCAAAATTATAAACTGTAAGCATAATAACAAAGGAGATTTTATTTATGGAAAAAGGAAATCAATTAATGGAAAAACTTAGTAAAGCCTATGCTAGCCTGCCAGATAACGAGCCACTGAAAGCAGATATTTTTGCAGTAGCGCAGGATTTAGAAAAAAATGAAAATGACCAGTTGGCACGTACAAAACTGGCACATGCCATTTCTCAACATTTACTAACACATCATCTCAAAACAGAATCTGAAATCACCGCACTTTACAACGAAGTTGCTGACAGTCCTGAAAAATATAAAGGGAATGCCGCTTTAGCTATCATGCTAGGTAGCCTATTTCACCCCTAACAAAAAAGCCGTGTTAAACGGCTTTTTTCATTTGTCTAAACTCATTTTTTCTGAGCATTTAACCAATCAAAAATGTTATCATAAGCTGTTCCGTCAACTTTTACGGTGCTTGTTCCACCATTAGTTTTATTGCTTGGTGAAAAACCTGAAAGGTCGTCAGCCTCTTTAATATCAGAAACGCTTTGTACACCAGACACCTTATCATTGAAGAAATACGTCCATGACCAATGTCCAAGATAAGAGGTATCTTTCATGTCTGAACCTTCAACGCTTTCATAATATGAGAACCATTTATTCGTTGCTCCGCTATCTACTAAAGCTTTATAGATTGGTAAAGAATAATCGCTTGGATTGACAACCGTATCATTAGCGGCATGGATAAACCAAATCGGAATATCTTTAAGCGCTGCAATTTTATCCTCGTCAAAGTAGGTATCATCTGTTTTGACAAATGCTGTGCCAGACAAGCTTGTATCACTAGGAACAGTTGTATAAGTACCGTCCTCATTACGCTGATATTGATAGTAAGAATAAGCTGCCGCCTGCGGAACAAGCGCTGCAAAATAATCTGGATTATTGATAGCCAAATTAAGCGTCATGTAACCACCATTTGAACCACCAGTTAAATAAATACGGTCTGTATCCACATCTGAATGATTCGAAACGTAATCTTTAATAGTATCCATGAGTACCTATGTGTAGCGAGACACACCTGCCCCCGCTCCATTTGTACCATCACCCTCATCCATCCAATACGTTGGGGTTTGAACCGCTAAAACATAGGCTCCCGTTTGCTTACCTGCTGTAAAATGTGATTGGATACCATCCTTAGCAAGCGCTACAACTTCATTTCCCAACAAAGTAATATTGGTATTACCGCCTTCGCCTTGCCCATATAGCCAGATAATCAAAGGATTTTTCCTTCCATTTTTCAAACTTTCTGGTTCATAAGTAGCATATTGAAGGGTGAGTTCTTCATCTTGATTGGTCAACGGATTCGTATAAGTTCCAGAATAAGACCCACGATTGCTAAATGCTGCTACATCTGTTGAAATGCGATTGTTAATAGCGTTGCTCTCACTGTCAAGTTCGCTTTCTTCGCCGTTTACAGTTACTGTTAACCCTTGAATTGAAACCGTGTAATCATCTACCCATGTATTATGGAAATTTTCCATGTTGTAAAAGAAAGGACTGGCAACACCAGAATTTGATTCGGTGTCAAAAGTAACCGGCATTTGAATAGTGACGTACTTACTATCTTTGGTAACTTTTTTCCATTTTTATCAGATAAATAAACCTTGCTGACTTGGCGTTCTGTACCTGCGGTTGTAACAGTAAGATTTTCTTTTGATACATTAGAGACTTTACTATCTAACTTTACAACAACTTTTGGTACTGCTGGACCAAATTCATACCCCTTTACAACAATTGATGTTTTAGCAATAGTAACATCAGTGTCAGCAGATACAACTTGACTTCCTGCAAACACTCCTAAAAAACTAACAACACTCAAAACGATTCCTGTGAAATTGATTTTTTCATGTCAATCTCTCCTCCTAAATAAAATTACAGATGCTTATATTTTGCGAAAGTACTTTCCACAATGAACACAAGTTCTCCAAAGAATTTCTGACAAAAACAAAAACCTAAATCTAATCAAGAGAAAAATAGAGGAACGATTGGTGCTATTCCTAATTTTCTTGTTAGATTTAGGTTTTGCCTGCTTGACCAGTAACAATCCTTACAAGACTCATCATACCATAAAAAGAATTAAACAAAAAGCGCTTTCAAAATTTTCAATAGCATATCATTAAATTGTCAGACTATAATATCTAAAAAAGAAAAGGTAAATGAAAATTCACCTCTTCTTTTCGTTATTAATTACAATCTATCATAATTTTTTCGTCGAATTTTGAAATCAGATGACACAACCTCATCAACATCAATGATTGAGATAAAAGCATCTGGGTCTAAATCTGCCATAATAGCTTTAACAGCACGGACTTCACCTGGATTTAAGACCACATACAAAATTTTTTTTTCGTTTCCAGAGTAAGCCCCTTGGCCATTCAGATAAGTGACCCCACGATTAATGCCATTAAGAATAGCTTGCGCAGCTTCTTCAGATTTTTGTGTGATAATAATCATGCCACGCAACGTGTAACCACCATTTTGGACAATGGTCAGAACTTGACTGTAAACGAAGCTTGCTACCAACGTGTAAAGCATATGTTGTAAATCAATGTAAACCAGCGACGCTGTAAGAACCACGGCATCGACAAAAAGCAGTGTCTGACCAAGTTTAAAACCGAATTTTTCTTCGATAACGCGTCCGATAATATCTGTTCCGCCCGTTGTAGCGCCGTAACGAAAGACTAATCCACTACCGACACCAGAAAATAAACCAGCAACGACAGCAACCAACATCATATCATTTTCGAGAACAATCTGAATTGGCACACGTTGCCAAAACCAGATAAACCATGACATCAAAACAGTACCATAAATGGTTAGCGCTAGCGATTTTCGTCCAAAAATTCGCGCCCCTAAAATGAACAAAGGAACATTCAAAATAAGTGACGAATAAGCAGGGTTGATTCCGTAAAGAGCATGGGCAATCAAGGTTACACCCGCAACCCCACCTTCAGCAAGAGCATTTGCCATATTAAATTTGACAAAACCGAAAGTATAAATTGCTACACCTATGGCAATTAACACCAAACTTCCTATTTGTCCAAGCTTTTCACGCATCATGTCTCATACCTCCAAAACAAAATTTTCTGCGTCTTGTAAATTATAACGCCATAAACAAAGAAGCTGAGAACTTTCTCAACCTCTTAATCCTCAGCAAAACGTCCAATAATATGAACATTTTCAGTAACTGAAACAAAGGCATTTGGATCAGTTTTTTTCATCAAATACCTAAAGTCGTTATATTCTTCACGAGTAATAATAGCCAGTAAAACCGCTTTTTTCTCATGATTATAAGTTCCTTCAGCATCATTGATTTGTGTCACCCCACGATGTAATTTGGTATGAATCATCGCAATTACCTTTTCAGGCCGATTGGTCACAATGGTGGCTTGCATTTTCTTCTGCTTAGTGAAAATAGCATTTGTCACACGGCTAGAGACAAAGATAGTCACCATAGAATAAAGGGCATATTGCCAACCAAATAAGATGCCGGCAAAAATCATGATAACACCATTGACCATGAGAGAAATACTTCCCACATCACGGCCTGTCTTTTTCCGAATGGTCAAACTAATGATATCAGTACCACCACTTGAAATACGAGATTTTAAACTAAAGCCAACACCAGTCCCCATGACTAAACCACCAAAAATGGCATTAACCAAAGGGTCAGTCGTCAGAGTAATTTCAGGAACAATTTGAATAAAGAAAGAACTCATCGAAACTGTAATGAGTGTAAAAACAGTGAATTTATGTCCGATTTTATACCAAGCTAAAACGAGCAACGGCACATTAATCACATAAAAAACAACTGAAACTGGCAACTTGAAGCCAATTAATCGCTCACTAACTGCCGATAAAACCTGTGCAAAACCTGTTGCACCACTTGAATAAACGTGTCCTGGTTGGAAGAAGAAATTAACCGCGATTGCCGATAGCAAACCATAAAAAAGAGAAGCGGAAACTTTTTCCGCATACTTCTCTCTTGAAATGCTCTGCATTGTCTTTAACAGACCATATCTTTCTGCCCAACGGCTAACAATAAACTTTGTTTTCTTTTTCAAAGATGTTTTCTTAATCATTGTTTTCGATTGCTAAAGCCAATTCATCTAATTGTTTATCTGATACAAGACTTGGTGCTTGTGTCATTGGATCCGCAGCTTTATTATTTTTAGGGAATGCAATGACTTCACGAATGTTATCTTCACCAGCAAGAAGCATAACGAAGCGGTCAAGACCGATAGCAAGTCCACCATGTGGTGGGAAACCGTAGTTCATAGCTTCTAACAAGAAACCAAATTGGTCATTTGCTTCTTCTGCTGTAAAGCCAAGTGCTTTAAACATACGTTCTTGCAATTCTTTTTGATTGATACGCAAACTACCGCCACCAAGTTCATAACCATTAAGAACGATATCGTAAGCAACCGCACGTACTTTAGCAAGGTCACCTTCTAATTCATGAGCGGATTCTTCAGTTGGCAATGTGAATGGGTGGTGAGCAGACATATAACGTCCTTCTTCTTCAGACCATTCAAACATTGGCCAATCAACAACCCAAAGGAAATTAAATTTAGAGTTGTCAACCATGCCAAGTTCTTTAGCGATACGAGTACGAAGAGCACCAAGAGTGTTATTAGCAACTTCAAGAGTATCGGCAACGAAAAGAACCAAATCATTTTCTTCGAGTTGTAAACTTGCCGTCAACTTATCTTCGATGCTTGTTAAGAATTTAGCAACTGGTCCAGTAATCGCACCATCAGTAAATTTAACCCATGCAAGACCTTTGGCACCAAATTGTTTTGCAAATTCTGTTAATTTATCAATGTTTTTACGTGAATATTTATCCGCATTCCCCTTAACAACAATAGCTTTTACAACTGGAGCTTGTGAGAAAACTTTGAAATCAACATCCTTGACAACTTCTGTCAAGTCTTGTAAAAGCATTTCAAAACGAGTATCAGGTTTGTCAGAACCGTAGTTGTTCATTGCATCGTCATAAGACATACGTGGGAATGGCAATGTGACATCGATTCCTTTTGTATCTTTCATGACTTTAGCAATCATTCCTTCAGTGATATCTTGGATATCTTGGTCTGACAAGAATGATGTTTCCATATCGACCTGTGTAAACTCAGGTTGACGATCACCACGCAAATCTTCATCACGGAAACATTTAACGATTTGGTAGTAACGGTCAAAACCAGCATTCATCAACAATTGTTTTGTGATTTGTGGACTTTGTGGCAAAGCGTAAAAGTGACCTTGGCTCACACGACTTGGTACCAAATAGTCACGCGCACCCTCTGGAGTTGATTTTGTCAACATTGGTGTTTCAACATCAATGAATTCTAACTCATCCAAATAGTTACGGATTGAGTGAGTAACTTTTGCACGTAATTTAAAGTTGTTAAGCATTTTTGGACGACGAAGATCCAAATAACGGTAACGTAAACGATTTTCATCACTAACTTCAACATCATCTTTAATTTCAAAAGGTGTTGTTTTAGCCGTATTCAAAACTGTCAATGCTGATACTTTCAATTCAACAGCACCAGTTGGTAAGTTTTTATTTTCTTGTTCACGTTGTGCAACTTCACCAGTAACTTCGATAACAAATTCGTTACGAAGGCTTTCAGCTGTGGTCATAACATCACTTGAAACTTCCTCTGGATTAATGACTAATTGCATGATACCTTCACGGTCACGAAGGTCGATAAAGATAAGCCCACCTAAATCACGACGACGACCAACCCAACCTTTTAAAGTAATTTCTTGGCCGATATGTTCACTACGAACACGACCAGCATACATTGTACGTTTCATTGATATGTTTCTCCGTTTTTTAATTTATTCATTCCCACCTATTATAGCAAAAAGCACGTAAAAACCCCACCCATGCGGGGGGAGTTTTTAAAATTCTTTTCTTACTTAAGCCTTTTCATTAATAATTAAAGTGCCTAAGTATGTATAAAGAAGAAATTTAACACAATTTATTCAACACTTCAGCGAAGTTGTTTGTAATTTCGTCAAAGCTTACGGCCACTTCTTCGCGAGTTTTATTATTTTTCACAGCTACTTGACCTGCTTCAATTTCACTTTCACCTAAAGTGATAATTGTTTTAGCATTAAAGGCATCTGCTGATTTGAATTGCGCTTTGATTTTACGTCCAAGGTAGTCACGTTCTGCTGAGAAACCTTGGTTGCGGATAGCTTGAACAAGTTCCAACGCTTTAAGGTTTGCACCTTGTCCCAAAACAGCAATGTAAACGTCCATTTCTTTTTCAACTGGCAATTCAATACCTTGTTTTTCGAGGATAAGAAGCAAACGTTCAAGACCAAGTCCAAAACCAAAACCTGGTGTTTCTGGTCCGTCAAAGTATTCAACGAGACTGTCATAGCGACCACCAGCACAAATTGTCAATTCAGATTTATCAACAGTTGTGATGAATTCAAAGATAGTGTGGTTATAGTAATCAAGACCACGAACCATGTTTGTATCAATGACATATGGGATATTGAGAGTTTCAAGCATACTACGCACAGCATCAAAATGAGCTTGGCTTTCGTCATCAAGATAATCAAGAATTGATGGTGCGTTTTCAACAGCAATCTTGTCTTCTTTTTCTTTTGAATCAAGGACACGAAGTGGGTTTTCATCTAAACGACGTTGACTGTCTTTTGACAATTGCTCACGCATTGGCGTAAGGTAATCAATCAAAGCTTGACGATATGCCGCACGGCTAGCTGCACTTCCCAAAGTATTCAAATGAAGCGTAACATCTTTAATGCCCAGCGTTTGGAACAATTGGTAAGCCATCGCGATTGTTTCAACGTCTGTGGCAGGATTTACTGAACCGAAGCACTCAACACCAACTTGATGGAATTCACGCAAACGACCAGTTTGTGGACGTTCGTAGCGGAACATTGAGCCGATGTAGTACATCTTAACTGGCTTTTGAACTTCTGGTGCAAATAATTTATTTTCCACAAAAGAACGCACAACAGGAGCTGTACCTTCTGGACGCAAAGTAATATGGCGGTCACCTTTATCGTGGAAATCATACATTTCTTTTGTCACGATGTCCGTTGTGTCACCAACAGAACGGCTGATAACCTCATAATGTTCAAACATTGGTGTACGAATTTCGCTGTAATTGTATTTTTTAAATGTTTCACGCGCAACAGCTTCCACGTATTGCCACTTAGCACTTTCGCTAGGTAAAATATCCTGTGTTCCTTTAGGTTTTTGTAATTTCATTTTCTCATCCTTTGCAACTATATAGTATCTATATATTCTACCATAAATCAGATGTTTTGAAGAGTTAGAGCAGAAAAATTCCCCTAGGATACTAAATCCGTTTTCATTCGCCAGAATTTCTTGAAAAATTGTCAGAATTATGAGAAAATAAAACCACTATTCTATTAAGGAAGAAGGACAGAAGATGAGAGACGATATCAAAATCAATGACCGAGCCGCAGCTATCCAAGAAGAATTAATCAAGAAACTCGAAACAATTTACGATCCAGAGGTCGAGCTTGATGTCTACAATCTCGGGCTCATCTATGAAATCAATCTTGACGAGACTAGCCACTGCAAGATTGTCATGACCTTTACAGACACAGCCTGCGACTGTACCGAGACCGTTCCCATTAAAATCGTTGAGTCCCTGAAGCAAATCGAGGGTATCGAAACCGTCTCTGTTGAAGTCACTTGGTCTCCCGCTTGGAAAATCACGCGCATCAGCCGCTTCGGCCGTATTGCGTTAAGAATTAGTCCTAGATAAGAAGATGCTTAGTTTATCTACATAAAAAAATAGCAAACCCGCTGGAAAAACTAGCGGGTTCTTTTGTTAACTATACAAACTATTTCTTACCTGTTTCTTCTGGTTTCCAGAAGTCGGTAACAGCACCTTTTGCTGCAGAAGATACCATGTGGGCATATTTACCAAGTACACCACGGCTATAAAGCGGTGGAATAGTTGTTTCTGCCTTGCGTTTTTCAAGTTCTTCTTCAGAAACTGCCATGGAAATTTCCTTGGTATCTTGGTCAACCGTGACTATATCGCCTGTACGAAGATAGGCAATCGGACCGCCATCCTGAGCTTCTGGAGCAATGTGTCCGACAACGAGACCGTAGGTACCACCTGAGAAGCGGCCGTCTGTCAGAAGGGCTACCTTGTCTCCCTGCCCTTTCCCTACGATGATAGAAGAAAGCGACAGCATTTCTGGCATACCAGGGCCACCCTTTGGACCAACGTAACGAACTACGACTACATCGCCATCGACTACTTCATCAGCCAGCACTGCATCAATAGCAGCTTCTTCTGAGTCAAAGACCTTGGCTGGTCCGACGTGACGACGAACCTTAACACCAGAAACCTTAGCAACAGCGCCGTCTGGTGCTAGATTCCCATGCAAGATAATCAATGGACCGTCTGCACGTTTCGGATTTTCAAGTGGCATAATGACCTTCTGACCCGGTGTCAGATCTGCAAAGTCAGCCAAGTTTTCAGCGACTGTCTTACCTGTACAAGTGATGCGATCACCGTGCAAGAAGCCATTAGCCAAGAGATATTTCATGACAGCGGGCACCCCGCCGACATTGTATAGGTCTTGGAAGACATACTGACCGGATGGTTTCAAATCCGCCAAATGTGGCACGCGCTCTTGAATAACATTGAAATCATCCAATGTCAACTCCACATTAGCTGCATGGGCCATGGCCAACAAGTGCAGAGTGGCATTGGTTGAACCGCCCAAAGCCATGGTCACAGTGATGGCATCTTCAAAGGCTTCGCGAGTCAGAATGTCAGACGGCTTGAGCCCCATTTCCAGCATCCGAACAACTGCTCGGCCAGCTTCCACGATATCATCTCTCTTATCTTGGGATTCTGCTGGGTGAGAAGAAGAGCCAGGCAAACTCATCCCTAGAACTTCGATAGCAGTCGCCATGGTATTAGCTGTGTACATACCACCACAGCCACCAGGGCCAGGGCAGGCATTACATTCAAGACGTTTCACGTCCTCAGCCGTCATATCACCGTGGTTCCATTTTCCGATGCCCTCAAAAACAGAAACCAAGTCAATGTCTTTGCCATCAATATTTCCAGGCGCAATAGTTCCACCATAAGCGAAAATAGCTGGAATATCCATATTAGCGATGGCAATCATGGAACCAGGCATGTTCTTGTCACAGCCCCCGATAGCGACGAAGGCATCCACATTGTGTCCGCCCATGGCAGCTTCGATGGAGTCTGCGATGATGTCGCGTGAAGTCAGAGAGAAGCGCATACCCGGTGTTCCCATAGCAATCCCGTCTGCTACAGTAATCGTACCAAACTGAACAGGCCAAGCACCCTGGTCCTTCACTCCTTCTTTGGCTAGCTTACCAAAATCATGCAGGTGAATATTACAAGGCGTATTTTCAGCCCAAGTCGAAATCACTCCGACAATCGGAGTCTCAAAGTCCTTGTCCGTCATCCCTGTCGCACGAAGCATGGCGCGGTTAGGGGATTTGACCATACTGTCATAAATCTTACTTCTGTGGCGTGTATCTAGTTTATCTGTCATGTCTTTTCCTTTCATTGCAATCATCTCATTGCAATCATCTTTGTGCTTTATTATACCACACTTAGGCTCTGTTAGACAGAAGAAAATTTTTAAATTTTCAGAATATTTGAATAATAATCCAAAAATAGGTGCATCTGCTAAAAAGCTTTACTCTTGTCAAAAAGAAAATCAAAAAATTCTGTCAAGTAACTTTACTTTACAAAAAAGATATGTTATTATGTTAAAGTTGATTGAAAATCAAGAACAAAAAAATATTATCGGAGGAAATAAAACATGGCAGTACCTGCACGTCACACTTCAAAAGCGAAGAAAAACAAACGTCGTACACACTACAAATTGACTGCTCCATCAGTAAAATTTGACGAAACTACTGGAGATTACTCACGTTCTCACCGTGTATCACTTAAAGGATACTACAAAGGACGTAAAATCGCTAAAGCAGCTAAATAATAGAAGGGAGATACCATGCGCGTAAATATTACACTTGAACACAAAGAATCTGGTGAACGCTTGTACCTTACTTCAAAAAACAAACGTAACACTCCAGACCGTCTTCAATTGAAAAAATACTCACCAAAATTGCGTAAACACGTAATCTTTACTGAAGTTAAATAATTGAGCCAACTAAAAGCCTATGAAACCAATGTTTCTAGGCTTTTTTGCTTGATTAAAATATAGTTTTGTCTGATTGCTTAAGAGGGAGGGATATAAAATAGAGGCTATAGAGGGAGATATGACAAAAACATTTCCCTACGAAGATGAGTCTTTTGATATTGTATTTCACCCCGTATCAAATTGCTATACTGAGAATATGCAACATATTTTCAATGAAGCGCATAGAGTTTTGAAAAAGTGAGGCATTTTTCTCGCAGGATTAAATAATGAAATAAACTATATTGTGGATAAGGATGAAAAAGAAATAGTTTGGAAAATGTCATTCAATCCTTTAAATGGATACTGTCAAACATTTTAGTTGATTTTTTCTAAAAAAAAGCATACAATTACATTAATCTTAGAAAAGAAATCGCTTTATTTTTTCGTTCAATAAGAAATTTTTAGCTGAAAATCAAAATAATAAAATAATAAAATAATTAAAATATTATATTTTTCATAATATTTACTTATTCAATATGATTTAAATAACTTTTCTTTGAGATAGAAAGGAGATAATTATGCTTTGGTCTATTATTGTAGGAGGCCTTATCGGTCTTGTAGCGGGTGGAATCACTAAAAAAGGTGGATCCATGGGTGTGATTGCTAATGTTTTAGCAGGTTTAATTGGTTCTTCAGTTGGACAGGCCCTTCTGGGATCCTGGGGGCCTTCTGTAGCAGGTATGGCTTTACTTCCTTCTATTGCGGGTGCAGTTATTGTTGTTTCCGTAGTGTCGTTTTTCTTAGGAAAAAAAGAATAATATTCTTTTTCAAGAATAAATCATAATCTTGAAGACAGGGCAAGGTTATGATTTGATTTTATTCATGAAAGGATTCAGTATGTCAAAATCTAAGAAAATACTTTCGCTTATATTTTGTATTTTAATCTTGACAATTTTGATTCCTATTTTGCTAGATTACCATAAAGTTAGCGGTTTAGGACTCCAATTAGTTAATTGGGAGAGAATTCCCTTTTTAGGATATTATCTTTCAAGATATCTTTTCTGGGGTACCTTGGTTCTCTCAATTTTAATTTTATTATTTATGCTAGTAATCATCTTTTATCCTAAACAACATTTAGAGATAAAGTTAGAAGATGCAGGTGGTAAGCTAAAACTAAAAAACTCTGCTATTGAAGGATTTGTTCGTAGTGTAGTTAATGAAAATAACTTCATTAAGAATCCTAAAGTTCATGTAATTAGTCAGAAAAATAAATGTTTAGTTTCCGTGGAAGGAGAAATTCTTCCCTCAGATAATATTATTAAAAGAACTCAGTCTATAAAAGATGAAATCGGTAATGGATTGACACAGTTTTTTGGAATGAATCATGGTGTTAAGCTTGATGTTTCTGTAAAAGATTATAAGCCTAAAACACGAACTAAAAAAACTGTGAGTCGTGTGAAGTAAGGAAGTATAAAATGGAATGGTTTAAAAAATACGAGTATCCACTACTGTCTGGATTGGCAAGTGTTATTTTAGCTTGTTGCATCTTGTCCTATGGGTTCTTTAAAACATTGTTTGTTTTAATCTTCGCCGTCTTAGGAGCTGGAGTTGGATTTTATTTACAACAAAAAGGACTATTTAAATAAAAGGAGTTTCATATGTCAAACGAAAAAAATGTAAACACAACAAATAATGTAAACACAACAAATATAGATAAACAAGAACCTACTAAAAAAGTAGATGCAGTAAAAGGAGAATTGACTTACGAAGATGAAGTCATCCAAAAAATCATCGGACTTTCTTTAGAAAAAGTAGACGGCTTGTTGGCTGTAGATGGCGGATTTTTCTCTAATCTAACTAATAAGATTGTAAACACTGACCGTGTTGGCAATGGAGTAAACGTTGAAGTTGGTAAAGAACAAGTAGCTGTTGACTTGGATGTAGTAGTGGAATATCAAAAGAATGTTCCTGACTTGTACAAACACATTAAAGAAGTAGTTGTAGAACAAGTTTCTAAGATCACAGATTTGCAAGTTGTTGAAGTGAACGTGAATGTTGTCGATATTAAAACGAAAGAACAACATGAAGCAGATTCAGTAAGCTTGCAAGATCGTGTAAGTGGTCCAGTTGAAACAACAGGTGAGTTTGCATCTAAACAGTTTGATAATGTTAAAACAGGTTTGGGGAATGGATTCTCAGCAGTTAAAGAAAAAGTTGGCGAAGGCGTAGAAGCTGTAACTGACTCTTCATCAAATGAAAAATCACGTGTTCGTTAATTTGGATATTTAAAAACGTACAAATAAAGACTATGTCTACTGAAGTTAAATAATTGAATACATTAAAAGCCTATGAAATCAACGTTTCTAGGCTTTTAAATTCAGAAATAGCATTTTTGACTGATTGGATATTAAACCAAATCATTTTTATCTCAAAAATTTTGAAAACTTAGTTTCTCCTTGTATAATTAAAGTAACCCAAAGGAGAAACAACATATGATTATTAAAACAGTTACTTTTGAAGTAAAAGCTGCTGCTAAAGATAAATTTGAACAAAAATTCCGCAACGACGCTATCTCGCTCAAAAATTGGAAAACATGTTTAGGAAACGAGGTCTGTATTCAAGATAATTCTGATACAAATAGTGTTTCCTTTACTGCTATTTCACGTTGGGACAACCAAGACGATTTCAAAGCTTGGTTGAAACGTCCTGAACATATCCAACATCACAAAGAGCAACACTTCAGAAAAGAAGATTCACCTATTTTAAAGAGAAGCGTTCAAGAATATATTGTTCTTGAGGATTAATAATCAAAATGCAACCGTTACACACGATTGCATTTTTGATAAGCTGATTTCAGCTGCTGAAAAGTTGTTGTAACGAACAATGTTTGTCACTTGTGTAAACTAAGAGTTATCAAAAACTACTTAACAACAAGATTGACAACTTTGTAAAGGTACTGCTATTATGCTAATCTTTCCTTACACGCTATAATTCTTTTTCGAAGACAATATCACCACGTTCAAAAGGAAATCTTTCTTTATCAACAGGAATCTCAGTAAAACCAAATTTGCGATAAAGATGAACAGCAAATAGACATTTTCGATTGGAAACAATGATAAGTTTTGGCAAATGAAGGGATTCCGCATACTCAATGCACGCCTTTAAACAAGCATTCCCTGCACCGCTGCCAGCAAATTCGCTTTTTGCTGCAAATTTCATGATTTCCCAATCACCATCTTCTCTTGGAGCGACCATACACGATGCCATAACAGCTCCCTCATCATTTAAAGCAAAGAAAATCTGACCACCATTTTCAATATAATGCTCAATATTAGTTAACTCGCGTTCATCTTCTGCTTCTACTGTAAACATTTCAGAAATCCAATCAAGGTTCATTTCCACAAAATCTTTTTTATATTTTTCATCATACGGTACAACTTTCATTCCACTACTCTCCTTGTACTGAATTTTTTCCCAATAATTTAGTAATTAAAGTCATTGCTTCTGCTAATTGTTTCTGCTCTGAATAACTCAATATCGCAACAATATCACCAATTTCTTGATTAGATTTTTCAATAAAATCTCGCGCACGTAATTTTCCTGCATCAGTCAAAAAAGATGATAAGCTCTCCCATCTTCCTTTGACGTTTGACGATAAATATAACCTTTTTTCTCGTGATTTTTCAAAATCCTACTCAAATAGCTTTTATCAATATTCATCTCTTGGGCGATATGTGTTGCTGTACAGCCTTCATTCTCATAAATTTCAAAGAAAATTCCTACTTCCGTCACGGAATACTCAGAATCCAAATAATGATTACCGAGTAAATTTATAAAAGGCATATACATGCCATTAAAGGCACGTATCGCATAAATGGTTTCTATCTGACATTATTCTCTCCTTTTAGTGGACTTTATCAACTATATCTTGAGATTTTTAGTGGATTTTGTCAACTAATTATTGCTATTTAAACTTAATAGACATCGATAGCATTAAAAATACACGTATGAACTCTCCTATATATAAAATTCTTATACATTATGCTTAACTTGCTGCTTATTTTTCTATATTCTATATGTAAAATAATTATATATAAAATTTTTACATATCAAAAAAGGAGTTTTCATGTATTTTCCAACTTCGGCAACTGTTATCGAATTCCTCATTTTGGCCATTGTTGACAAAGACGACTCTTACGGTTATGCTATTAGCCAAACCATTAAGCAAATTGCTAACATAAAAGAATCCACCTTATATCCAATTTTAAAAAAACTGGAAAAAGCGGGCTATTTAACCACTTATCAACAAGCTTACCAAGGACGTAAACGAAAATATTATGCTATCACAGCAGCTGTTAAAGAACAGTTGACCTTTCTCAAAAAAGAATGCCAACGGTACAAAGAAAAAGTCGATGAGATTATTGAAGGGAGTTTAGAGGATGACAAAAGTTGACTATTTAGCAAAGTTAGATAAAATACCTACGTAAGTTACCCAAAGAGGATTACCAAGAAGCTATGGACTACTTTAGGGAATACTTTGAAGAAGCTGGTCCAGAAAATGAAACACAAGTTATCGCCGAACTGGGAACACCAAAAGAAGCGGCGCGAGACATCATTAGTCGTTTGCTTGACGAAAAAATCATCGACCAAGAAAAGAGACCTAAAGGCAGAGTATCTGTGGTTTGGCTTGCTATTTTAGCTATTCTAGCAACGCCTGTTGCACTTCCACTGGCTCTTGTTCTTTTCTTAGCGGTCATCACTATCCTAGCTCTTGGAGTGGCGGCTATCGCTGTTGTTCTTTCCCCTGGGGTTGCCTTCCTGGAATTTACATACTATTTGATAGCTGGTCTTACCTTAACATTTCATTTTCCGCAACTGCTCTTAGTTTTGGTCTAGGACTCTTAGCCCTCGGTTTATCATTACTAACCCTCCTTGCTGCAGGAGCTGTTTGTAAAGTAGTTGGACGTGGCATTGTCAATTTAGCACGAAAGACAGAAAACAAAAGGAGAAAATTAGGAAATCGTGGACAAAGACTATTTTAGAATTGGCGTTAGTTGTAGCTTATTTGTGGTAGCTCTTGTAGGTTATGGTTTCGCAACTGGTGAACTTTCTGATTTAGAAAATAGCACTGATATGGTAGGGAATGTAAACTATCAAAAGGTTAACCTTGACAGTTTCAGTAAAATTGATATTGACAGCACAACATCTGATATCCTCATTTCAAAAGCCGATATTGACAAACCCTTTATTTCTTAATCAGACAATAAAAAAACACCTGTCAACTACGAAGTCAAGGATGACACCCTTACTGTAAAGCAAACAGGAACTCGCACTCATTTAGGGAATGCAAACATTCATTTTCTAAGTTTAAGAGATATTATTGACATTGCTAAAACTGGTATTATCGAAAATTCGCATACAATCGTTATCTCTGTTCCTCAGGATACAGACCTCACTTCAGTCAAAGCTAATCTTAGCTCAGGAGATTTGGACATCAGTCAGCTTTCACTTGATACCGCAACGCTCGAACTTCTGGCTGGAGAACTAACATTGACCAATACAACCCTCAATTCAGGGACAGTAAACATAACCTCTGGGGACGCTGAAATTGAGAACAGCAACTTAGCAAACATCGCCTTTTCTATTACAACAGGTGATATTGATTTAGAAAATAGACAAGCTTCTGACACAACCTTTGAGTTAAGCATGGGAGATTTTTCAGCCAATGCCGCCACCTTCAAAAATGATAACACCATAACAATGACTACTGGTGAGGTTGACATTACTCTTGTCAGCAAAGATTTGAAAGTAGTAATGACAAATCTTCTAGGCGATGCTGATATCACTTCAAACTTAAATCAATCAAGTAAAAACATATTGACAATTGACGGAAACGTTGGTGACATTACAGTTCAATAAAACTTAAAAGGCATCGCAAATGCGATGCCTTTATCATTTTAAAATAACAACGTCAGTAAAGCTAAAATGGCTAAACCACCTTGCTTTAAAATAATTTTACGGTCTGCGGTCAAGCTACCATAAAGGGCAACAAGAACGACATTTGCTAGAAAAACAGTTACTAAAGTAGCATTAGCTGTAAAGATACCGTAAATCAGAAAAACGGCAATCAAGCCATTGTAAACACCTTGATTTTTAAATAAATTACTTACAGACTCACGTTCTAATTCTTCTTGCGATAGTCCAAAAACACGCGCTGTTGCAGGTGATTGTGTTGCAACTGTTTCTAAATACATAATGTAAAAATGTTCCAAAGCAACCAATAATGACAAAATAATAGTAATAAGTGACATAATTTCCTCAATCTAAATAGCAAATTAATTATTTACATCGCTGTAAATATATTGTAAAGAAAGGCTGTCTTAATCAGCATTCTCTAGTTAACTCATTAAGTGTATAAAAGTTCCCTTCATTTTTCAAATAATCTGATTGTAAAAACTGAGAACATCGTTTACATCAAAAAAAGATTGAAGAAATTGTCCAAAATGAACGTTTTCCTCAATCTACTAATCTTAATTTTCTGTTTTTGGTTGTCTGTAAATGATTAGTCCAAGTACCATGAAAGCAACAAGGAACGCTGATAGAACACCAACTTGTGTACCAATTGAACCTGTCATCGAAATGGTTTGACGTAAACCTGTTACAATGTAAGTCATCGGCATGTATGGGTGAATAACTTGGAAGAACTTAGGACTAAGCTCGATTGGATATGAACCACCTGCAGAACCGACTTGAAGTAATAACATAATAAGCGAAAGGAACGAACCGTAACGATTATCCCAACCAACTAGAGCCGTTACAAGAGCCATTAATGTCCAACCACCTAAGATGATGAGGAAGATTGTTCTCCATTCATAGTTAGCCTCAAAACCAAGGAATTGAATAGCACCATACAATACTAATGAACCAACCGTTGAAATCAATCCATTAATAAAGAGTTTTTGTTTTGCCCATTCAAAACGATTTTTCACAGGACGTCCTGACAATGAGTTTGCAAAGATAACGTTCGTTGAAAGGGCAACTACCATAAGTGATACTGCAATCATGTAAGGTGCCATACCAATACCATTTACTTTCACGCTATCATTATCTGTTTTTTTTGTTGATACAGGGTTAGAAACCAATTTAGCATTCTTATTTGTTACAGAAACAAGTGATAATTGGTCACTTGCCTCTGAAAGTGATGATGTCAATGTTGAAATACCACTTGTCAAGGTTGTCAAGCCACTTGTCAACGTATCACTACCAGCAGCTAACTGACTTGAACCAGAAGCTAATGCTTCTGCACCAGATTGCAATTGAGAAGCACCACTTGTTAGCTGAGTATTATTAGCAACCAATTGATTAGCTCCAGAAGCTGCTGTACTAGCACCACTTAGTAACTTATCATTATTAACTGCAAGTTGATTTGCGCCATCAGTTAACTGTGTCACCCCACTTGTTAACTCATCATTATATGAAGCTAATTGTGCTGATCCTGATTGAACTTGAATAAGTCCATTACTTATTTTAGTACTATTTGAAGCAAGTTCATTGCTTCCTGAACTTAACTGACTTGAGGCTTCAAGTAATTTTTCGTTATTATCAACTATTTGGTTAGCGCCATCAGTTAATTGAGCCACCACTGTTGTATAATCAGAAATACCCGAAACTAGGGTTGGAATACCACTCTCTGCAGTTAATCCTTCTTTAAATTGTGTTAATCCATCTACCAATTGTTGGCTACCTGCACTTGCCGTTACCACATTTGCTTTTAAGGCAGCAATGTTATTAAGCAAAGTTGACAGATTCGCTAATTGTGTTGATAAATCTTGAAGTGAAACTAGCTGTGTTTGAATGCTTGAAATTTGAGTTATCAAATTATCTGCTGTCGTTGCACCAGTACTATTAGTAATCGCTGTATCAATTTCAGCTTTGTCTGTATCGCTCAAATTTTGATAAGCTGTTGTTGCTTGCACAGCTGCCAAATCTGAACTATTGATAGATGAAATAGCAGAGCTCATAGCTGATAACTGTTGCCCAAATTGGCTTAAGCTATCAAGATTTATTTGCAGTTGTGAGGCATCAGGTAGAGTTGTATTGTTTAAATCTGTTTGGAGAGTTTGTAAACCATCATTTAAGTTAGTTGCTTCTGCGATTAACTGCTCAAGACTATTGTTACTAGTTGTCTGAAGTTGATTAATACCATCAGTTAATTCCCTAGACTTGGCATCTAATTGAGCTAAACCTGCAGACAACTGACTAACGCCGTTGGTATAATCCGTTAAAGCACTTGTAAAAGCAGTTTGACCTAATGAAATATCAGAGACACCATTTGCATATGCTGTAAAGCCTTGAGTCAATTGAGGCATTACCCCAGCAATTTGACCAACTCCACTTATATAACTTGGGAATTTACTTGATAATTCATTCAAACCTGTCGCCAATTGACCAACTCCACCTGTATATGGCAGCAAACCATCAGATAGAGTATTTAAGCCACTCGCTAAACTTGACACGCCGTTTGTATAGGTTGTCAAGCCACTTGAAAGTGTCGCTGTTCCGTCTGCTAAAGTTTGGCTGCCTGATGCTGCTGTGTTAAGGTTGTCTGTAATAGTTTGACTGCCTGATTCAAGCTGTTGGCTTCCAGAGAGTAGTTCATTACCACCATCACTTGCTTCTTGTAAACCATCTTGTAAACTAGACATGATCTTGAATACAGCTTTTGTATAAGTTTCTGTGATATTTTCAGAAACAGTATCTTTAAGCTTAGTCATCGCAGATTCGCTCATTTTAGAAGCGATAAAACTACGTCCAGCTGTTGTTTGATAATTAATCGTCAATTTTTCAGGGTCATCCGTCAAAAGGCTGGCTGCCTTTTTAGATAAATCTTCTGGCAATGTGATAACCATATAGTAATCACCATTTTCCAGACCCTCTTCTGCTTTTTCTGCGCTAACAAAGTGATAATCTAAGTCTTTATTTTTGGACATACTGTCCACCATATTATCACCGATTGATAGCGTTTGGTCATTTAAAGTTGATGACTCATCTTGATTGACAACTGCTACTGGTAAATTATCAACATTCCCATAAGGATCCCACATAGAACCCAAGAAAGATAAGTTATAAAGTGCTGGAATAAGAGCAACACCAATCATTGTTACCCAAATTTTTGGGCTTTTTATAAGTGCTTTTAATTCTTCTAACATATTCTCTCCTTTTTTGGACATAATGTTCAAAAATTATGATAAAATATATTATACAGAGATATAAAATAATTTCAAGACAAAAGAAGGAGTTTTTGAACACTATGTCTAAAAGTGTTCAAAAAAATTTTATTATGGCAAATGACAATCGCAGAGCTACCACCAAAAAAGCCATTCAAAAAGCTATGGTTACCCTTTTAAAGACAGAAAGTTTTGACGACATTACAACCATCAAAATTGCCAAAGAAGCTGGTATTAGCCGTTCAAGCTTCTACACACATTATAAGGATAAATTTGAATTGATTGATTCCTGTCAACGAACTCTTTTCAATCAAGTTGAATACATTTTTGAAAAACACGAAGGCAATAAAGAACAAGCCTTTTTAGAGATTTTTGAATTTCTAAAACGTGAGCAATTGTTGTCTGCTCTAATTTCGGCAAATGGCACACGAGAATTTCAGGCTTTTATTGTTAATAAAGTACGTATTTTTATCAATACTGATTTTCAAAATCGGTTTGGGCGTGAAGAGCTTTCCCCTGTCGAAAAAGAATACAGTAGTATCTACTTTGCCTACGCCTTTTTTGGTCTCTGCCAATCTTGGATAGCTAATGGTAAAAAAGAATCACCTCACCAGATGACTAACCTCATTCTAAAACTTTTACCACTATCACCATAACCACCCATTCTTAAAGTCGCCTTTTGGCGACTCTGAATGTAGATAAACTTACTTTTAACTCAAAATAAGTTGCAAACAATTATTGTCTCACTGTTCGATTTCAAGATTATTTGCAAACAAAGTGAGCACAAAAACGATACTTCGTTTCTCCTACATTTTGGAAGTTTTGAGAATTCCTTGGATTCCTTTAATAGTCCAATGGACTATTGAACCTGCCGTCGACTCAAACCATCCAGTGGATGGTTTGAGGTCTGAGCCTCGAAATAAAAAAGCGAGAAACCTAAGGGAAGTATCAAAAAGGACTTTTCTATTAAAAAAAAAACAAAAAACCACGGCGAAGACCGTGGTTTTAAATACTTCAATAAACTGAGAATTAAAGCATTTTGTTGTAGTATTCAACGATAAGTGCTTCGTTGATTTCTGGGTTGATTTCGTCGCGTTCTGGAAGACGAGTCAATGAACCTTCAAGTTTTTCAGCGTCAAATGATACGAATGCTGGACGTCCAAGAGTAGCTTCAACAGCTTCAAGGATAGCAGGTACTTTAGCTGATTTTTCGCGAACTGAGATAACTTGACCTGGAGTTACGCGGTATGAAGGGATATCAACACGTTTACCGTCAACAAGGATGTGACCGTGGTTAACGAATTGACGAGCTTGACGACGAGTAGTTGCAAGACCTAAACGGTAAACAACGTTGTCAAGACGACGTTCCAAAAGAACCATAAAGTTGAAACCAAGAGTTCCACCTTTAATCTTAGTAGCTTGTACGAACAAGTTACGGAATTGTTTTTCACCTACACCGTAAGTGAAACGAAGTTTTTGTTTTTCAGCCAATTGCAAACCATATTCAGAAAGTTTGCTACGGTTGTTAGGACCGTGTTGACCTGGCACGTAGTTACGACGTGCTAATTCTTTACCTGTACCTGTAAGAGACAAGCCAAGGCGACGTGATTGTTTCCATGATGGACCTGTATAACGTGACATTAAAAATGTCCTCCTATAAAATAAAAATTTTGTAGGAAATAACAAATTAGAGAATCCTGATTCGTGCAGTTGACTTTCATCTAAACAGCCAAGATTACTTTTCCGACTTCTAGGAGCTTTTCTATAAGAAGAAAAACTGTAGAAGAGCCAACTGTTGACGAGCTTCATACTCTCCTGCTATTATTTCACACAAAGCTTAGTTTAACATAAAAAAAAGGCGTTGTAAAGCCTTTTTATCTACTATTGCTGATAATTCTAATCAAGGATTAATCAAAATAGCGAATCAATGTTTTTTCAGTTAAAATATCTGAATAAGTATATGATTCAACATAAGAATTGTTGATTGCTCCTGGAACATCAGAATTTTCATTGTATTCAACGATAAATAATGAAGGGTAAACTTCAGTCAAACGACCAACTTTATTCTTTTCACGTTTACGACCATTTTCAAGTGTCAATTCAACAAGTTGACCTTCATGGGCTTTAATATCTTCTTTGATTTTTTTCATTTTTGCTACATCTGCAAATGCATCACTCATCTTCTACTTTGCTCCTTAATAAAGTAATTTTATATTTATCAACGCTCTTCAAACTGCGCTATACTAGAAAATTTATTGTATTCTTTTTGGAAGATTAATTGCACTGTGCCACGCGCTCCTGAACGGTTCTTCTCCAAGATAACTTCGATAGTATTGTCTTCGACAGCGTCATCAATTTCTTCACCTTCACGACGATAATAATCATCACGATATAAGAAGGCAACGATATCCGCATCTTGCTCGATAGAACCTGATTCACGAATATCTGACAACACAGGACGTTTATCCTGACGTTGTTCAACACCACGAGACAACTGACTAAGTGCGATAACAGGGACTTTCAGCTCTTTTGCTAAAATTTTCAATTGACGGGAAATATCAGAAACCTCCTGTTGTCGGTTTTCTGGACGTGTTCCTGTAATCAACTGTAAGTAGTCAATAACAATCAAACCAAGACCACCCTCAACTTCTTGAGACAGCTTACGTGCTCGTGCACGAATTTCAGTGATTTTAATCCCTGGTGTATCATCAATATAAATCGGTGCTTCTGCCAAAGCACCTTGGGCAATGGTAATGTTGTTCCATTCTTGGTCGCTCAATTGACCTGTTCGAAGGTGGTGAGAATCAACCATTCCCTCAGCAGCCAACATACGGTCAACCAAACTTTCAGCACCCATTTCCAGAGAGAAAATAGCGACTGGTTTATTTTGTTTAGTCCCAACGTTTTGCGCAATGTTCAAAACAAAAGCAGTTTTCCCGACGGCTGGACGCGCAGCAAGGATAATTAATTGGTCAGGGTGTAAACCTGTTGTAATCCTATCCAAATCACGAAAACCAGTCGGCAATCCAGTAACATCACTTGTCTGACGAGAACGGATTTCCAAATTTTCATAGTTGACCTTCAAAACATCTGAAATCTTACGAAAACCACTGCGATTGCTATGTTCATTAATCTCAACAAGGGCTTTTTCCGCCCCCGCAATAACGTCTTCAGAATCCGTAGCACCTTCATAGGCTAGGTTTACAGTCTCTGTCAACCTAGAGATGATATTACGCAGCATCGCCTTTTCAGCGACAATTTTAGCATAATATTCTGCATTGGCACTCGTAGGAACACTATTGACAAGTTCGACAATGTAAGACAAGCCACCAATGTTTTGTAAATCCCCTTGGTCATCAAGAATTGTTCTAACTGTTGTGGCATCAATAGCCTCATTACGATCGCTAAGTGTAATCATTGCCTTAAAAATAACTCTATGAGAATACTTATAGAAATCATCTGGGCTAATATATTCACGGACAGTAATAAGCTTATCTGGCGAGATAAAAATCGAACCTAAGACAGATTGCTCTGCTAATAAATCTTGTGGCTGAACTCTCAATTCTGGCTCTTCTGCCAAATTCTTCACCTCCCCTAATAACCTCTAAACGTAGGACTATGCTTCCTTAATGCTTAATTTAATTTCAGCAGTTACTTCCTTGTGTAACTTAACAGGAACTTCGACAGAACCAATTGCACGAATTGGATGATCTAACTCGATAGAACGTTTGTCGATTTTTAAACCAAACTGTTTAGCCAATTCTTCAGCAATTTTCTTAGCTGTAATTGAACCAAATGTACGTCCATCAGGTCCAACTTTTTCGGTAAACTTAACAACTGTGGCTTCTTTTTCAAGCTCTGCTTTAAGCGCTTGAGCTTCTGCTAAAATTTCAGCTTGTGCTTTTTCTTCTGCTTTTTGTTTACCTTTTAATTCACCAATAGCTTGGTTAGTCGCTTCTTTAGCTAAATTTTTCTTAATTAAAAAGTTTTGGGCATAGCCTGTTGGGACCTCTTTAATTTCGCCTTTTTTCCCTTTACCTTTAACATCTGCTAGAAAAATAACTTTCATCACTCTACCTCCATGTTTTCTCTTAAATCATTTTCAATTATTTCAAGTAATAAGTGTTCGGCTTGACTAACAGTTATGTCTGATAGTTGACAAGCTGCTAGGGTAAAATGACCACCGCCACCAAGTTCTTCCATCATTCGTTGAACATTGATTTTACTGCGGCTACGTGCCGAAATAGCTACTTTATTAGGAGCAACCTGAACAATAACAAACGTTGCTTCAATGCCAGCTAGAGATAACATGGTATCCGCAGCCTTACTGGCAACTACTTTACTGTAAACCACATTATCGCCACCACTGGCAATGATAATGTTGTCATAAAGTTTACGACCTTTGAGAATAAGTTCATTAACCAATCGATATTCCTCAAAATCTGTTTGAGAAATGTTTTGAATTTCAATGCTATCACTTCCTTGAGATCTAAGATAGCTTGCAACATCAAATGTTCGACTTGTAACGCTAGCTGAAAAATTCTTCGTGTCCAACATAATCCCTGCCATTAAAATACTAGCTTGAATTTTACTTAGACGTTTACCAGCATTTTGGAATTGAATTAATTCGGTTACTAATTCACTTGCGCTACTTGCACCACTTTCAATAAAGGTCAATATGGCTTTTTCTGGAAAATTATTGTCACGACGATGATGATCAACAACAATGACATCTGTAAATCTGTTGTAAAGTTCTTGCGATAACGTTAAGTCAATCTTAGAATGGTCTACCATTATCAACAATGACCGACTTGTCACTAGCTGTAAAGCTTGGTTGACTGAAATTAGATTTGTTTTTCCATCTTCTTGTAACCTTTTAACTGCTCTTGCAATATCAGGACTCATTTCATCGGGATTGTAAACTGCATAAGCCTCCTCGATAACATTATTTGCAAAGAACTGCATCCCAATTGCTGAACCAAGAGCATCCATATCTAGATTACGATGTCCGACAACAAATACTCTATCCACATTTTTTATGTGGTCGGAAATAGCAGTCATCATCGCACGGGTACGTGTACGGGTACGTTTAACGGTAGATACTGACCCACCACCAAAATACAATGGTTTCTTATGCTCATCATTTTCACAAATAACAACTTGGTCACCACCACGCACAAGTGCCGTATTCAAATTTTGGAGAGCCACTTGCCCAATTTGCTGATGATTATCGTCACCATAAGCAACCCCCATGCTCAAAGTCAGCGGTAACTCATGCTCTTCTTTAGCCTGTTTACGAAAAGCTTCTAGTACTGTAAACTTATCGTCAATTAGACTACTTAAAACAGCATAATCTGTGAAAAAGTAAAAACGGTCCATATCCACACGACGATAAAAAATATTTTTAGACTTCGTGAAATTCGATATGAAATTAGCAATAAAACTATTGATTTGAGAAATTTCCGCATCAGATAAATCATCTGTTACATCGTCATAATTATCAATTGAGATAATCCCGATAACTGGTCGCAAAAGCGCAGCATCTCCTAGTTGACGATTTCCCATTGACGTATCAAAGAAATAAAAAATCCCTGAAGATGAATCAATGTAAGATGAATATTTATTGCCATTTAACTCAAAAGTTTGGCTGGAATCTCCTTCACGCTTATTGCCAATAATTTTTTGGATGAGCTCGTCCTCAAATTCTCCTTCTTCACTAGTGAAGATAAGTTCAGCGTATGGATTAAACCACTCAACTTCATTTGTAGATTGCTCAAATTGAATAACACCAACAGGCATCTGTTCTAATAAACTCTTCAAATTGACTTCTGTTTGGTCGTTTAGTAATTCAATTTGTTCACGTTCTGATAACTCATATGTTTTTTTTTGATAATAAAGCAATGCAACAAGCAAAGACAACGCCAAAAAGATTGTAGCTAAAATAGCTGACTCCGTCTGAAAAAGTCTGACACAAATAGCCAAAATCCCGAATAAAATCAAGCCTATCATGACTAAGTGAATAGTTGCAAATCGAAATCTTTTCATTGGTTAACCTCTTAGCTTACAATTATACCATAAAACAGCCCTATTTGATAGAGCTGTCATTGGTTTAAAGATTACAATTTTATGACTTAATCATTCGCTTTTCTATGATGCTTTTGCTTGCCTTCTAGGTAAACCATCAAAATAGAAATATCTGCTGGGTTAACACCCGAAATACGGCTTGCTTGACCGATTGTTTCTGGGTTAATTTTCTTGAATTTTTGACGTGCTTCTGTTGCGATAGAATCAATATCATCCCAGTCAATATTAGCAGGAATACGTTTTTCTTCCATGCGTTTCATTTTGGCTACCTGGTCAAGGGCTTTGTTGATATAACCTTCATATTTGATTTCAGTTTCCAAAAGTTCAATTACTTTGCTGTCAAGTTTTTCTTCAGCAGGACCAACAAAGCTTGTCGCAATGTCATAATTGATTTCAGGACGACGTATGAATTCTTTTGCTGTCAAAGCATCTGTCAACGGTTTGAAACCAAGTGCTTCAATACGTGCATTAGTTTCTTTAACTGGCTTGATTTTAAGAGTTGACAACCTTGTCAACTCATTGTCAAATTGACGTTTACGATTCAAGAAACGTTGATAACGTTCATCATCAACCAAACCGACACGGTGACCAATCTCAGTCAAACGCATATCAGCATTATCATGACGCAAAATCAAACGATATTCCGCACGACTTGTCAACAAGCGATAAGGTTCCAACGTTCCTTTCGTGACCAAATCATCAATCATAACACCAATGTAAGCATCACTACGTTTAAGAATCATTTCTGGCTTACCTTGAACTTTCAAAGCAGCATTGATACCAGCAACAATTCCTTGACCAGCAGCTTCTTCGTAACCTGACGTACCATTGGTTTGACCAGCCGTAAATAGACCTGAAATTTTCTTCGTTTCAAGCGTTGCACGCAATTGATGTGGCAAAACGATATCGTACTCAATCGCATATCCTGTACGCATCATTTCAGCATTTTCAAGACCTTTGATAGAGTGAACTAATTCTTTTTGAACATCTTCAGGAAGACTAGTTGACAAACCTTGAATGTAAACTTCTTCCGTTTCACGACCTTCTGGTTCTAGGAAAAGTTGGTGACGTTCTTTATCCGCAAAGCGCACAATTTTATCTTCGATAGACGGACAATAACGAGGTCCTACCCCTTTAACAATACCTGAAAACATTGGTGCACGGTAAAGGTTTTTATTGATAATATCGTGGCTTGTTTGGTTCGTATAAGTCAACCAGCAAGGAATTTGGTCTTTGAGGTAATCTTCATCATTGGACATGAATGAAAAATGATTTGGTTTTTCATCACCTGGTTGAATCTCTGTTTTATCGTAATTGATAGAACTTGCTTTGATACGTGGTGGTGTTCCTGTTTTGAAACGACCAATTTCAAGACCTAATTCTTTCAAATTATCTGCAAGTCCAATAGAAGCTAAACTGTTATTTGGACCAGAAGAATATTTAAGCTCACCTAGGATAATTTCGCCACGAAGGGCTGTCCCTGTTGTGATAACAACTGCTTTAGCTGAAAATTTCTGATTAGTAGCTGTGCGAACACCAACAACTTTACTATCTTCGACTAAAACTTCTTCAATCATTGACTGACGCAATGTCAAATTTTCTTGTTGCTCAACCGTATGCTTCATTGTACGAGAGTAAAGAGCCTTATCTGCTTGCGCACGAAGAGCACGCACAGCAGGACCTTTACCAGTATTTAGCATTTTCATTTGAATGTAAGTCTTGTCAATGTTTTTACCCATTTCGCCACCGAGAGCATCAATTTCGCGAACGACAATCCCTTTGGCAGAACCTCCAATTGAAGGGTTACATGGCATAAAGGACAACATTTCCAAATTGATTGTTGCCAGCATCGTTTTACAACCCATACGAGCCGCAGCCAAACTAGCTTCAACACCAGCGTGCCCAGCACCAACAACAATTACATCATAATTTTCAGCAAATTCGTGTGTCATGATTCAATCACAATATCAAGTAAATCTTAGCTGAATTTTATCCATTCAGATTAATAAAACATTAGCTAAATCTACTTAAAGCATTCCTTTCCAAATATAAAATTAAGATTATTAATACACAAAAAAACAGCCAAAACCCTCGAAAATTGTGCGGCAAAAACGCACAATTCTCATGAGCTTTGACCATCATGATTATTGTTATGATTATTGTATCAAATTAAGTTAAAATGTCAATTTAATTGCCGATAATTTTTCGAGCAATAGTTGATTATATAGATAAGCCAAACCTGTCAACTTTTAATTACATTTTTGTCAACTAGATATATTGACAAGCGACTCCATTTTTATAAGCTATATCAATGATTCCGCCACCTAGGCATTCTTCGCCATCATAGAAAACAACAGCTTGACCTGGTGTAATAGCACGTTGTGGTTCATCAAAGACAACTTCTGCTTTGTCACCTTTAACATGCACTGTAACTTTAGAGTCTGGTTGACGGTAACGGAATTTTGCAGTAACTTCCATTGTAAATTCTTCTGGCATATGACGTGTGAAGTGAATACTTGAAGCATCAAGGCTAGTTGACATTAATGATTCATGATAGAAACCTTGTCCAACGTAAAGAATATTTTTTGAAAGGTCTTTTCCGACAACAAACCAAGGCGCATTGTCGCCACCTTGTTGACCACCGATACCAAGACCGCCACGTTGACCGATTGTATAGTACATCAATCCAGCGTGTTCACCCATATCACGACCATCAACAGTCATCATACGACCTTTTTGTGCTGGTAAATATTGACTAAGGAATTGTTTAAAGTTCTTTTCACCGATAAAACAAATTCCTGTTGAATCTTTTTTCTTAGCTGTCGCAAGACCTGCACGTTCTGCGATTTTACGCACTTCTGGTTTTTCCAAATGCCCAAGTGGAAACATTACTTTTTGCAATTGTTCTTGTGATAATTGACTCAAGAAGTAAGTTTGGTCTTTATTATTATCTGCTCCACGAAGCATATGAACAGTACCGTCTTCATCACGAGAAACTTGCGCATAATGTCCAGTTGCTACGTAATCAGCTCCAAGCGTCATGGCATAGTCAAGGAAAGCTTTAAACTTGATTTCCTTGTTACACATAACGTCTGGATTTGGTGTGCGTCCTGCACGATATTCCGCTAGGAAATATTCGAAAACACGATCCCAATATTCTTTTTCAAAATTGACAGAGTAGTATGGAATACCAATTTGGTCAGCCACAGCTGCCACATCTTTATAATCTTCGGTTGCTGTACAAACACCGAATTCGTCTGTGTCGTCCCAATTTTTCATAAAGACACCGATAACGTCATAACCTTGCTCTTTCAAAAGGAGAGCCGTTACAGACGAATCAACGCCACCACTCATACCGACAACAACACGTATTTTTGAATTATCTATCATGATAATCCTCCCATCAAGATATTTTTTTCGAACATAGGCTTGAAGGGCCCAGTTTTTCAAAAATCGATTTGAAGGTCGATTTTGAATGCGTGAAACCACGCGAAGACTATTATAACATGAAATTTCATTTATATAAGTCTTTTACACTTAATTCTAATGCTTTTTCTCATTTATTATCGTTTACCCTTTTGCCTTCCTCTGTTATAATAAGTAAGCATAGATTCTTAAAGGAGTAGATATGAAAAATCTAAAATTCCAATCCGTATTCGACATCATCGGTCCCGTGATGATTGGTCCGTCTAGTAGCCATACGGCTGGGGCTGTTCGCATTGGAAAAATTGTTAACTCTATTTTCGGAGAAATTCCCAATTCCGTAACCTTTCATTTGTACAATTCATTTGCTAAGACTTACCGTGGCCATGGAACTGACAAAGCTCTCGTTGCAGGTATCCTTGGCATGGATACTGACAATCCTGACATCAAAAATTCATTAGAAATCGCTCACCAGAAAGGCGTTCGCATTTATTGGGATATTCTCAAAGATAGTAACGCTCCACATCCAAATACCGCTAAAATTACCGTTGAAAAAGGTGACAAAAGCATGAGTATTACTGGCGTATCAATCGGCGGAGGAAATATTGAGGTAACTGAACTAAATGGTTTCTCTGTATCGCTGAAAATGAATACACCAACTTTAATTATTGTTCACCAAGACATTCCTGGAATGATTGCCAAAGTGACAGATATTCTATCTGAACATCATATCAACATCGCCCAAATGAATGTAACTCGTGAACGTGCTGGTGAAAAAGCAATCATGATTATCGAAGTTGACTCTCGTGATTGTCACAAAGCTGTTGAACAGATTCAACAAATTCCACATTTGCACAATGTTAATTTCTTTGATTAGAAAGGAAAAGAATGTTTTATTCTATTAAAGAATTAGTTGAACAAGCCGATAAAGATTTTAACGGTAATATTGCTGAACTAATGATTGCCACCGAAATGGAATTAAGTGGGCGTAGCCGTGATGAAATCATTCACATCATGACGAAAAACCTTCAAGTCATGAACAATTCTGTTACTGACGGACTAACCCCTAGTAAATCAATTAGTGGTCTAACTGGTGGAGACGCCGTCAAAATGGACACCTACCTTAAATCGGGTAAGACTTTGTCAGATACCACTATCTTGACCGCTGTCCGCAATGCCATTGCTGTCAATGAACTGAATGCCAAAATGGGACTTGTTTGTGCTACACCAACAGCTGGCTCTGCTGGTTGTTTACCTGCCGTTCTGACAACTGCTATTGACAAATTAAAACTTTCTGAAGAAGAACAGTTGAACTTTTTATTCACTGCTGGCGCTTTTGGACTCGTTATTGGAAATAATGCTTCAATCTCTGGTGCTGAAGGTGGCTGTCAAGCTGAAGTTGGCTCTGCTTCTGCAATGAGTGCCGCAGCTTTGGTTAAGGCTGCTGGTGGCTCTGCTTTCCAAGCCAGCCAAGCAGTTGCTTTTGTTATCAAAAATATGCTTGGGCTTATCTGTGATCCTGTTGCAGGGCTTGTTGAAGTCCCATGTGTTAAACGCAATGCTCTTGGTTCAAGTTTTGCACTTGTGGCTGCTGACATGGCACTTGCTGGCATTGAATCTCAAATTCCAGTTGACGAAGTTGTTGATGCGATGTATCAAGTTGGAGCAAGTCTTCCAACTGCCTTTCGTGAAACTGCCGAAGGTGGCTTAGCTGCCACACCAACAGGACGACGATTACAAGCTCAAATTTTTGGAGAATAGTTTGCTAAGCATTTAGTATTTTAATACTATAGTAGCAAAACATTCAATCTTGACAAAATTGTCAATGATGAGTTGACACTATTTTACAGGAGAGTAAATATGAAATCTATCTTATTCGACCTCGACGGAACCTTGGTAAATTCCAGTCCAGGAATCAAAGCAGCATTTAATTACGCTTTTAAAAGATTACAGTTACCTTTACAGACTGACAAGCAATTGTCAACATTTATCGGTCCACCCTTAGAAGTTACCTTTGCTAATTATTTCACTGAGAAAGCCGATATTGACAATGCAATAAAAACTTTTAGAGAATATTATAACGCTAAAGGTGTTCATCAAGTTTCACTTTATGCTGGTATTTCCGACCTACTAAAAGAATTGAATGACTTAGGCTACTCTCTCTATGTCACAACAAGTAAACACGAACCAATGGCTAAACTAATGTTGACCGAGCTTGGTATCATCTCAAACTTTAAGCAAGTTTATGGTTCAACTCCTGAACATTTTCACAAAGCAGATGTGATTAACACTTGTCTTACAGAACAAGTAATCCAAGCAGCCGAAGCCGTCATCATCGGTGATACAAAATTTGATATGATTGGTGGTCAGAAAACAGGTGTTAGAAGGCTTGGTATTACTTGGGGCTTTGGTTCTGCTGAAAGTTTACAAGAATACGGCGCTGAAATAATCTGTCATCAACCACAAGACATTAAAAAAACACTATCATCGCTATAAGATGATTAGTGCTTTCTTTTTTATTTAGCTTAATAACCCCAAGCAGATAAGCCTTGAGCATTATAGGCGTTTATAGCAGCTGTAATCTGATCTTGAACAGTTGCTGTTGACCCCCAACCAGGCATTGTTTGAAATAAACCTGATGCCCCAGAAGCATTTGTCACACTTGGATCACCATTAGATTCACGTGCAATGATTGCTTCCCAAGTTGATTGAGGAACACCTGTTGCTGCTGCCATTTGCGCTGCAACTTCTGTACCGACAGTACCAGCAGTGTTTCCATTTGATGCTGTTGTTGCATCAACTACTTCTGAACTTGTTGTTGTCGTATAAGAAGCTGACTCTGTCGCAGTCGTATCTTCAACAACTGGCTCTTCTGATTCTGTGTAAACTTCTTCTACCTCAGTAGCTTCTTCGGTAGCAGGTTCTTCATACACCTCGCTGATTTCTGCTGAGCTAGACTCAGATGATGTTGTACTTGTTACTGTTTGATTTAAAGTCGATGAAAGACTTGTAGATGTTGATTTAACAACCTCTGCCTCAGCATGTGTTGTAAACGTATCTGAGAATAATTCTATTTTTGGAATAAGGAAAATAATCATAGCCAAGCTCAAAGTTGCTCCGAGCACGCTAACGATAATATTTCTTATTTTTCTTTGTTTTGCTTTAGCAATCCTACTATACATAAATATAAACTATATACCTCTCTAGAACTCCTTTTTCTATCGTATAATTTAATTGTTACTCGGAGATTGAAAATATGTTAAAAATGTTACAAAAACATTGAAACTTACCCCAATTCTCCTGAAAAATACTATTTTAAAGCCATTTTGAGCAAACAAAAAAGATTTGAGAGTTTCTCTCAAATCTTTTTAACTAATTATCTAAAATCTTAATACCAACCATTTGCATTCCAGAAGGCAAGGGCTGCTGACCATGAACCATAACGGCTTGCAACGTATGCATCTGCAACACGTTCTTGGTTTTCAGCTGATAAGTCACCATTCAAGTAAGAAATCGTTAATTGGTAACGTCCGTAGTATTGACCATTTTGAGCTGTGTAGCTACCACTTGATTCGCGTTGTGCGATTGTTTCTTTAGCGGCTGCATCTGCTGAGCTCAAGTTTGATGAATAAGTTGTACTTGTAGTTGTTGTTGTATCTGTACTTGCAGCAGTAGATGTTGCTGATGATGAATCATCAGTAGTAGCTGCTGAAGTTGTAGTTTCTGTTGTTGAAGCTGTTGAATCCAATTCTAAGATTTGACCAACAGTAATGAAGTCAACGTTAGAGATACTATTTAATGATGCCAATTGTTCAACTGTAGTATTGCAAGTTGAGGCAATTTCAGAAAGAGTATCACCTGATTTAACTGTGTAAGAATCTGCATTAGCGACTGCTGGGGCGATCAGTGCTGCTGCAAAAGCTGCGCTAGCAACTCCTAACTTAATAGTTTTCGATTTACTTTTTAAAGTATTTTTTTGCATTATATGCTCCTTTTTACAAATTAGTATAGGATATATAATACAGGGTTAATGTTACCTGAGCTTTAGTCTTTTATTAAAATTATTACAATTAGATTGTATTAAGATAAAGAAAACGCCTACAAATAGGGCGCTTTAGCTTTTCTTAAGCCAAAATAGCAAAATTCCTAAAATAACTAACACTATTAAAGCTAAAGTATCTTTTAGGTGCCATTGCAAAATTCGGTATTTAGTTCGTCCATCTCCGCCTTGGTAACCACGTGCTTCCATGGCAAGAGCAAGAGCATCTGCTCGTTTAAAACTCGATGCAAAAAGCGGAATAAGGATTGGAATGATTGATTTTACCTTTTGAATCAGATTTCCTTCTCCAAAATCCACACCACGCGCTCGCTGTGCCTTCATAATACGTGTCGTATCATCCATCAAGGTTGGAACAAATCGTAGGCTTAGTGAGAGCATTAAGCCTATTTCGTGTACAGGAACCTTAAAACGAACAAAAGGCTTTAGAAGTGATTCTACAGCGTCTGCAAGGCTCAACGGTGTTGTTGTCAAAGTCAGCAAGGTTGAAAAGAAGATGATTAATACAAAACGCATAAAAATCAAAACTGCTTGGCTAAAACCGTAGCTTGTTATTTTAAGAAAACCAAATTGAAAATAGGTTTGACCACCTTGTGTAAAAAACATTTGAAACAAAGTTGTGAATAAAATAATACCAATCATTGGCTGAACACCTTTTAAGAAAAAGCTCAACTTAATCTTCGATAGCAAAACAACTATCAAGGTAAATGCAACCATAATAATGTTTGTCACCACATTATTAGCCCAGAAAACAATAACAATGTACAAAATCATTGCTAAAAGTTTGCTACGTGGATCTAAGCGATGAATCAAAGAATTTCCTGGAACATAACGTCCGAGTATTAATTTATCCATGTTTCACCACCTCTGCAAATTCTTCTATAGTAATTGGTAAACTTTCTAGCTGTAGACCACGTTTTACAAGCTGCTGAGCAAACTTGGTGATTTTTGGCACACCAAGTTGTTTGCTTTCAAGAAAATCAACATCCTGAAAAACTTCTTTAGGGTAACCAGAACGAACTAATTTTCCACCTTCAAGGACATTGACATAATCCGCATAATTAGCCACATCGTCCATCAAGTGGGTTACTAAAACGATTGTCATACCATTTTGATGCAATTCCTTAAATAAACTCATAAGCTCACGACGCCCTTTAGGATCTAAGCCTGCTGTTGGCTCATCTAAGACCAGCACCTCTGGTTCCATGGCTAAAATACCAGCAATCGCAACACGGCGCATTTGACCACCTGATAATTCAAATGGATTTTTTTCAAAAAATTCCTCACTAATGCCAACCATAGCTAGCTTTTCACGTGCTAGTTGTTCAGCTTCTTCTATGGAAACACCAAAATTTTGTGGACCAAAAGCGACATCTTTAAGAACAGTCTCCTCAAAAAGCTGGCTTTCAGGAAATTGAAAAACAAGTCCTACTTTTTTACGCACAGGTTTGATGTCTTTATTTTTAGAGTCAGCTGTAATTTTTATATCATTTACGATGACTGCGCCTTCTGTAGGCACATTAAGCCCATTTAATAGCTGCATAATCGTTGATTTACCTGAGCCAGTATGTCCAATAAAAGTGGTATAAGAGCCCTCTTTGATACTAAGATTAATGTCAAAAAGGGCACGCCCTTCAAAAGGTGTCCCTGCTTGATAAGTATAATTTACGCTTTCAAGAGTAATTCCCATAACTGATCTTCTAATTCCTTTTCCGTAAGATAATTGTTTGTAAACTCAAACCCTTTATTTTTTAAAGTAGAGATAAGTTTGGCTGAAAAAGGAATATCTAGTCCTAACGTCAATAATTCTTCTCCTCTAGCAAAGAGTTCTCGCGGTGTTGAGCTTGACTCAACTTTTCCTCTTTTCATGACTAACACACGGTCACTCAATGCAACTTCATCTAAGTCATGAGTGATAGAAATAACCGTCATATTATACTGATCACGAATCTCTTTTATCGTCTGAATCAATTCTAAACGACCTTCTGGGTCTAACATACTTGTTGCTTCGTCCAAAATAATAATATTCGGACGCATAGCAATTACTCCAGCAATCGCAACACGTTGTTTTTGTCCGCCAGAAAGACGTGACGGCTCACGATCAGCAAAGTCAGACATTCCAACTAATTGAAGTGCCTCTTTAACACGTGACTGCATTTCCTCAAGAGGAATTCCTTTATTTTCAAGTCCAAAAGCGACATCGTCCTCAACGGTTGCTCCAACAAATTGATTATCTGGATTTTGAAAAATCATTCCAATCTTCTGACGAATGTTCCACACATTTTCTTCCGTTAAAAGCTCGTTTTCAACAAAAATATCGCCTGATTCAGCGGCCAACAGCCCATCAATCAAACGAACTGTTGTTGATTTTCCTGAACCATTGTGCCCAATAATAGACAACCATTCACCTTGTTTCACGTGAAACGATAAATCATCCAAGGTGTAATTGTCCTGATTATCGTCATATTTAAATTTTAAATGTTTAACGTCAATACTATTCAATGTCATTTAAATGTATCCTTAAAAAGGAATCTTGCTCCCTTGAAGTAATCATATCCTGAATAAATGGTAAAAATCAATGCCACATAAAGTAAAAGTGTGCCAATGATTGAAAAATGGCATAGTAAGAAAATAATTGAAAACATTTGTGTAAATGTTTTGACTTTTCCAGGCATAGCAGCTGCTAAGACTGTTCCACCATTTTCAACAAGTAAAAGACGAAGTCCTGTAACGGCTAATTCACGACAAATAATGATAGCAGCAATCCAAGCAGGAACCATTTTTAATTCAACAAGCATAATAAATGCTGTCATTACCAACATTTTATCGGCTAATGGGTCAGCAAATTTACCAAAGTTAGTAACAACTTGCCATTTTCTTGCAAGATAACCATCTAAATAGTCTGTAATGCTTGCCAATGCAAAAACAATTGCAGCAACAACATGCCCTGTCAAGCTCTTCCCGAAACAAAGGATAAGAATGAAGAGCGGAATCATCACGATACGTCCTAATGTGAATAAATTAGGAATGTTTTCTTTTTTTGTAAAATCGATTTTCATTTTTCTACCTTACTGAATATTAATTGTAATATAACTTAGCGTTGTACTTGTTAATGCAGAAGTGTCAACTTCTTGTCCATCAATGGTTACTGTCACACCTTCAGTAACTCCCAAAGTAATCAAAGAACTTGTTGTTCCAGAAGGAAGAACTGCAGTATAACTTGTTGTTCCAGTTGACGAAAGAAGAGTACCAGAATCATTAGATTCTGAATTTGTCACAGACACCCAACTACTGTCTGCACCAGATAAGCTAATTTCAACAGTTAAACTATCTGTCACATTTGACAAGTTTACTGTCAAGCTATTGCCGCTTCCCTCAGTTGACATTTTCAAAGAAGTATCTTCCTCAGAAGATGATGACTCACTTGTTGAAGAAGAACTTTCTGATGATGTTGAGTCTGTCGTTGTTGAACTACTGCTATGGACAACGGAGTAGCTTTTACTTGCGTTATTGCTATCGCTTTGCAATTGATTCCAAGTCACGAAAGAAACAAAAGCTAAAATTCCCAAGGCTACCAAGCAAAGCATCACAATCGGAAGGTAAGAATTTGTTTTTTCTTTTCCTTTGTAACGGTTTGAGCGTGAGCCAATAATAAAGCTATCATCGCTAGCTGATTTTGCAATGCTAATTGTTTCATCTTGCGGCGTTTTCGCAATACTCTCAGTATTAGTAGTGGTAGATTCTACTACGTGCTCTTTTTGCTCCTCATCTGATGAATCAACTTCTTGTTCATGATATTTTTCCAACAAATCAGCGGTGTCAAGCTCAACAGCTTCGCTATATTGTTGTAAGTAAGTTTCAATCTTATCTTTAGGGATTAATTTAAATTGTTCAAGCTCCAAAGCCAAAAGATGTGGCGAAGGAATCGCTGTTTTTTCTTCAACTTCTTCTAATGTCAGGTGTTTTGCCACCCGAGCTTCTCTTAAAATCTCACCAATCGTTTGTTCTCTCATACAGGTTTCCTTTAATAAAATGTAATCAGGTCTATTATAGCAAATTTTAGAAAGTATTTCGATTTATTTTGGCAGGATTGTGAATTCTGTTGCATCAGCATGTGTTAAGAAATCATTACCGATTTTCAAGACTTCTGCAAAATCTAACGTTGCTAATAGTTTTGGAACCTCTAAATAAGTTTCATCTTTTGATAAATGATTAATAAATTGCGCTGATAAGTTATCAATAGAATCTAGGCTTTTGAAGAAATCGCCATACAATTCCTTTTTGACAATTTTAAAGTGTTCTTCTGATAAATCGTCCAAATCGCTTGATTGAGATACTTTATTCAAATATTGACGGATATTATTTGCCATCGCAATTGGTTCCAAAGTATCTAAAGAAATAATCAAAAACTGAAAATCTGGATAAACTTCAATTTCAAAACCAAAGGAATCATCAATCTGTCCACTTTCATAAAGCTGCTGATAACGTTTTGATGTCCAGCCAAGCAACATGGTAAAGAATAATCGCAACGCCAATTCTTGACGTAAAATTGAAGTTCCCTTTGGCAACTGTGCTCCTCTATAACCAATTGCCAATTTAGGTTGAGTGACATCCATTTGAATATTCTTTTTCGGCACTACCTGCTCATACACCAAACCTTGTCGTTTAACAACGTGTTTTTTACTTGCCTTTTCTTTTTGCTCTTTTTTGATTTGATTAAATAGCAAGTCCTTATCGAAATTTCCAACAAGCAACAACGTCATTTCCTGTGGGGAGTAGAAAATACTGTGATTCTCTTTTAAATCTGCCACAGAAATATTTTCAATACTTTCTTGCGTGCCAGCAATATCTTGAGCAAGGGCAGTGTTAGGATATAAATTTTCAAGAATTCCTTGATAAAGACGGTAGTCTGCATCATCTTGATACATGTCAATTTCTTGACCAATAATATCTTTTTCACGCGTAACAGAGGCTTCTGTAAAGGAGGTTTCTAATATAAACTGCTGAAGAAGTGTCACATTTTCTTCTAGATTGTCAACCGCAGAAAAATAGTAGCAAGTCTTGTCAAACGTTGTAAAGGCATTACTATTTGCTCCCGCATTAGTAAATAGCTCCGCAACATCCTGTCCATCCTCCAATTCAAACAATTTGTGCTCTAAAAAATGAGCAACCCCCTCGTTATATTTTTTGAACTGTCCATCATATGTAAACTTCGTGTCAAGAGAGCCAAAATTTACAATCATCATTCCACAACTTTCTTGAAAATCTTGTTTTGGAATCAGAAAAACTTTCAATCCATTTTCTAACTCAGCCGAGTAAATTTTTTCATTTATTTCTGAAAAAATTTGCTCCTTTAATTCTGTCATTTATTTTCCCTCCAAAAAATAAAGTGCCTGTAATTTTACTTTTCTTGTGAATTTTAAAACATCTTCTTTACTAACATTGTCAATTTTGTCAATTATCTTATCAACACTAAAATTACCTGTAAGATACTGATGATTGTAGTCACGTTCAATGATTACTCCTGGAGAATCACAAGACAATTTTAAATTGACTTTCAGCATTTTTTTCGTTTGTTTTAAAAGTGATTTAGAGAAGCGCCCCATCTTAATATCCGAAAATTGCTTATTGATTAATTGAAGTGTTTTATTTCGGTTTTTTTTGTCAATTCCAGCGTAAATATTCAGTAAACCTGTGTAAATATCGAATTGACTTCCTATGGTATATGCCAAGCCTTCTTTCTCACGTAATTCTGTAAATAGACGAGAATGAGCAAAACCTCCAAACAGCCCATTAAAGACTAGTAGTGTAAAGTATTCTTCATCTTGATAGCGTATTGGAAAATGATAACCTAGCTGTAAAACTGATTGATTAACGTCTTTAGTCTCAAATTGTTGTCTGATAACATTTGTAAATTCTTGTTGGTAGTCAAATACTAAATATTTATGACGTTCTTCAAACGGAAAACGATTAAACAACTGTAGCATACGATAATCATCAAATTCACCTAATAAAAAGATGTCCAAACGATCTTCTCGCAACATTTTTTGAAATTCCTGAAAAGCCGTGTAAGAATTTTCAGCGGCTACTAATTCGGCTGTTCCATATTTTGAAGTTTGAAAAGCAGAATCTTCATAAAAAAGTTTCTTAAGCCCCAACTCACTGCTATAAAAACTATCGTCTTTATCAGCGTTCAAATAATTAATCAAATTAGTCTGCTCGATATTAAAAAGTTTAGACTGATATTGTTCAACCGTTACAAGCGGAGAAAATAAATTTTGATAAAGAAAATCAATCATTTCTTCCAAAAGATTTTCATCTGTCATTACAAATTGATTTTTGATAAAAGCCAACTCAATGTCAACGATATGGACTAGTCCCTTGGTTGACACTTTGGTTGACAACGTTGCACCATAAAGACTAGCTAAACGCTCTCTAAAACGCTGAGCTGTTGGATATTCCGCATTGGCTGTCGCTAAAATTTGCGCGACTAAAACACGGCGAGCAACTGTCTTTTGACTAAAGTCACCAGAAAAACGAAAAGTCAGATGATTCATTTTAAATTTTTCGCTTTTGATAAGATGTAATTCAACACCCTCAACTAATTTCATTACAAATTCCTTACTAAAAAACACATTATTATCAAGATTATACCACGTTTATGTTATAATTACTTGAATTAATGTCCCATTTTTTCATTGATTGCTTTACACCTCTAAAGCCTTTTAAAATAAGGATTTTTTACAAAGTAGGTTTACATAGATATTCATAGAATTCTATAAAATGCCAACAAATTTTTAATAACAAGTTTACAAAATGATTGAAAGTGATTGACAATTCATGCGCAATACGTTGTTAAATCAATATCTTTACTTTACTGTAATCCATGGTTGACATTAGTGTAATGTCAACCAAATCAACGTTGAAAACCCTTTAGGAAAAGGGAAAAGCAAAAACGCAACGAAAAAAATGTCAACAAAAAAGCAGATTTACAGAATTTTACGAGTTCAGCAGGCAAGAAACTAGCACCCAAAAGGTGCTTTTTTAGTTTGGCTTTAGTTTGGCTGTGGTATAATATAGTTGTTCTTGATAATCTTATTTGATAACTTTTTTAGATACTGATAAACTAAATTCGTTCATGTATCGCACTTTCTGATTTTGGAGCTTTGCAACTAGCAAGGCTCTTTCTCTTGAAAATTTTTTATTCTGTGTTAAAATACTAGACGTGGATAAAGTAAAAACTCTTTTTACGTGTGATATCAACCGCTCATTTGATGAGTGGTTTTCACTTATCCACTTTTTCGAGTTTTATTTGTCACCAGTACCGTCCAAAAAGGGCGGTACCTTTCTTTTGCTCCTAGACACGTTCTACAGTCGTTAAATCAGACACAAAACATTGGTCTGGTATAATTACCCTCGGAAAGTCTTAATGATTGCTGTAGTCTATTCTACAAGCTATCTGTGAGGCTTAGAATTGATTGTGGCCCGTGAGTTGCTCTAAAGAAAACACTAACAATTCACCATTTTTATAATGTCTAACAAATTCAAGAACCCCACACTCTAATTTCAGATAAAATTAGTCTCTGACATCATCAGTTCATCATAGATGATATAATCTTTCTTATTGTGCCATTTACAATACTTCTCAATAAGAATTTGCCTTAAATATTGCTTATCAACGCTATTGATAGCTTCTGTAATTTCCTGTAGTTCCTTAAAGGCTTGTAACTGCCTTTCCAGTTTGCTATTTAACTCTACCACTTTAAGCTCAAATAGGTAGTTATCTGTTATTTTTGGTATAAGTTCTTCTCCAGCCATACGTGAATATCGTCGATACAATTTTAAAACCTCATAAGCATTTTTCTTTGTCAATTTCTTATCTATTTTCATTATCTGCCTCCTGTGCTATAATGTAAGCCGGTAGAACCTTTCTAACGCCCCTTGAAACAGACTTGTCTGCGGTAGGCGTGGGACGGCTCTACCTTTTTGTTCTATAATATATGTATTGGCACAAAGGCAAAATAAATATAGAAAATGTTATGATATTAGTAGCGTTTCATATTTACGAGGGCTTGCGTGACAGGGCTTTTTTCTACATTTACCAAATATTCGCTTTCGGACTGTGGTTTACCCATAGTCTTTTTTTGATACCTAAAAAGCGCCCCAATAGTGGAGCGCCTGCGGTCAAAGAATTGTAACTATATGAAAAAGTTTATTTAGAGTTTAAAGGTTTTGACTTTTCAACGATAAAAGAACAAACTGACCGCATGCAAGTAGGTGTAGAAAATTGTAAATGCTTCAGACATGAAAAGACATCCCCTCCTTGCTCCTTTATTCTACTACTTCCATTACAAATTGACAATATCTAAAAACGGAACGAATTCAATTGTTAGCTACCTAACAAATAGCACAACAACAAAACTCAATGCAAGTGATGACACCCCTTAAAAACCTGAAAAATTGGTCTGCGATATAAGCAAACACCTTGTGGTGGCTCTCCTTGGCACGAGATAGGGTCGGGGGTAATTTAAACACTCAGACGATATAATTTTTTATACCCCAATCACTTAAAACGTCATATAGGGTATTTTAGGGGCTAATAATAATGTGCTAGAAAAATCAAAAAGGGTTTTTCGCACGGAAGAGGGCAGCGTTGTAGAACACGAACAATGCCAAGCCCCATTAAAAATCAATGGGTATTTCCGAATAAAAAAGAAGCTATCAAAATAGCTCCCCTTAAACGTTAAGAAATTTTAATAATATTGACTGCTTGAAGTCCGCGTTTTCCTTGTTCAACGTCAAACTGAACTTTCTGACCGTCCTCTAAAGATTTAAAACCATTAGATTTAATTTGAGAAAAGTGTGCGAACACATCATCCCCAATTTCTTGAGAGATAAAGCCAAAACCTTTATCTTTATTAAACCATTTTACTGTACCTTGTACCATTGAGTTACCTCTTTTTTATATAAATTTGTAAAAATATTTAAGAGGAAAAACAAAAGATACTACCTATTACTTAAACTCCAAATCTTATTTACACTCGTTATTCTAACAGAAAAGTCACTATAAGTCAAGACTAAACTCTCATTTACCAAATTATAAAGAACCATTGAGTGATATATTTTAAATCTGCTTAGCTAATTCTGGAAGTGCTTGTCGCTTTAATCGGAACAAAGTTCTGTCAGCTACTTCGAAGAAATCTTAGATTTAATAAAAATTTTTGTTGCTACAAAAGAACATCTTTAAAACCGCTCTTTGTTCTGGGTCTTCCAATTTGTCATCTATCAAACTAACAAGAGGCTCGCGTTCAGCCATTAAACCTTCAATACGTTTTAAAAGTTTTTCTTTACGCTCCGTTTTAGTAACATAAACATCTCCAATATCTTTGGTTTGGCTTTCTGTCACTTTAGTATTTGTAAAAGAACTTTTCCTAAATAGCCCCTCTTCCAAGTATTGAATTTCATAATGAATAACTTGAATTTCCCTATCTATTTTTTTAATATTTTTTAACTTTTTATCCAATTCTTTATAATCCATAAAAAACCACATTTTTTGCAATTCACTAGTTATATTATATCACTAATTAGTAATATAATCATAGTTAGATTGTATAAACAGAAGACGGTTTTATATGAGCTGTATTTGTCATAGTCATAATTAAGGACTGTAGGTTAAAAACTATCAGTCCTTTTTCGTTATCCTCTTAGTTGCTGAACAACTTTTTCAACAAAATCAACGTCATGAATGTCAATACCGCCAACAGTGTGTGTAGGATTTTAAAAGTAGGGTGACTCACTTTCTAAAATATCTTGTTTATAATTTTCCCAAAACTCTATTAGTTCTTTACGACTCTTCCTTTTTTCAAGAAACACTACACTCTTTTGAGGGTTACTTTTAATTTGTTGTGCTGCTTTAAGTTCTCGCCGTGATTTCATTCTGTTACGTTGTAACTCACGATAGTTGTTCTTATCTTCCCACTGTTTACGCTTCTGACCTCTTTCTATCCGCCTACAATGAGCACTACAATAACAAGCATTTCTTGTATGGCTTATAAAGGCTTGTCCACATACTAACACATTTTATTTGGATTTCTGCCATGATACATCTCCTATAAAAGTTATAACGCGAGAAAAAATGTACAGTGACGGCTTGAACCTTGGCAATGAAGGCGGAGGAGGTCCCATGCCCCACTTAAAATAAATTTTTTTATGTTTCTTTAAAACCTTGATACTCATTATCACTGTCTACAGACTTGAATAAGTCATTTTATTTAACTTTTGATCTGTCATGGTCTGTCTCCTTAATTATAATATCGTCCCTGTGATTGAATATAAGACCCATACCGTTCTTTAACATGGTTGTCAGGTATTTTCCTTAACTTCTTTTAGAGCTTCTACAGACTTGATTTTAGCTATTTCAATGCCAATTAGAATAAGAATAACCATAATAAGCAACTGCGCCTATATCGGTAAATTAATTTCTTGGTATATCATGCTTTAACCTCTTCTTTTCTACTTTTTGCTGGTAAACCATTAACCTCTCTGTAAACAATATCAGTTGTAATCTCATAACCTAACGCGTTCCAAGCCTGCTCAAAGGTTTCTGCCCAATCTGTATAAATGTTGTGGTACGTAACCATTACACTAGCAACGATCACCCAAGCCGTTGATTGGGCGTACATTGCTTTGAAAAATTCCTCTGCTCTTTTTTTGGTTTCATCTCGTTTTTTAAAGACCGCTTTTTGTTCATCTGTATAATGGTCTAAGCTAAATGGATTTGCCTTGTTTTCTACGCATTTAAATTTCATAGTTATTTTTCCTTGTCGCCTTTTAATGTTTTTTCTTGTATACTTCCTTGTTAGTTTTAAGAGTTCTCGCTCTCTGTCTGGGTAAAATACTTAAAATCTGCTATAATAGACACATAAAACCTTTTTAATAATGACTTGCCTGCCTATTTATTTAAAATGGTTATTGTGTTTCATTTCTTTTGTCCTGGCTGATTCAAGCCAGTCCCTATGGAGATTTCGCGATGTATGTCGACCCAATCATCTCCATCGGGATCACCCTATTCTTTATCCAGCTTTCGATAAAAGAGTTGAAAGCAGCGATTTTAGAATTGACTTTTTCTACTTCAAAAGAAGAACTGCGAGAAACGATCATGACAATCGTTGAAAAAGAATTGCGCGCAGAAGAAGTGGTGAACTTTGTGTTACGTACCGCTAAAGTCGGTAATCAAGTTATTGTGGAATTAGATGTAGTGATTTTACCTGCAACTCCTCTCGATACAGTAGGGCGGCAAGATACCTTGCGAGAACGATTAAATCGAGCAATCAGCCAACAGATTTCCGGTTATTTCCTCTGGCTAAACATAAATTTTGTCGGAGACATCAAATGGGCGTTATAGTGAGGAGTAAGAATAGCTGTTAGGCGGTCGATGACGGAATCAACTTGTAAAAATGACAGAGAAAAGAGGAAACAAATGACAATTCTGAAAACTTATGGAAAAATTACCGCAGCACTTTTTTTGCTAGCGGCAAGCATCAATTTATTTTTAGGCCCGCATCATGTGGCAGCTGGCGGTACCAGCGGAATCGGTATTTTATTAGAGTCAGCACTCGGTTGGGATCGAGCAGCTGTTATTATGGTGTTGAATATTTTTATGCTTATTCTGGCCTATGCTTTCTTAGGGAAGGGGACTTTTTTGAAAGTCCTCTATGGTAGTTTTGCTTTTCCAGTAGCAATTGCCTTAGTCCCAGAATATATGGTTACCAAAGACCGACTGCTTTCCGTGATATTTGGCAGTGCAATTTTTGCTTTAGGAGTAGCGATTTTGTACAAAAATCAGTCTTCCAGCGGCGGTACAACGATTCCACCGCTGATTTTCAAGAAATACTTTAATTTGAATCCAGCGATTGGCTTGCTAGCGACCGATGCGATTGTGGTCTCCATGAACTTGTTCGTTTTCGGGTTTGAAGAATTCTTGTTTGCGATATTATCGATCGTGATCACCTCTGGTGTGATGACCTACATTGAAACGGGCTTTAACCGGAAGAAATCCATCATGATCTTAAGTGAGAACCACGTGAATGAGATTCGAGAAGCGGTCTTTGATAAAACAGCTCGTGGTGCCACTCTATTGGCTGCCCAAGGCGGTTACCGGCAAGCCGACAAGCAAGTGTTGCTGATCGTGGCCAGCGACCAAGAGTTTATACAGATCAGACAAATCATTGAGACCATTGACCCAAAAGCGTTTGTGATCGTCAATAATGTCTCAGAAGTACTGGGGCAAGGCTTTAGTTATCACCCAATCGAATGAGCGTATTCTCGCATGTTCAGCGTATGAAACCACCCTCGTCAAGTAGGCTATCTACTCGAAGAGGGTGGTTTTTAGGGTCCATGATTTTCAAATAGCTTTACTCTGTAAAGTAATCGGGAAAGGCCTTTTCCACAAAAATTAAATCGTTATCAATGACATCAATGTGTTGTCCGACCAAGGGAGCAATTTTGGCTTGGTCTTTTTCTTTTAAAGTGGCTAAGATTTCTTCGTGATCCCGCAAAATAATTTCCCAAGACAATTCCTACACCTCTAAACGTAAGAAGCGGAAGCGATTTAAAGGCAGATTGATCGTTTGTAGCCAATTCCAGACATTTTCTTTGTCGGCGATTTTATAAATCAACTGATGGAGGGCCTCGTCGAGTTGGAAAAACTCGATTTCATCCTTCAATTGGGCATAGGTCCGCTGCAAAATAACGAGTTTTTCTAGTTCTTTCAGCTGTTCTTCTGTAACGGCTTGGCAGGTAGCTACGAATACTTCTTTTTCAAGCGTCTCTCTGACAAAACGAGCTTCTTCAATTTGTTTGATACTGATTTTAGAAATATAGGTGCCGCTTTGGGGAACGACATGGATCAGTGCTTCACGGCGCAGACGAATAATTGCTTCACAGATCGGCGTCCTGCCAATGGTTAGCCGTTGCTCCAATTCCTTTTCAGATATTTTTTGACCGGGAATCAGTTTGGCGGTTAAGATCAACTCTTTGATTGATTCATAAGCTTGTGATTAAAAATTTGTAGGGTTCAACATAAACGCTTCTTTCTGTATCAGGCATTCAATTACCTTCTAAAGAAAAACTCTGAAGGAAGGTACCTAGGGATAGTTTTGAGTAATAAAACTAATATATAAGTTGAATAACCTTTTGTAAAGGCTTGCAATTCAGAATAGAATGAACTGGAATAATAATATATCAGTTTCAAGAAAAAGTAGGATGTTTGATTTTGCTGCCTTGAAGCAGGCAGGAGTTACGATGCCGATCGTTCCCAAAGAAGTGACGGATCAATCAGATACTCAGTTTCAATGGCTACACTTTGGTGGGGGAAATTTGTATCGGGCATTTCACGCAGAGGTTACCCAAACGTTGATCGATCAACAAGCGCTGACAAAAGGAATCGTCGTTTGTGAAACCTTTGATGAACAGGTGATTGATCAAGTATATGCCCCTTACGAGAATGATATTTTAGAAGTGATCATGCACGAAGGGGGACGGTTGGAGAAAAAATTGCTCCAGTCAACGGCAGCTAGTTATTATTGCCATCCTTCCCATGCTGCGAGTTATGAGCAAATACGCAAAGTATTTCGTGAGCCGTCACTACAGTTGGTTACCGTAACGATCACAGAAAAAGGCTATGGGAAAAAGACTATGGCTTAAAAGACAGTCAGGGGAATTTTTTTACCTGTCGTCCAAGCGGATTTCGCTGCGGGTCCTCATCAGGTCAACCATACAATGAGCATTTTGGCTAGCTTTTTATGGGATCGTCTTCAATCAGGGGCTCTTCCGATCGCCATGGTCTCCACCGATAATTTTTCGCAAAATGGGATCCGTTTCCAAACGGCGATGGTCACCATCGCAAAAGAGTGGCAAAAGCTGGGGCATAGCAATATTACAATGACTCTAGACAATTATATCCACTTATCAAAAGAGAAAGAAAAAGAAGCGGTCTTTTACTGTGAAAAAGCTCTTAAAAATTTATAAATGTCAACATAACCAAAAAAGAGAGGTGTAAAGACACCTAAAAAAACCTTATTAAATAAACGTTTATAAGCTTTATAAATTAAAATATGTTATAATTACTTGAATTATAAAATGGAGAAAACAATGGAATACAAATTATTTGATGACTATATCACATTACAAGCATTACTAAAAGAACTTGGTATTATCCAAAGTGGTGGGGCTATAAAAGGGTATTTAGCAGAAACAACTATTCTCTTTAATAGTCAAGATGAAAAACGTCGTGGCAAAAAAATTCGTATCGGCGATATCATCACCATTCCCGAAGAAAATGTTGAGATTCAGATTGTCGAACCAACATCAGCTGAAAAACAAGAGCACCTAGAAGCAATTGCTGAAAAAGAACGTGTCGCTGCTATTGTCAAAGAGCTCAATCAAAAAAATAAAAAAGTTAAAAAACAAAATCAAGGAAAAACAAAACAAATAAATGAACGTAAACCCGTTCGTTTTCCAGGAACTTAAGCATGTGGATTCAAAAAATAACGTTAAAAAATTATCGTAACTATCTGACTAGTGAGCTTGAATTTTCTCCTGGACTTAATGTTTTCATCGGAAAAAATGCTCAAGGAAAAACAAATTTCTTAGAAGCAATTTATTTCCTTTCTCTCACCCGCAGCCACCGCACACGGACAGACAAAGAGTTGATTCATTTTGATGCCAAAGAACTTCTGGTTTCTGGTATTTTACAACGTTCAAGTGGTACTGTTCCTTTAGATATTAGTCTTTCAAGTAAGGGACGTGTTACAAAAGTCAATCATCTAAAACAAGCTAAGTTATCAGACTATATTGGTGTAATGACCATTGTTCTTTTTGCACCTGAAGATTTACAACTCATCAAAGGCGCTCCAAGCCTTCGTCGAAAATTTATTGACATTGATTTAGGGCAAATAAAGCCGATTTATTTAGCTGATTTGTCTAATTATAACCACGTGCTAAAACAGCGTAATACTTATCTTAAAACGGCTGAAAAAGTTGATACTGATTTTTTAGCTGTGGTTGACGAGCAATTAGCTGATTTTGGTAGCCGTGTCATGGAACATCGTTTAGATTTCATTTCTAATTTAGAAAAAGAAGCCGACCGCTATCATTATGCCATTTCAAACGGTATTGAACATCTTAGTATCCATTATCTATCATCTGTTTTCTTCCAAGAAAAGGATGACATTAAGCCAATTTTCTTAAAAGCTTTACAAAAAAATCATCAGCGTGATATTTTCAAAAAGAATACAAGTGTTGGTCCCCACCGTGATGATTTAGAATTTTTCATCAATGATATGCCAGCAAATTTTGGCAGCCAAGGTCAGCACCGTAGCCTAATCTTATCACTAAAAATGGCTGAAATTGAGTTAATAAAAACAGTAACTGGTGATTATCCTATTTTACTTTTAGATGATGTCATGAGCGAGCTTGATAATTACAGACAAACCGAACTCTTAAAAATGATTATTAATAAAAACGTTCAAACCTTCATTACAACAACAAGCCTCGACCACCTATCACAGCTTCCGGACGAGTTAAAAATCTTTACAGTTAATCAAGGTAACATTCAAGAAAATTAAAAAAGCTGGCGTTTGCCAGCTTTTTGTTGTGTTTACAGATAAGTTGACAACATTGTCAACGATTAATAAGATTTGACAACTCCTAGTAAAACAGCACCAAGAACAAAACAAGCAATACCAATTGCCAACCAACGTGTTTCTTTACGTGTTTTTGTTTCACCAAGGAAAAGAATACCACCCATGATAGAAATAACAACACCTAATTGTGAGAAGCTAAAAGCAATGGCTAAACCAGCTTTAGCAGCAGCTAATAGCATGAAGATATTACCAACACCCCACATCAAACCAACGATGGCATTTTTGATAACAACTGTTTCAAATTTAACGTTGAATTTCATGAACATCATTGCTCCAATAACCATACCAACAGCCATTGGGAAGATAACTGCCAACGCATCAAATTTCATGATGTTGTTGAATAAGATTGTGTAAGAAAGGTAACCAACAGTAGAATAAGTTAAAGCACGGAAACCTTTCCCAAAATCAGTCAATTTATTCGTTTCAACTTTTTCAGTATCTTGCTTACTTGTAAAATAAAAACCAATAACAAGCAAAATTAAAGCAATGATACCAAGAGTATATTGAACAGGTTTACTCCATTCACCAAAAACGATTGCACCAATTAAGCTACCGAAAACTAATTGAGCACCACTTGATAATGGATTCCCCACAGAAACACCCATGTATTGCATAGCACGGAATTGACCATTTTGTCCCATGGACCAAAGCATACCACCAATAATTCCAAATACCCAGAGTGATACTGACATTTCTGGTTGGACAAATAACCAAACGACAAAAGCAAATAAAAGTGCTCCAATAGTCATTCCTAATGTTTGTTGATCTGGTTTACCACCAATTTTATTGCTGACAAAACCAATACTTCCCCATGCAATCATGGGAATCAATGCATATAAAATACCTTGCATTTTTTCTCCTTTACAGTATGTTTTACAGCTAAGTAAATAAGGTTTACACTGTTGTAAATATAAAATTAATCGTTCATTTATATATGAAAACGCTTTTTCAAAAAATAAAAGAAATTTTTATTTTCAAAACGAACACAACTGTATATTTTATCACAATTACTATCACTTTGTAAAGGTTATCAAAAAATCCCTGACAGGCATAAGCCCATCAGAGATTTTTTTGATTAATTATTTTAGAAATTAATGTACTGAATAGTTTGGTGCTTCATTTGTGATTTGAACATCATGTGGGTGACTTTCAATTAAACCAGCACCTGACATCTCAACAAACTGAGCTTTTTCGTGAAGTGCTAAAATATCCTCAGCCCCAACATATCCCATACCAGCGCGAATACCACCAAGCATTTGGAAGACAATATCAGCCACAGCACCTTTGTAAGCTACACGACCTTCGATTCCTTCTGGAACAAGTTTATTAGCTTCATTGACTGAACCTTGGAAGTAACGGTCGTTTGAACCTTTTTTCATAGCTGCAATTGATCCCATACCACGGTATGTTTTAAATTTACGGCCTTGGTAAATTTCAGTTTCACCTGGTGCTTCATCTGTACCAGCAAACATAGAACCAAGCATTACAGCATTACCACCTGCTGCCAAAGCTTTAACAATATCACCTGAATATTTGATGCCTCCATCAGCAATGATTGTTTTGCCATATTCACGTGCAACAGCTGCTGCATCATAAATAGCTGTAATTTGCGGAACACCAACACCTGCTACGACACGTGTTGTACAGATTGAACCAGGACCGATCCCGACTTTAACAACATCGACACCAGCTTCGTAAAGCGCACGAGCTCCTTCTGCAGTAGCAATATTACCAGCAATCAATGTACGTTTTGGGAAGTGTTGACGAATTTCAGCAATTTTACGAAGAACACCTGCTGAATGCCCGTGTGCAGTATCAATAACAATGGCATCAGCACCAGCTTCAAAAAGTGCTTCAGCACGTTCAAAGGTATCTGATGTAACACCCACAGCCCCTGCAACTAAAAGACGACCAAATTCATCCTTAGCAGCATTAGGGAATTCAATAACTTTTTCAATATCTTTGATAGTGATAAGACCTGACAAACGTCCTGCTTCATCGACCAAAGGAAGTTTTTCAATACGGTGTTCATGAAGAATACGTTCAGCAGTTTCCAAATCAGTTCCAACAGGAGCTGTAACCAATTTTTCACTTGTCATATGTTTAGAAATTGGTGTGTGATAATCTGAAATGAAACGCATGTCACGGTTTGTGATAATCCCTACTAATTTACGATTTTCAAGAGTTTCAACGATTGGAACACCACTAATATGATAACGTTGCATCAATTCTTCTGCTTCTGAAACAGAATGCTTAGGTGTTAAGAAGAAAGGATCAATAATAACACCATTTTCTGAACGTTTTACTTTACGAATTTCTTCAGCTTGTTCTTGAATAGACATGTTTTTATGAACAACACCGAGCCCCCCTGCACGTGCAATTGCAATCGCCATTTTACTGTCAGTTACAGTATCCATAGCAGCTGTCACGATAGGAATGTTCAATGTCAAATTTTTTGCAAGTTTTGTTTGCATGTTAACTTCGTTTGGAAGAACATGACTTTCAGCAGGAATAAGTAATACGTCATCAAAAGTGTAACCTTTTTTCAAAAATTTAGTGTCCCAATTTGACATTAAATAACCCTCTTTTCTATGTATTTGTAGGGAATTTTAACCCCCAGCTCATTTTTTATTGTTACTATAATAACACGCCAAAATCATTTGTCAATAAAATAAATTCAATTTTTTTCCAAATTACCTTTAAAAAAACATGGTATTTTCTACCTATTATTAGACTGATTATTTTTGTAATTCTCATTTAAAACAAATGCTTTTCAACAAATAAAAACTCTAAAGTGAAAATTGTTACTTTAGAGTTTCGCTTCACTTTATTTAGAAGTAATTGATTCCCATAGCAGCTTTAACTTCTGAAAGTGTTTGACCAGCAACTTCACGCGCTGCTTCACTTCCTTTTTCAAGCATACGGAATACTTCACCCATGTCTTTTGCGTATTCTAGGCGGCGTTCACGGATTGGCGCCAATTCACGTTCAAGAATATCAAGCAAATAACGTTTTGTTTTGACGTCACCAAGACCTCCACGTTGATAGTGTTCTTTCATAGCTGAAATGTCATCTTGATCTTCTTCACGTCCGAAAATATCAAGATAATGGAAAACCATATTTCCTTCAATTTGTCCTGGATCTTCAACACGAACATGATTAGGGTCTGTGTACATGCTCATTACTTTTTTACGAACAGTATCAGCATCATCAGACAAATAAATACCATTTCCAAGAGATTTAGACATTTTAGCATTACCATCTAACCCTGGTAAACGACCAGCTGCTTCATTTTCAGGAAAAATACCTTCTGGTTCAACCAAAACATCTGTTTTATAAGTATGATTGAAACTGCGAACGATTTCACGTGTTTGTTCAATCATTGGTTTTTGGTCATTTCCAACTGGCACATAATTCGCTTTAAAAGCTGTAATATCCGCAGCTTGAGAGATTGGATACACCAAAAATCCTGTTGGAATTGAACTTCCAAACCCTTTTTGCGCAATCTCTGTTTTTACAGTAGGATTACGTTCCAAACGTGCTAATGATACCAAGTTCATGTAGTACATGGTTAATTCAGCTAATTCAGGAATTTGACTTTGAATGAAAATCGTAGATTTAGCTGGATCAAGCCCTACTGATAAGTAGTCCAATGCTACATCTCCAACTGATTCTCTGATAATTTCAGATTCCTTAGCGTGGTCTGTCAAAGCTTGTTGGTCTGCCAAGAAAACAAACATATCGTATTTGTTTTCATTTTGCAATAACACACGATTTTTTAAACTGCCGACATAGTGTCCTAAGTGCAACTTACCAGTTGGACGGTCACCTGTCAAAATAATTGGTTTTACCATTCTATCACCTCAAAATTAATTTCAAATTAAAACAACCCCACGTAGCTAAACTACGTGAGGGCGTTATTAATACGCGGTACCACCTCAATTGATAGAAAATTTTCTACCATCTCTTACCACTATTAAAAGTTCACAGATAAATGTAAACATTATTTTCATTATATACATCAGCCCATTCATGCAAGGGTACTACTGATTTTCAGCACCATCAGCTCTCTAAAAGTACGCGTTTACATTACTCTTCTGAATCCTCTTCATTTTATGAAATTCTAGAAACTTTGTCAAGCTAATAGCTATTTTCCTAGGAAATTCTCGCTTTCTTAGAAAGAATAATTATACAGTTTCTTCAGGAATTTCTTTTTAATAAAATTAAAAAATGAGAATTATGCATTGTGATTAACTTTCTCTCACATAAATCTTGACGAGTATCTTCTTCTTTGCAATAATAGAATCGTTTGTTATAAAGAAGAGGGTTATTATGAAGAAAAAATTAATTGATTTTGGGCTTGTTACACTAGGAGCCTTTATTGCCGCTATCGGTTTTAACAGTTTTTTTTTAGAGAATCACATTGCATCTGGCGGGGTTGTTGGTTTAGCTGTTAGTTTGAAAGCTTTATTTGGTTGGAATACTGGGAATTTTGTTATGATTTCAAATTTTCCACTCCTTATAGCTTGCTGGCTTTTCCTAGGAAAAGAGACATTTGTAAAAACCGTTTATGGGTCATGGATTTATTCTATTTTTGTTAAACTAACTGAAGGTGTGCCAAATTTAACAGACAATCCTTTATTAGCTGCGCTTTTTGGAGGTATTGTTTGTGGTTTTGGTTTAGGAGTTGTCTTTTGGGGAAATTCTTCAACAGGTGGAACAGGAATCATTACCCAAATTCTCCATAAATACACACCACTTCCTCTTGCCGTTGCAATGACAATTGTTGATGGTTGTAGTGTTGCGATGGGATTTGTCGCCTTTGATATTGACACAGTTATGTACTCTATTATTGCATTGATTACGATTGGTTATGTCGTTAATAGCATGCAACTTGGAGTCACTTCATCACGAAATATCATGATTGTTTCGCCTAAAAATGATTTAATCAAACATTATATTTCTACAAAAGCAGACCGTGGGGTCACTGAAATTCCAGTTACTGGTGGTTATTCAGGTGAAAATCATACCATGCTAATGACAACTGTTTCTCATCAAGAAGTCCCTCGTTTAGAAAAAAATATCCAAAAAATTGACGAAACTGCCTTTATCGTCGTTATGCCTGCTACACAAGTTATGGGACGTGGATTTAGCCTCAAAAAATACTATAAACTTGACGAAAAAGACATCATTTTACCAATGTAATGCAAAGCCCCGCTTTCTCTGATTGAAAATTGGGGCTTTTTCATGTACAATGAAGTTTAGATAAATAAATTGAGGTGACAATGTGTTAACAGTTTCAGACGTCTCACTACGTTTTAGTGATCGTAAATTATTTGACGATGTCAACATTAACTTTACAGCAGGTAATACTTATGGACTTATCGGTGCTAATGGCGCTGGTAAATCAACATTCTTGAAAATCTTAGCAGGAGATATTGAACCATCAACTGGTCATGTAGCTCTTGGACCAGATGAACGTCTATCAGTTCTTCGTCAAAATCACTTTGACTACGAAGAAGAGCGTGTGATTGACGTTGTTATCATGGGAAATGAAAAACTTTACAGCATCATGAAAGAAAAAGATGCTATTTACATGAAAGAAGATTTTTCTGAAGAAGACGGCGTCCGTGCTGCTGAACTTGAAGGAGAATTTGCAGAGCTGGGTGGTTGGGAAGCTGAAAGTGAAGCTTCACAATTACTCCAAAACTTGAACATTCCTGAAGATCTCCACTATCAAAATATGAGCGAACTTGCTAACGGTGATAAGGTGAAAGTCCTTCTTGCTAAAGCCCTTTTTGGTAAGCCAGATGTACTTCTTCTTGACGAACCAACCAACGGTCTTGATATTCAATCTATCTCTTGGTTAGAAGATTTCTTGATTGACTTTGAAAATACTGTTATCGTCGTTTCCCATGACCGTCACTTCTTGAATAAAGTATGTACGCACATGGCTGACCTTGATTTCGGTAAAATCAAACTCTTCGTTGGTAACTATGACTTCTGGAAAGAATCATCAGAATTGGCTGCACGTTTGCAAGCTGACCGCAACGCTAAAGCCGAAGAAAAAATCAAACAATTACAAGAATTCGTTGCTCGTTTCTCTGCCAATGCCTCAAAATCTAAACAAGCCACATCTCGTAAGAAAATGCTTGATAAGATTGAGTTGGAAGAAATTGTTCCATCAAGTCGTAAATATCCATTCGTGAAATTTAACGCCGAACGTGAAATTGGAAATGACCTATTGACGGTCGAAAATCTTTCAGTTACAATCGACGGTGAAAAGATTCTAGATAATATTAGCTTCATTCTTCGTCCAGGTGATAAGACTGCCTTTATCGGACAAAATGACATCCAGACAACCGCGCTTATCCGTGCCCTTATGGACGATATTGACTACGAAGGCACTGTCAAATGGGGTGTCACAACCAGTCAATCTTATCTTCCAAAAGATAATTCACGTGACTTTGCCTCTGGTGAATCAATCCTTGAATGGCTTCGCCAATTTGCTTCTAAAGAAGAGGACGATAACACATTCCTTCGTGGATTCCTTGGACGCATGCTTTTCTCTGGTGACGAAGTTAACAAATCAGTTAGCGTATTGTCAGGGGGAGAAAAGGTGCGCGTGATGCTCTCTAAACTCATGCTCCTCAAGTCAAATGTTCTTGTCCTTGATGACCCTACTAATCACTTAGATTTGGAATCTATTTCAAGCCTTAACGATGGTTTGAAAGACTTTAAAGAATCAATCATCTTTGCCAGTCATGACCATGAATTTATTCAAACCCTAGCTAACCACATCGTTGTTATTTCTAAGAATGGTGTTATCGACCGTATCGACGAAACTTATGATGAATTTCTTGAAAATGAAGAAGTTCAAACCAAAGTTAAAGAACTCTGGAAAGATTAATCTATTAATAATTTCCCGACGTTTATACAAACTTTACAATATATAGAAAAGAAACAGGTTGGGATAAGCTATCTCAACCTGTCTTACTAAAGCTATGACATTAAAATCTTTAAAACGAAATATTAATACTCTTTACTACTTAGCAGCATTTGCTCTGCCATTTCTTATCTTATTTTTCGCCTTATTGTCTGAAGATATTTCATTCAATAGTGACACGACTATTTTAGCTAGTGACGGTTTCCACCAGTATGTCATTTTTGCTGAAAATCTACGAAATATTTTACATGGTTCAGATAGTATTTTTTACACTTTTACGAGTGGTTTGGGACTAAACTTCTATGCTCTTATTAGTTACTATCTAGGAAGTTTCTTCTCGCCTTTCGTTTATTTCTTCAGTCTAAAGAGCATGCCTGATGCTATTTATATCTTTACATTACTGAAAGTTGCTTGTATGGGATTAAGTTGTTTTTATAGTCTCAGACAACTCTACCCTAAAGTACTGAAACCTTTCAGCATCGTCTTATCGACTTCTTATGCATTGATGAGTTTTGCTATCAGCCAAATTGAAATTAATATGTGGCTTGATGTATTCATTCTTTTGCCTTTAATCATTTTAGGAATTAATCGCTTATTAGGTCAGCAAAAATTCATCCTTTATTACCTAAGTTTAACGATTCTCTTTATCCAAAACTATTATTTTGGATACATGGTTGTTATCTTTTTAATTCTTTATTTCCTTGTTCAATTAACTAAAGAATTTAAATGGAAAGTCATTCTACGAAAATTTATTGACTTTACAGTTGTGTCAATCTCTGCTGGTCTCTCTAGCTGCATCATGCTGCTACCAACTTACTTAGACCTATCTACACACGGTGAGGAATTTTCTAAGTTTACAGAGTGGTTCACAGATGCGTCATGGTTCTTTGATATATTTGCTAAGAATTTTGTTGGCTCTTATGACACAACAAAATTTGGTTCTATTCCGATGATTTACGTGGGAATTTTCCCATTGATATTAGCTATTATTTTCTTTACGATTAAATCAATCAGGTGGCAAACTCGTTTAGCTTATGGCATAATGCTTGCTCTCATTGTTGCTAGTTTTTATCTTGAACCATTAAACCTTATCTGGCAAGGTATGCATTCGCCAAATATGTTTCTTTACCGCTATTCTTGGACATTCTCTATTCTTATCATCCTATTAGCAGCTGAAACATTATCTCGTTTAAAAGAATTAACACTCAAGCAATATCTTATTGGGATTATTCCTTTAGCTCTTGGATTTATTGTTACAGTGTCGTTCCAAAGTCATTATGACTTTTTAGAACCTTCGCAAGTCATTATCACCTTTGCTTTCTTAGCTGCTTATGCTATTATACTCATCAGTTATGTAAATAAGTATCTATCATTTAAACTCTTTGTCAGCTTTACACTTATCTTTACAATTTTTGAAATATCATTAAATACTTATTATCAAATTGCAGCCCTTGATAGCGAGTGGGTCTTTCCTTCTCGACAAAGTTATAATCGTAATTTGACAGATATTGACAAACTTGTCAACGAAACACAAGAACTGAATACTACTTTCTATCGTACCGAAGAATTGTTACCTCAAACTGGCAATGACAGTATGAAATATAATTACAATGGTATCTCTCAATTTTCATCTATCCGAAACACGACCTCTAGTAGCACATTAGACCGGCTTGGCTTTAAATCAACAGGGACTAATCTCAACCTTCGCTACCAAAATAATACCTTGCTGATGGATAGTTTATTTGCTGTGAAGTATAATCTTTCTGAAACTAGTGTTGATAAATTTGGTTTCAATTATGTTGATGGTTCTGGCAATGTGTCACTTTATGAAAATCAATATGCTAGTCAACTAGCTATTTTAACGAATGGTATTTACAAGGGTATTGACTTTGGTGTCAACACGCTTGACAACCAAACTAATTTTATCAATAACTTGACAGGATTATCTGAGAAATACTTCGCACGTTTAGCTTCTCAACTAACAGGTGGTGCTAATTTGCTTAATAACCGAGTCACCACTACAAATGATGGTCAGTTGACAACAAGTGCTACTTATCAAGTCACTGTCACTGCTAATACTCAACTTTATGTAAGTGTCCCTAACATTACTTTCTCTAATGATAATAGTGAGTCTGTTCAAATTACAGTTAATGGAAAAACGACAGAATACACAACCGATAATGCTTACAGCTTCTTTGACCTTGGTTACTTTGAAGAAGGACAAACGCTTAACATCACATTTACTTTCCCTGAAAATAGGCAAGTTTCCTTCAATCAACCTAATTTTTATACTTTAGATTTAACAAGTTATCAAAAAGCTATGGCGATTATTGACAATCCAGACGTTACCGTTACAACTGATAAAAATACCGTTACTGCTATTTATAAAGCAGACGAAGATAGTTCATTATTCTTCACCATTCCATATGATAAAGGATGGACAGCTACACAAAACGGGAAAAAACTTACGGTTTCAAAAGCGCAAGATGGTTTTATGAAAGTTGATGTAAAAGCTGGTGAAGGTAAAGTAACGTTAACTTACATCCCAAATGGTTTTAAAGAAGGAGCTTACCTATCCATATTAGGAATCATCCTTTTCCTTGCTTATATGATTGCACGAAGAAAGTATCATTTCAGGATAAAAGCAGGCTAAAATTTAGCCTGCTTTATTTTTAGGTATAAAAAAATCCTAAGTTAACTTAGGAAGGTGTCTTATCACTCCGGCAGTAGGACTCGAACCTACGACATCATGATTAACAGTCATGCGCTACTACCAACTGAGCTATGCCGGATAAAGAAAAAAACTGCTAGGCAGTAGTTTATAGTCCGTACGGGATTCGAACCCGTGTTACCGCCGTGAAAAGGCGGTGTCTTAACCCCTTGACCAACGGACCAGAAGCTTTAAGGATTTCTCCTCAACACTAATACTATTATATCAGATATTTTTTTCTTTGTCTATAGTTTCTTTCAATTTTTTTACAAAAATTATCGGTAAAAAATGTAAAAGCCACGTAGTAAAATGAAGTGCAACAAAAAAGACATATTCGTCTGATATACTAGAATCCCAAAACTCAGTATAGAAAGGCGATGAACATGTCCCAAATTCATTCTACCAAAAAGTCTCGTTATTCTCACTTATCACCCTCTGAGCGAGGTGAAATTAGTGCCTATTTGAAGATGGGGAAAAACCTGCTGAGATTGCCCGTCTATTAGGGCGAAATCGTTCGACAATTACCCGTGAGATTAAGCGTGGCACAGTAACACAAGTCCAAAATAAAAATGGAAAACAAATTTATTATCAAACCTATTTCGCTGACAGTGGTCAACGTATCTATGAAGAAAATCGGAAAAAGAGTACCTACCTGAAATTAAAGCAGTGCTCTCTGACTTTCTTTGAAAAACTAGATAAGGCTGTTAAGTCCAATGTTCGTCGACATAGTGTAGATACGTTTGTTCACGAATACAAAGAGGAACAGCCAACAGAAACCATTCCTTCAACGAAGACATTATATCGCTATATCGCAGCTTGTTTTATTTCTATCAAGCCAATAGATTTACCGAAGATGGTGAGTATCAGAAAGCGGTCTAAATATAAAACAACAGTCAATAAGAAGCCCCTTGGAAAATTTATTAAAGAGCGTCCAGAAACGATTAATAACCGTTCTGAGTTTGGACACTGGGAGATTGATCTAGTTCTCGGTCAAAAGACCAAAGGAGAGGCTGTTATCATGACCTTGGTCGAACGTCAAACACGATTTGCCTTGGCGTGTAAGCTACCGAATAAACAAGCAGAAACCATCAATGAAGTTGTAAAAACTCTTGGCTGAACACCCGATTACTTCTATCACATCAGATAACGGCTCTGAATTCAGTCGCTTAGCGGATTTAGAAGAGGTTGATATTTCCTTCGCCCATCCTTATTCCTCTCATGAAAGAGGAACAAACGAGAATTTTAACGGTCTTTTGAGAGAATTTCTCCCTAAAGGACAATCTTTCAACTCATTAACCGAAAAGGAACTCGTACATTATATCGAAGCTATCAATGAGAGACCTAGACGACTTCATCATTACAAGACTGCAAAATTTCTGTTTGGGCTAGCCCAAACAACCTAACAATGGAATACTAGCCTATTCAAGAACTTGTTTCACTTGACTTGACAATGTGCTAAAAAATATAAAACAGTCAAATCACAAAAAATAGTTATCAAAATAGGATTTATAGGTATTTTTTATAAAAAATGATTAGCAGAAATTCACACTATTTCTTGCTTACTTCCTAATCATGATTTATTGTTATGAGTTGATTTTTAGTTGACAGCATAGTCGATATTTTGATAGAATGATTAAGTTGATATGGTCTCATAGCTCAGCTGGATAGAGCATTCGCCTTCTAAGCGAACGGTCGCAGGTTCGAATCCTGCTGGGATCAAATCTCAAGTCGGCTCAAAGCCGGCTTTTTTTATTTTTAACAAATGTTACAAATGAAACAAAGCAACTAAAAAAGAGTAGTAAGAAGACATGGTAAATTAACTCCTTTACTACTCTTTTTATTACTTCACTACAAGCTAAATTACTTGTGATAAGGGCTTCCTTGTTGAATCATAAAAGCACGGTAAATTTGTTCTGATAGAACTAAACGCATTAATTGATGAGGTAGGGTTAATGAACCAAAACTCAAGCACAGATTAGCACGTTTTTTGACCTTATCTGCTAAACCAAGGCTTCCTCCAATCACAAAAACAATATCAGAATAGCCTCTTAATGTCGCATCAGCAATAACTTGACTAAAAGCTTCAGAAGATAGTTGTTTTCCCTCGATGGCTAGGACAATAACATAATCACGCTCTGAAATCTTTGCTAGGATGCGTTCGCCCTCTTTTTCCATAATTTGCTGATTTTGTGCAGCACTAGCATTATCTGGTGTTTTTTCGTCTGCTAACTCGACAATTTCAAATTTTGTAAAACGACTCATGCGCTTACCATATTCGACAATACCATCTTTTAAATACTTTTCTTTTAATTTTCCAACAGCGATAATTTTTACTTTCATAGCTCCATTTTACCACATATTCACAAGCTTTTCACACCTTATCCACATGTTCATAAACCATTAACATGGATTTTAATAGCTTTGAATCAGGATTTTTTCACATTTTAAAAAAGTTTTCCACAGGTTGTGTATTACTTTCTTTTTTTTTACTTTTAAGGTATAATTAAGTCAATTTTTATATGCTACTCAAGAAAAATGGGAGGTAGAGACGTGAAAAAAATAAAATTACCAAATTTACCCAAATTGCCAAAATTTAATTACAAAAATTGGTTAAAACCATTGGGTGTCATTTTAGTCGGCTTTATAGCTGGTGTCGCAGGTACAATACTCGTCCTAAATATGGCAGGTATTTCAATCACTAACGTCGGTGGTTCAAGTACAAAAACAACAACAAGTAGCGTAAGCTATTCTAACTCTAACGATACAACAAAAGCTGTGGAAAAAGTTCAAGACGCAGTTGTATCTGTTATTAACTACAAATCAGACTCGTCGTCTTCTACAAGTGACCTCTACAATCAATTCTTTGGCAATGATTCAGACAGTAGTAGCGATTCAAGCTCTACAGATGATTTGACTGTTTACAGTGAAGGTTCTGGGGTTATTTACAAAAAAGATGGTGATTCTGCTTATGTCGTCACTAACAATCACGTTATTGATGGGGCTGAACAAATTGAAATCATGCTTGCTGATGGAACAAAAGTTGTTGGTGAGCTAGTCGGAGCAGATACTTATTCAGATATTGCCGTTGTCAAAATTTCTTCTGACAACGTATCTACAGTTGCTGAATTTGCCGATTCTGATAAATTAACTGTCGGTGAAACTGCTATCGCTATTGGTAGCCCACTCGGTACTGAATATGCTAACTCTGTAACACAAGGTATTGTCTCAAGTCTTAGCCGTACAGTAACCATGACAAATGATGATGGTAAAACTATCTCAACAAATGCTATCCAAACGGATGCAGCGATTAACCCAGGTAACTCTGGTGGTGCTTTAATTAACATTGAAGGACAAGTTATCGGTATCAATTCAAGTAAGATTTCATCTACATCAAGTTCTGGTGAATTTGTCGAAGGTATGGGATTTGCCATTCCATCTAACGATGTTGTATCCATTATTAACCAATTGGAAGAAAATGGGCAAGTTATCCGCCCAGCACTTGGTATTTCAATGGTAAACTTGAGCGACCTTTCAACAAATGCAATTGCTCAACTTAACATTCCAACAAGTGTAACAAGCGGTGTCGTTGTGGCGGCTGTTCAATCTGGTATGCCAGCTGAAGGTAATCTCGAACAATATGATGTCATCACAGCTATTGACGACAAAGAAGTAACATCTACTTCAGATCTTCAAAGTATCCTTTATACTCATTCTGTTGGTGACTCTGTCAAAGTAACCTTCTACCGTGGAACTGATAAGAAAACAGCCACAATTAAATTAACTAAGACAACACAAGATTTATCTTCCTCAAACTGATAACAAATAATAACTAATGAAAATGAAGCTGAGCATTCCTCAGCCTCATTTTTTAAGGATAAAAGACTTATGCCTGAAACACTCACATTAATCAAAACTGAAAATATCTCACCTAATCCCTACCAACCCCGTTTAGAATTTAAACAAGAGGAGCTAGAAGAACTAGCACGTTCGATTAAAACTAATGGGCTTATTCAGCCGATTATCGTCCGAGAATCAACTGTCTTTGGTTATGAGCTTATTGCTGGTGAAAGACGTCTAAGAGCCTCAAAAATGGCAGGTTTAACCGAAATTCCTGCTATCATAAAAAATATCTCCAATCAGGAGAGCATGCAGCTGGCTATCGTTGAAAATTTGCAACGTTCTGATTTAAATCCAATCGAAGAAGCAAAAGCTTACCAGCAGCTTCTGGAAAAAAATCAAATGACCCATGAAGAATTAGCACAATTTATGGGAAAATCTCGCCCCTACATTACCAATTGTCTCAGATTACTTAACCTTCCTAAAAGTCTCTCTGATTCCGTTGAAAAAGGTGAGCTGTCTCAAGGACACGCGCGTGTTCTTTTAACCCTTAAAAATGTGGAAGATCAAGAGAAGTGGTATCAAAAAATTCTGACAGAGGATATTAGCGTTAGAAAACTTGAACATTTACTAAAACCTGCTAAAAAGAAAAAAAATCGTCCCAAAAAGAAAGATATTTTCGTTCGAAATCAAGAAGAAGAATTGACCAAACAGTTAGGACTTCCTGTTAAAATTACCATCTCTAAAACTGGCACAAAAGGAGAGGTGAGTTTACATTTTCAATCTGAAGAAGACTTAAACAGAATTATCAACAAGCTAAAATAGCTTGTTGATTTCTTTTTTATTTTTCACAGTTTTCCACAGAAAAAACAGTTGATAATCCCATGTTTTATCTCACTTTCTTTGTTTTCCACACCCTGTGGAAAACTTTCGTAAACAATGTGGATTTTTTATTTCCACCCTTGTGGAAAACTTTTATTTTTTATGTTAGAATAGGTATTGAATTATCCACAAAAAGGAAACTACT
>HE613570.1 GCA_000283635.1 Streptococcus macedonicus ACA-DC 198
ATGTCTAGTATACCAGAAAAACAAGAAAATCAAAAGCAGGTGCTGACCTTGAATGAACTGTCAAAAAGAAAAGTGGTAGAGCATAACAGCTTGATTACGTCTATTGCTAAAATGGATAAAACCCCACTGAAAATGTTTGAGTTAGCGGTGTCTTGTATCAATACCGAAGAGCCACCAAAAGACAATATTGTTTATCTCTCAAAGAGAGACCTTTTCGCTTTCTTTAAAGTATCCGATAATGACAAGCATAGTCGCTTTAAAGAAGCGATTGAGAAAATGCAAAAACAAGCCTTTTTTCAAATCAAAGAAGAAGCAGGCAAAGGTTTTAAATTTAAAAGCATTGTTCCTATACCTTACGTGGAATGGACAGATTATCATGATGAAGTAAAAATTGAATTTCATCGTGAAATTATGCCTTACTTAATCAATCTTAAAAAGAATTTTACACAACATGCTTTGTCTGACTTAGCAGAATTAAATAGCAAGTACAGCATTATCTTATATCGTTGGTTATCCATGAATTATAACCAGTACGAGCATTACAGCGCTAAAGGCGGACGGCGAGCCGAACAAGTAGAAAGCTACCAAAATCCGTCTATTTCAATTAAAGAATTGCGTATCATGACTGATACTGTAAATGATTATGAACGGTTTCAGAGTTTAGAAACATGGATATTAAAAAAACCGTTGGAAGAAATCAACGCCCATACGTCTTTTAACGTGACTTATGACAAAATCAAAAAAGGACGGAGCATTGACTCTATTGTCTTTCATATCGAGAAGAAACGGTGTGCAGACGATAATAGCTACAAACTCAATGATAAAATGTATCAAGCAGAACAAGCAAAGAAAGAAGAAACAGAAGATATGCTAGCTATTGAAGCAATGAAAAATAAATATACTAAGCTATTACTCGATAATATGCTTCTAAATTCTTATGAAATGACAGATACAGCAATTATGGCAGGCTTACAGCAACATGTTTATCCTCTCTATGATGAGTTGAAAGACTTACATGGAATAAAAGCAGTTCAAGACCATCTCTCATATGTTGCTAGTAAGCAAGAAGCTTATTCAAAACGGAATATTGCTAAATACCTTAAAAAAGCGATTGAACAATACCTCCCAACAGTTAGAGGAAGTGAGATAGAAAATATGGCAGACCTATTGAAAAAAATAGAGGGTAAAGCATGAGTGAAGATTTAAAAACCATAAAAGAACTTGCAGACGAATTTAACGTATCGAAACAAGCTGTCAGGAAAAGATTAACCGAAGAATTTAGAGCAAACCATGTGGAAACCGTTACTAGTAACGGAGTGAAAACTTTAGTAGTAACCTATACTGGATATATGTTGTTAAAACAACACTTTACCACTAGTAACGCAACTGGTAACGACAAGGTAACCGATACTAGTAACCCCACAACTGGTGATTTATCTGTAGTTAAAATACTAGAACAACAGTTATTTGTTAAAGATAAGCAACTAGAAAATAAAGATAGCCAAATATCGCAAATGCAAAATCTCTTAGACCAACAACAACGCCTAGCTTTGCAGGATAAAAAGCTACTGGAAGAATACAAGGCGGAAAATGACAGTCTAAAAGCCCTCAAAATGCCCTCACAGGAAACAGAATTCAAACACTTAGACAATCAATATAAAGATGAAGTGAACGCTCTTAAAGAGAAGTTGGAAAATTTGCAGGAACAGCTGAAAGAAAAAGACCAAGAATTAGCACAAGAAAAATCTAAAAAATGGTATCAATTTTGGAAATAGAAAGTCTTTTAAAAAGATAGAACAGTCTAAAGCATAAGAACATTATAGTGAAATATTCTTTGGATCGTTTCTAAAATCAACTACTAGCCCCATGGGGAATATCTAACAATTTTTGCCAAAATTTATCCAGTTTGTTTAAAAAAAATTGATTATGATAGTATCAAGAAGAAGAGAGGGAGAAATAGATGAATGAATTTTCTGCTATTATTAATTACATTGAGGAACACTTAGAAGATAACATCGATATGAAAAAAATAGAGCAACTTGCTAGAGTTTCTGAGTATAATTTTCAAAAGATTTTTTCAGTTCTTTCTGGTTTAACTTTAGGTGATTATATCAGAAAAAGACGTCTCTCTAAATCACTATATGATTTAAGAGAAACCGATGAAAAAATAATCGATATTGCTTTTAAATATGGTTACAGTTCATCAGAAAGTTATAGCAGAAGCTTTCAACAACTTTTCAATATCTCTCCTTCTAAGGCACGTAAAGAACAACATGAGTTAACTATTTTCCCTAAGTTGTCTATTCGTGTCCAAATAAAAGGAGGCATTCAAATGAATTATTTAATTACAAACAAACCAGAAATGATGATCACGGGTATTAAAGAAAGTTATCCTAATATCACAGTCGGACAAGCTAGCATTCCTAAGTTTTGGGATAGATTTAATGAATCTGATTTATTTAATCAAGTAATTAATGAAAAATCAGAGCACTCACCTAATACTATTTTAGGTATTTGTTTACCTCGAGAAGGTGAGGCGTATGATTATTTTATTGGAGTCTACACTGATGAAAAAACAACTGCTGATAAGCTAGAAACAATTACACTTCCTGCTTCTGACTGGGCAGTATTTAAAGCTGTCGGTAAAGTCCCTGAAGCTATTCATCAAACGTATCAAGATATTTATAAATCTTTCTTTCCAAGTACCACTTACACTCAAAAAAAGGCTCCGGATTTTGAATCTTACCCACTTGATCTTAACCCAATGTCAGAAAATCATATAACAGAAATTTGGATTCCTATTCATAAGAATAATTAAGGGGCTATAATATCTTAATAACCCCTATAAAAAACTATTAAAACAGCCCCTTTAATCTAACTGTCAGATTAAAGGGGCTGTTTATTTATTTTAATGATATAATAACCCTAAAAGGAGTAGACTAATGAATAGATTTTTTAAACCCATTAAATATTTAGGGATCTTGATGGTTGTTATTGTTATTTCAGCTGTAATAACCTATATTATCAATCCTAATTTATCAGATACATTAAATTCTGTATCAAGCAATGTCCCAAAATCCGTATCACAAAAATCAGGATTACAATTAGTAGTTGCGTATATTTTTAATAATGGGTTTAAAGTCCCGATAGGTATGTTAATTTTATCAATTATACCTATCCGATTTTTATATTGGATTCAGCCACTTTTTACAGTCATACTACCTGGAATATTATTTGGTATAGTTTTTAGATATTCGTTGGCAAAAGGATTCGTTATTTTAATCTCCTCGCTCCCTCATATGTTATTTGAGGTCTTCGCATTTTGCGTATGGATGGTAGCTTTGGATCAATTTAATAAATGGATTAGATACAAAATATCTAAGAAAAAAAGTGCCGATACAAATCTATTGAAAGAGTTAAAATTATTATTAAGCCCTTATATTAAATATGTTCTCCCATTAATTGCTATCGCAGCTTTCACCGAAACTTACGTTGCTGATTGGATTAGTCATATATTAAGTTAAAGGAGGAGTACTAATATGGTTCAACAAATCGTTCTACCCATCAAAGATTCAAATATCTTAAAAATGGTTCAAGACACCTTACTTGATAGCTTTCGTTCTGGACGTCGTAACTATACGATCTTCCAAGTTGGAAAAGCAACGCTTCTACGTGTGAGTGACGTCATGAAGCTAAAGAAATCAGACGTATTCAATCCTGACGGAACAGTAAAACAGACTGCTTTCATTCATGATCAAAAGACAGGTAAAGCGAATACTTTGTATTTAAAACCTGTCCAACAAGATTTATTGATGTATCATGATTGGCTGGTCCAACAAAATCTGAATTCCGAGTGGCTATTTCCTTCAACTGCTCGTCCTGACCGTCATATCACGGAGAAACAGTTTTATAAGATTATGGCACGAGTTGGTGATCTTTTAGGAATTAACTATCTAGGAACGCATACCATGCGTAAAACAGGTGCGTATCGTGTTTATACGCAATCAAACTATAACATTGGGTTAGTCATGCATTTATTAAACCATTCAAGCGAAGCCATGACCTTAACCTATCTTGGTTTAGATCAAGCTAGTCGAGAAACTATGCTCGATCAAATTGATTTTGGATAATAGTCTACTAACAATAAATTTAATGGTTCTGTTGCGAAGTTTTTTAATTTCCTGTATTTATTGTAAAATGTAAGAAAAAAGGTTAGTGAGGCTTGAGAGATGAATCATTTTAAAGGCAAATAATTCCAACAAGACGTCATCATTGTCGCTGTTGGTTACTACCTGCGTTACAATCTAAGCTATCGTGAAGTTCAGGAATTGTTATATGATCGTGGAATAAATGTTTGTCATAATAAGATTTATCGTTGGGTGAAAGAGTACAGCAAAGTCCTCTATTATCTTAGGAAGAAGAAAAATAGACAATCCTTCTATTCATAGAAAATGGACGAAACCTATATCAAAATTAAGGGACGTTGGCATTATCTTTATCGTGCAATTGATGCGGACGGCTTAACCTTAGATATCTGGTTACGAAAGAAACGGGATACGCAAGCAGCCTATGCTTTCTTAAAACGACTCCATAAACAGTTTGGTGAGCCGAAAGCAATTGTGACCGATAAAGCACCTTCTCTTGGCTCCGCCTTTAGAAAGTTACAGAGTGTGGGTTTATATACTAAGACAGAGCACCGAACTGTGAAGTATCTTAACAATTTAATAGAACAAGACCATCGACCTATTAAACGACGAAATAAATTTTATCAAAGTCTCCGTACAGTCTCTTCCACGATTAAGGGCATGGAGACCCTTCGAGGAATATATAAAAAGAACCGAAGAAATGGACCGCTCTTCGGCTTTTCGGTGTCTACTGAAATCAAGGTATTAATGGGAATAACAGCCTAAGATATTTGGAGTTCAGAGAGGGCGCGTTTGATTTTCAAACTTCGCAACAGAACCAATTTGTCCAAGATATTGACCCAAATACATATTATCTGCAATATTTACTTAATAACTGTAATTGAGATTGGAGAATTTTTAACCATATAAGTAGCATGCGAACCAAAATATCCTTTAATTCCATGCATTGATCGCGATCCAATGATTAAGATATCTGCAGATGTTGCTGGCAAAATCGTCTTAGTAATTTCCTCGGCCGGATCACCTTCTCCACTGTACAGCTGAATGTTTTTTACACCGCTATTTTCTGCATATTGTTTGTACTTTTTCAAATTAAGTAACAATTGACTTCGTTTCTGGCTCAAGTACTCAGGGTCTAACGCTTCATAAACATTCAACTCTTCAATTTCTAAAATTGAGGCAATCAGTAATGCGGCTCCAGTTTTACTCGCTTGCTTTACAGCATATTGAAAGGCTTTTTGAGCTCCTTCTGATTCATCTACCCCAACTAAAATATTTTTAAATTCATCAAATCCTTCCATAGTGCATCTTACCTTTCATTAATTAATTGATTATATTTTTTATTTCCTTTATACAGTTCAATAATTGTCCACGCTAACAGTAGTAATACTGCGACGATAATGACATAGGCAATAGAATCAGCTAGTACAAGTTGGCTTGATGTCACCTTTTCACCAAAAAAACCTTCAATTTGGCCGGGCAATCCAATCAAATTTAAATATGTCAATCCAATTACTGAACCCCATCCTAGTATCCGAATAACTATCGAATTTTTAAACCGGCTTCCCATTTCCACCTCACTATTGGTCATCATTAATAATGGTACCATCGAAAATGGTAACGCAAAAGCTAAGAAGACTTGTGAATTATTCATTAGTGTATTTAACGCTGTGTGCTCCCGAATCGTTCCTTGCCTGCTTGTAATAATTACACAGATTAACACTGGGATAACTGAAATCAAACGCGTAATTAAACGTCTTAGCCAAATTGGCATTCTCATATGAATGAATCCCTCCATAATTACTTGTCCAGTTAAAGTTCCGGTAATCGTTGAATTTTGTCCAGAAGCTAGTAACGCGACTGCGAATAATGTAGAAAGAAGACCTGATTTTGCAACGGTGATTAAAATTCCGTTACTCAATGTATCCGAATTTGATAAAGCCTCATACAACCCAAAGAATGATGGATCTTTCACTGCCCCTGTTTTAAAAACAGCAACTCCCATTATGAGCAATAAGGAGTTAACAAAAAAAGCGAGAGTCAATTGAATGTTAGAATCCCATGTTGAAAATCGTACAGCATTGGCGATTTCATCTTCATCCGTACGATTTATCTTTCGAGTCTGAGACACAGCCGAATGTAGATATAAATTATGAGGCATAACGGTTGCACCAATAATTCCTAATGCACCAGTTAAAGGCGTTTGACCACCAATTGAATGTGTAGAGGAGAACGTTTCACCAGTCGGAACCAATCCTTTAAGTACATCCCCCCAATTAGGATCAGACAACGCTACTTGATAAACAAACACAAAAAGAATTACAAAAATCAAACAGACAACTATTGCTTCAATTTTTCTAAAACCAACTTTCGTTAACAACAATAATAATAAAACATCAAATACCGTAATAAAGACTGCGACGACAAGCGGAATATTAAAAAGTAAATAAAGAGCAATTGATGCGCCAATTACTTCCGCAATATCTGTTGCCATAATCGCTAATTCCGTTAAAATCCATAAAATGATTCCTAGTTTTTTACTCGTTCTCGCTCGAATTGCTTGAGCTAAATCCATTTGACTAACAATTCCCAATTTAGCAGCCATATATTGTAATAGCATTGCAATTAAACTAGACATTAAAATGACCGACATTAATAAATACTGGAAGTTTTGCCCACCCGTAATCGAAGTAGACCAGTTGCCTGGATCCATATATCCCACAGCAACTAATGCTCCCGGTCCAGAATAGGCGAACAGGGTTTTCCAAAAGCCTTTGCCTTTGGGTACCCTGACAGTTCCGTTAATTTCCTCTAAAGAGGGACCATTCGCATGCTGAATTAATCGAGGTTTGTACTCTTTACCAGACTGACTTGTTGTATCTTTCAAAATATTTCCACCTTCCTTTAAGAATATTATAAGTATACACCTCTTTTTTATAAAATTAAAGCAAAATATTAGGCAAACCTAAAAAAAAAATAAACATCGCCTAATTTAATATTATTTGCCTTCATTTCATTTGTATCGGAATGAATCAATTGTACACTGGACCAATGTCAAATATTTAGACACAAAATGAGCTATATTTTCTTAAAATAATTTTCTTCTTTCTGATTTGGAGTTAAACCCTTGTTGGCGGAATGAGGATTATAATTGTTATAAAATTGTTCGATGTATTCAAAGCAAGAGAGTTGAACTTCTTAAATGGAGTGATAAGTTCTGCGATTAATTTCTCGTTGTTTAAGATACTTGAAAAAGACCTCAGTGACGGCATTATCATAAGGATATCCAGGCTTGGAGTAAGAAGCAAGCAATTGATACTCATCTAATAACTTTCTAAAGGAAGCTGATTTAAATTGGCTTCCTTGGTCCGAATGAAAGATAATTGGTTCCTTAGGCTTCCTCTTATTTATAGCTATCTCTAAGGTGTCACAGGCGAGTTTGGCATCAATCCTATCACTTACTTTCCACGCAATACATTTCCTTGAGTAGAGGTCAAGAATAGCACAGAGATAAACATGTCGTTTAGGTCCTATAGAGATATAAGTGAAATCTGTTGTCCAAACTTGATTTGGGGAGTTCGGGTTAAATTCTTGTTTAAGCAGATTATCAGAAGAAAATACAGGAGCTTTCTTTGATTTAAAACGAGGTTTGATGGTTGACATTTTAGGGAGTGTCATAGACTTGAGAAGTCTTAAGATACGGCCTTAAGAAATATTAACGCCATAATCACGCAGAAGAATGATTTTAAAAGCTCTCGTTCCAATTCTTTTCTTGGCTTTCATATAAATCTCAAGGAGTGATTTTCTCAAACGTTGATTTTCTACTTCACGCTTCGAAGGATTCTTATTTATGAAGTTATAGTAGGTGGAACGATTGACATGTAAAACACGACAGAGCATAACTGTCGTGTGTTCAAATCTGAGTCTATAGATGGCTTTCAATCTTACTTGGAGTTTTGCATGAATATGGCACTCGCTTTTTTTAAGATCAGATTTTCTTCCTCTAGTTGGGCATTCCTTTTTTGTAATTTTTGAATCTGTTTAGCAGTCAACACCGTATTATCTTCAAGACGCACTTGAGAGTACTGCTTAATCCATTTTGCAAGTGCAGAAGAAGATACCCCATAATCTTTACAGAGTTCAGTTTGTGTTTTACCAGTTTGATAGAGATTAACAAGCGATTGTTTGAAATCCTCGTTGTAACGTTTAAAAACTGACATAAAAGTCCTTTCATTTTTGTGTCTTAATAGACAGATTATAACACCCAATTTTCTGTCCACTTTTATAGTATAGCTCCATTTTCGTGCTGGTCGTCGCAACTATACAATTTTCCAAGTTGGGAAAGCGACCTTGTTAAGAGTAAGTGATGTCATGAAATTAAAGAAAACAGATGTCTTTAATCTTGATGGAACAGTCAAACAAACTGCATTTATTCATGATCAAAAAACAGGTAAGGGAAATACGTTATATTTAAAACCTGTCCAACAAGATTTAATGCTTTATCATGCATGGCTCATCCAACAAAACATGAATTCAGAGTGGTTATTTCCTTCAACTTCTCGTCCTGATCGTCCTATTACCGAGAAACAGTTTTATAAGATTATGGCACGAGTTGGTGATCTTTTAGGAATCAACTATCTAGGAACGCATACCATGCGTAAAACAGGCGCTTATCGGGTCTATACCCAGTCAAACTATAATATTGGTTTAGTGATGCATTTATTAAACCATTCAAGTGAAGCCATGACCTTAACGTATCTTGGATTAGATCAAGCTAGTCGAGAAACGATGTTAGACCAAATTGATTTTGGGTAATGAATGTTTAGAACTTAGTAGTCGTCCAAAAACGACTACTTTTTTTGTTGAATCGTCCGAGGACGATTCGATGCTTTTGACTTATAAGAACAGGATTGAATGAAGCCATACTGTTCGCATATTTTTAGTGGATGAACAAACAAAATACGAGAGATTTTTTGTTCGTTCATCCATGGTTTTAGAAAAAAGAGGGACGATTTCGGAAGAAGAAAATCGTCTCTTTTTTTTCTTCTTTTTGTATGACAAAAAGAAAGATCTTTTGCCCATTTTATTTTTATCAAATGGGCATTTGGCGTTTGCGTAAAGCAAATCGACACAATCCAAAGGGGATAAAAGGGGAAAGTGAAACTTCCCCCTTTTCAAGCCACATTGTAATACAAGAACGAAGTGCTTTGTATTACAATGTGATAGCTTGCAGTATTTATGGTTTTATATGGTCTATTTTGTTATAATGATTGTAACCGAATAGGGCGCAATGCTTATTACAAAATCAATGACAAAGGGCGATTGAGGAATGAGCGCTGGGGCATTTTATCTTTGAGGAGGCTATTTATGGATCAGAAAGAAGTATCACAAAATCAAACAAAGTACATTCAATTTAGATTATCTGAAGAACAATACAATAAGCTGAAAATTTCAGGAGAAACATATGGACTCTCTCCGAATCTCTATGCGAAAAAATTAGCACAAAAATCTCATTTAAAAAAACCGTATCTCGAACATGACCAAGCGAAATCTTTATTGTTAGAACTCTCAAAACAAGGAACGAATTTAAATCAAATTGCCAAGAAACTCAATCAATTCGATCGGATGGACAACCAAGATAAAGAGTTGGTCGAGGCTTTACGCTATACATACGGAGTACTCGCTCAAGCTCAAAAGGGGTATCAAGAGTTATGGCAACAATTGCAAAAATAAGCAATGGCGCAAGTGCAGCGAGCGCCCTTAATTATGCTTTAGGTCAAAACAGACCCATGCATGAAAAAACTGAACAGTGGCTACAAGACCATCAATTGGAACGTCCTGTGGAGCTGACAAATTGTCGGGCAGTTGCCGTGGGTGGAACCAACGGGATTGATCCCTTTATTGCCAAAGAACAATTTGATGTCATTCGACAACTTCATAACCAAACCAAAGAATCCAATCAAGTCTTGCGTATTACCCAATCTTTCGCCTTAGATGAACTGAATCCGAAAGTTCAAAAAGACTGGCAAAAAGCCAATGATTTAGGCGTTGAATTAGCAGAAAATCTCTATCCTAACCATCAAAGTGCTGTGTATACGCATTTAGACGGAAAAAATCACGTCTTACACAACCACATCATTGTCAATAAAGTCAATTTAGAGACAGGAAAGAAATTAAGAGAACAAAAAGGAGAAAGCGTTCAACGAGCACGAGAAATGAATGATCGACTCGCTTCTCGAGAAAACTGGCACATTTTAGAGCCACCAAAAGAGCGCCAAACAGAGACAGAAAAAGAACTAATCGCCAAAAATGAGTATTCTTACATGGATGATTTGAGAGAAAGAATCAATAAATCGCTTCAAGATGTCTCTGTGAGCTCATATGAGACGTTTAAAGAGCGTTTATCCGATAATGGTGTAATTCTATCAGAAAGAGGCCAAACGTTCTCATACGCCTTTTTAGACGCCAATAATAAGCAAAGACGAGCACGAGAGACCCGATTGGGTTCTGATTTTGGAAGGGAGACCATTTTACATGAGTTGGAAAAGAGAACAAAACAAAACGAATTTAGCGCTGTTGAACAACGAGAACCAGCGCTTACTCCGCTTGAGCGAGACACTCAACAAAGAGAATCAGAAATTGTTAGCCTTGAACAAGCAATTGAACCAAGAAAATCAGAAGCTCTCAAGCGAGAATCAACAATTAATCGATTTATTGACACAATCAAACAGTTTGCAGGACGAGTACCAGAACTTACTCAACGCGTTACAAGAAAATTAAAGCAAACAAAAGAGAAAATCCTCGATGATTTTGAACGTCGCTTTTCAAAGGACATGAAAAATTACGAGCAAGAACAACAGAAAAGCCTAGAAAAACAAGCGAATAGAGACGTACAGTCCGAAAAGAAACCAACAAAAGATCATGATCGGGGGATGAGTCGATGAATAAAGATGAACAACTCGTTGTTCAAGTATTAAATGCTTATAAAAATGGCAAAATTGATTTCAGTAACGTTCCAGAACTATACCGCTTAGTCCGTCAAGAAGTTAATAAAGACTTTCGGGACTACCAAGAAAAAATAGAAGCTGTTGCGAATCAAAAAATGGAGTCTGCCATTCAAGAACAACTCCATCGTTTAGAGGCAGAAAACTTAAAAGCGACCATACTGAAAGACATTCAAGTTGAAAAACAAGCATTACTCGCTTTGAAAAAAGAACTGAATGAACAAAAAGAGCAGATAAAAGCAGATCGCAAACGTGAGATTGTCGAACGTTACGGTATTCTGATTGCGAACATTGTCTGCCTGTTCTGTTTCTTAGTTGTCGGTATTCTCATCGGACGATGGATTTATAAAGGTATCTGGGATGGTTGGGGTTTACATATTTTGTATGATACTGTGATTGAGATACAGCCTAAACATCCTTATGGGGCAGTCGTTCTTGGATTAGGTGGATTTGGATTAATCGGTGCTGGAATCTATGGCAGTTTTCGATTGATGTATGAAGCTTCAACGACTTGGTTAGATCAACGTCCAAAAATCTTTAAAAGAATCTTTCCGAAAAAATAGAGAGTGAGGTAATCCTGTGGTTTTAGAAAATAAATTAGGCTTAACCAATTCAGCAGAATTAGCTAAACAAGAAGAGTTATTAACGAAAAAAAGAGCCAAAGAATTGTTTGAGTCTGGCAAAATAGAGGATCTGGCAATTGGGACGTTTCAAGGTTTATCTGATATTCATCAGTTTTTATTCCAAGATATTTACGACTTTGCGGGAAAAATTCGAGAAGTGAATATTGCGAAAGGAAACTTTCAATTTGCGCCACGTATTTTTTTAGCGCAAACACTTGAATATATTGATAAATTACCTCAAGAAACATTTGATGAAATTATTGATAAGTATTCGGATATGAATGTGGCGCATCCTTTTAGGGAAGGCAATGGACGAGCCACTCGTATCTGGTTGGATTTAATTCTTAAAAATAAACTACACAAAATCGTCGATTGGAATCAAATTGATAAGGATGAATATTTAAATGCCATGATCCGTAGTACAGTCAGCACCAATGAATTAAAATATTTGATTCAAAAGGCATTAACCGATGATTTAGGAAAAGAACAATTCTTTAAAGGAATTGATGCGAGTTATTATTACGAGGGCTATTACGAAATTAAAACAGAAGATCTATAAACACGTATAAACACGATTTAAAGAAACAGACTGCTCAATATAAAACTTGAGCAGTCTGTTTCTTTTTTTGGATGATTTTGACCTTTGGTTTTAAATTTTTGAAAAAAATAAAAAATAGGCGAAGCCTATTATATATTTATCTTATATATTTTAATCTTTTATTCTTTTGCGTGCCCAAAAAGTCAGCAATAGTAAGGCTATGCAGATTTTTATAGCAAGAAAAAACTGTGTATATAGCAAGAAAAAACTGTGTATATAGCAAGAAAAAACTGTGTATATAGCAAGAAAAAACTAGATAACCTTGCTATATTATGATATAATAAAAGCATAGAGAAAATTCACGACGAAATGACTTCTCTATGCCTACTTAAAATCACTCACAAAGGAGTAACTTTCT